>NZ_CP119988.1:3130320-3443352 GCF_029338515.1 Haloglomus litoreum | reverse complement strand
GCGCTCCTCGAACTCCTCGAACGACAGCGGCCGGTTGTCATAGGCCGTCGGGAGGCGGAAGCCGTTGTCGACGAGTGACTCCTTGCGCGCCTTGTCGCCCGCCAGCTGGCCGCGGATCTGCGGGAGCGTCTGGTGGGACTCGTCGACGACGGTGAGGAAGTCGTCGGGGAAGTAGTCCAGCAGGGTGTAGGGCGCCTCGCCGGGCTCGCGGTCGCTCAGGTGGACGGAGTAGTTCTCGATGCCCGAGCAGTAGCCCGTCTCGCGCATCATCTCCAGGTCGAAGGTGGTGCGCTCCTCGATGCGCTGGGCCGCGACGAGGTCGCCCTGGCGCTCGAAGTAGCGCACCCGGTCCTCCATGAGGTCCTCGATCTCGCCGATGGCCCGCTCCAGGCGCTGTTCGGGGATGGAGTAGTGCTCGGCCGGGTGGAACAGCACGGCGGGCTCCTGGCTCTTGATCTCCCCTTCGAGCGGGTCGAGCTTCTGGAGCCGGTCGACCTCGTCGCCCCAGAACTCCACGCGGACCGCGTACCGGCCGTACATCGGGAACACCTCGACCGTGTCCCCACGCACGCGGAAGGTGCCGTTCGTGAAGTCCACGTCGTTGCGCTCGTAGTTGAGGTCGACCAGCCGCCCCAGCAACTCGTCGCGGTCGATCTCGTCGCCCACCGCCAGGCGCATCGCCATGTCGACGTAGTTGGCCGGGTCGCCCAGCCCGTAGATGGCCGAGACGGACGCGACGACGATGACGTCGTCCCGGGTGAGGAGCGAGCGCGTCGCGGAGTGGCGCAGGCGGTCGATCTCGTCGTTGATGGAGGCGTCCTTGTCGATGTACGTGTCCGTCCCCTCGACGTACGCCTCGGGCTGGTAGTAGTCGTAGTAGCTGACGAAGTACTCGACGGCGTTGTCCGGGAACAGGTTGCGGAACTCCTCGTAGAGCTGCGCGGCGAGCGTCTTGTTGTGCGCGATGACCAGCGTGGGCTGCTGGAGCTCCTCGACCACCCAGGAGACGGTGTTGGTCTTGCCCGAGCCCGTCACGCCGAGCAGGGTCTGCTTCGTCATGCCGGATTCGTAGCCCGCGACCAGTTCCTCGATGGCGTCGGGCTGGTCGCCGGTGGGATCGAAGGGGGCGTCGACCCGGAAGGGGCGTTCGGCCTCGGGCTCGTCGGGCGAGAGCGCGCCGCCCGCTGAATCGCTCATACACGTGGCAGGGCGCGCGCGCACTTGAGGGGTGCGCTCGGGGGGTGTGTACCGGCATCACCGGGACCCCGAGCGGGGCCGCGTTGCCGGACAGGGTATTCCAACCAGAGTGGCACATCTGGCCCTGTAGCGCTCGTTATTGCCCGACAGGGCCTCCATACCTATCTCCCCTTCTAGCGTCCTGACAGGTACTCTTCGGACGCGACCGTTCGCCGACCGGGGGAGCAATCATGCCAGCAGCAGCAACCGACCAGTCAGCGGGAACCGCCCGACACGTCCGAACAGCCCGACCCGAGCCGCCCCTCGGCCCACAGCCCGCCGCCACGACCGGAGGGTCGCGATGAGCGGCGATCAGGTACTCGTCGACCTCACTCGGCGCCGGATACTGGTCGGCGCCGGCGCCATCGGCCTCGCCTCGGCGGGCGCCGGCCTCGGCACCAGCGCCCTGTTCAGCGACCGCGAGTCCTTCGACGGCAACAGCCTCGTCGCGGGCACGCTGGACCTGCTGGTCCACTACGACGCCACCTACCAGGGTTCGCCCGCGACCAACCTCGCGACTCCGTCAGGTGTTGTCGACGGTGAGGCGGGCCTGTTCTACACGCTCGAGGACGTGAAACCCGGCGACAGCGGCGCCGTGACGTTCTGCTTCGAGCTGCACACGAATCCCGCCTACCTCTGGGTCCGGACGACGGGCACCGAGGACGCCGAGAACGGGCAGAACGACCCCGAGATCGACGCCGAGGGCGTCGATACCGACGGCCTGGGCGAACTCGACGACGCCATCGTCGCGAGCGCGTTCTACTGCGACGCGAACGGCGACCCCGTCCCGGGCGGCGAGATTGCCACCGACGTCTCGCTGGCGTCGCTGCTGGCCCTGCTCGCGGGCGGCACGCCGCTGAACGCCGCCGGGAGCGACGCCCCCGCGGGCTCACAGGCCGCCTATCAGCCGAGCAGCGCGCCCGGCGAGACGACGGGGCCGTGCCTCTGCATCGAGTGGGAACTGCCGCTCGCGGTCGGCAACGAGGTCCAGTCCGACAGCGTGGCGTTCGACGTCGAGTTCGGGGCCATCCAGGCCCGCAACACCGACGGAACGGACAACCCGTGGGGTACGAGCGGCGGCGGCTCCGGGCCGGCGCCCCAGCTGTTCCCGACCATCCAGCAGGCGAAGCTGTTCGCCAGCGACGGCGACAGCGACGACGGCTTCGGCCACGCGGTCGCGGTGGACGGTGACACGGCGCTCGCCGGCGCCTGGGGCGACGAGGACCCGAACGGCAGCGGTGCCGGTTCGGCGTACGTGTTCACGCGGTCGGGAAGCACGTGGAGCCAGCAGGCGAAACTGCTCCCCACCGACGGTGACGCACAGGATCGCTTCGGCTGGTCGGTCGCGCTGAGCGGCGATACGGCCCTCGTCGGCGCGTACCAGGACGAGGACCCCAACGGGAGCAACAGCGGTTCGGCGTACGTGTTCACGCGGTCGGGGACGACGTGGAGCCAGCAGGCGAAACTGCTCCCCACCGACGGTGACGATAGCGACCGGTTCGGGTACACTGTCGCTCTCGACGGTGACACCGCCGTCGTCGGTGCGTACCTCGACGAGGACCCCAACGGTGGTGGCGCCGGCTCGGCGTACGTGTTCGTCCGGTCGGGGACGACGTGGAGCCAGCAGGCGAAACTGCTCCCCACCGACGGCGAGACCAACGACCGGTTCGGCTTCGCGGTCGCGGTCGACGGTGACACGGCCGTCGTCGGCACCTCGAACGACGGGGACCCCAACGGACCCGGATCCGGCTCGGCGTACGTGTTCGTCCGGTCGGGGACGACCTGGACCCAGCAGGTGAAGCTGTTCGCCAGCGACGGGGACACGTACGACTACTTCGGCCGGTCGGTCGCGGTGGCGGGTGACACGGTCCTGGTCGGCGCACTCAACGACGAGGACCCCAACGGTGGCAGTGCTGGCTCGGCGTACGTCTTCACGCGCTCGGGAACGACCTGGAGCGAGGAGGCCAAACTCGCCGCCAGCGACGGTGACGGTAGCGACCAGTTCGGCTACGCGGTCGCGCTGGACGGGGAGACGGCTGTCGTCAGCGCGAAGACCGACGAGGACCCGAACGGGACCTTCAGCGGTTCTGCGTACGTGTTCACGCGGTCGGGAAGCACGTGGACCGAGCAGGCCAAACTCGTCGCCAGCGACGGCGATTTCAATGACCAGTTCGGGCACTCGGTCGCGTTGAGCGGCGACACGGCCGTCTTCGGTGCCTACCTCGATGGGGACCCCAACGGGTTCAACAGCGGTTCGGCGTACGTGTTCGTTCCGTAGGGCGTCAGTCGTCGCTCGCCGCCGCACTCGCCGACGTGGGCGCGCCCATGCGGCGGTGCAGCGCGAGCGAACACGCGAGCGCAACCAGTCCCGCCAGCGTCGCCAGCCCGAACGCGACCTGGTAGCCGAACTCGGTGTAGACGCGTGCGCCGGCCACCGTCTCGCCGGTCCAGTAGGTGTCGAGGATGACGCCCATCGCGACCGGGAAGACCGCGGCGCCGGAGAAGCCGATGGCGTTGACGGTCCCGGTGGCGACGCCCGATGCCGCGGCGCTGTGCTGTTCCTTGACCACGGCGTAGCCCAGCGCGAACGCGCCGCCGAGCGCGCCCGCGGCGAACAGGACGAGACCGACGACGAACTTCGGCGGCGTGCCCAGCGCGAGGACCGCGAACGCGGCGGTGTAGATGACGCCCCCGCCGACCATCAGCGCCGTCCGGCGCTCCAGGCGGTCGGAGAGGCGGCCGATGAGCGGCGGCCCCAGCAGGAGGCCGAGGCTCCCCGCGAGCGCGTAGGTCGAGGCCTCCGTGACGCCCACGCCTGGGTAGGTCTGGACCATGTACGGGACGCCCCACAGCCCGATGACGGTGAGGTTGACACCGAGCTCGCAGAACAGGATGACGCCGACGAGCCAGGTGTCGGCCCCACCCAGCACGCGTCTCGCGTTCGCCACGACGCCGGACAGCGAGAGCGTCTCGGCCGACGGGACCCCCTCGATGGCCGACAGGCCGGCGTCCGCCGGGGAGTCCCGTGCGGCGACCGCGACGACGGCGCCGGCGACGAGGCCGACCAGGCCCAGGCCCAGCGTCGCGGGTCGCCAGCCGGTCCGTTCGACCAGCAGCGCGAGCGGCGTGGTGGCGATGATGCCACCCAGCCCCGCGATGGCGATGGTGACGCCGGACATCGTGGCGAACTCGTCGGGGCGGAACCAGTTGGCGCAGAAGCGGAGCGTCGCGATGAAGACGACGCTCCCACCGAGCCCGACGAGCAGGCGCGCGGCGAACGCGAGCGCGAACGTGTCGGCGACGGCGAAGGCGACGCCACCGACGCTCATCACGACGGTACCCGCGGCGGCGGTCCACCGGATGCCCGCCCGGTCGGCCAGGACCCCGGCGATGATCTGGAGCGGCGCGTAGACGTAGAAGAACGCGGCGTGGAGGGTGCCCAGTTCCGCTGCGGTGGCGTCGAACGAGCGCGCGAGCGGGTCGGCGAGGACCGCAGTGGAGAGGCGGTGGACGTTGACGAGCAGGAAGGCTCCGGCGAGCACGGCGAACACGAGCCACCGGCGCCGTTCGGGGTCCCGGAGGAGTTGCACGGGTGGTGTCGTGGGTGGCGTGCTATTGAATGGACCGACTATGGCCGGCCGACACCGAGGACGGCCCGGGGCCGGAGGCAGCGACCACGGCACTGGAGCCAAGGGTGAAGTGGCAGCCGTCTCCGTATTCGGTATGTCGAACTACATCCGTGGAACCGCCCCGACGGGGACCGATCCGGACGCGTCGGGGCTGGTTCCGGTAGCGGTGCTGGCCACGCTGGGGTTGGTGCTCGAGACGGTCGTGGTGTGGAACCTGCTCCAGGAGCTGGAGACCCTCGGGACGGCCGCCCCGCCGCTCGTCGCGGCCTCGCTCGGGACCGGGCTGGCCGCGACCATCTGCTACGCCAGCTACCGCCAGGTCGCCGACGACCTCGCGGTCCCGTCGCGATGGCGGATGACCGGCGGGGCCGTCGCCGGGGCCGTCGTCCTCCTGCTCGTGTTCACGGTCACCATCCTGGTCCGGATGCTGGAGGGCCGCGCCATCGCCGAGCCGCAGTTCGCGCTGTACACCGCCGCCGGGGCAGGGGCGGTCCTCGGGTCGCTCGTCGGCTACCTCTACGCACAGGCACGCAGGGACGCTCACGAGGCCGAACGGGCCCGCAACGAGACCGAAGCCGCCCTCGAGGAGGTCCGGCGCACCCGCGACCGCATCGAACTCGTCAACAGCATCCTCCGGCACGACATCGCCAACGACATCATGATCATCCGGGCGCGGGCGGGCACCATCGCCGACCGCGCGGGGACCGAACTGGCGGCCCACGCCGAGACGGTGCTCGAGCAGGTCGGTCGCATCGAGGACCAGCTGGAACGGACCCGCGGCATCCTCGATGCCGTGAGCGACGACGGCGAGCGGTTCCTGGAGCCGATGTCGCTGTCGACCGTCCTCCAGGAGGAGGCCGACGCGCTCGAGACGAGCCACCCCGAGGCGGCCGTCTCGCTGGATACGCCCGCCGACCTCCGGGTCCAGGCCGACGACCTCCTGCCCGACGTCGTCGGCAACGTCCTCTCGAACGCCGTCACGCACAACGACCGGGAGACGCCACAGATAGACGTCTCCGCCGAGGCCACCCCGGAGGGCGTCGTCTGCCGCATCGCGGACAACGGTCCCGGCATCCCGGACGAACAGAAACGGGCCGTCCTCGAGGAGGGCTACTCCGAACAGGCCGACGGCGGACACGGGTTCGGACTGTTCTTCGTCCGGACCATGATGGACGCCTACGACGGCACCGTCCGCATCGAGGACGCCAACCCTCGGGGCGCCGTGTTCGTCCTCACGTTCGAGCGCGCGACGGAGTGAGCACGGGCGAGCGTGGATACATAGATGTCCCCCTCAGGGTATCTCCTCCGCCAATAATGCAGATATGCATCCCTCCTGGACTATGTCTCGGGCATAATGCATAAACATCGGCCTCGCCCAGGAGGGGCTGCTCCGAGGCGGGGGTTCAGAACTCCTCGACGTGCGGCCGCAGGTCCAGTTCCAGCGTCCAGGCCGAGCGGTCCTGCTGGACGAGCTTCCAGTACTCCTCGGCGATGGCGTCCGGGTCGAGGTACTGCTCGTCCGGCTCGGCCCCGGGCGGCCGGATCATGCCGTCCAGCACGACGTGGGCGACGTGGACGCCCTCGGGCCCGAGTTCGCGGGCCATCGACTCCGCGAGGCCGCGGGCGCCGAACTTCGCGGCCGAGAAGCCCACCGCGTTCTCGCGCCCCCGGACCGAGGTCGTCGCACCGGTGAAGATGACCGTCCCGCCGTCGCCCTCGACCATGTCCGGAACGGCCTCCTGCGAGCAGTGGAAGGCGCCCTCGACGTTGACCGCGAGCGCGCGCCGGAAGTTCTCCGGGTCGGCATCGAGGAGGCCGTCCCACGCGGCCGCGGAGGCGTGGTTCACGAGCACGTCCACGTCGCCGAACGCCTCGTGGACGGCCTCGAATGCCTCGACGACGGCCTCCCGGTCACTGATGTCGGTCGGGACCGCGAGCGCCTCGCCCGCCGTCTCCGCGTCGATGTCGGCCGCAAGGTCGTGGAGGGAGTCGCCACTGCGGGCCAGCAGCGCGACCTGGCAACCCTCCTCGGCGAACCGGCGGGCGAGCGACGCCCCGAGGCCGGGCCCGACCCCGGCGATGACGGTGGTGTGTGTCACGGTGGCAGGGTGGGCCGCCCGGTGCTTAGCTCTTGGCCGCCCACCCGTTCGACCGGTCGTGTCATCGACCTGTTCCACCGATAAAGTGGCACTGCCTTCCGTTGCCGGAACGTTCAAATGTCAGGTCCGGAATCATGGTATCATTTCACACAGTATCATTATGTGAAATCCAGCCCATGTACAGGTGTATGCCGGAGTGTCAGAACTGTTCTTCGTTCGTAACGGCAGCATACGCCCGGGTCTTCACACCGAACGGTGTCGAGAACCCCCGTGTCTGCCCCCGGTGTGAGGACAAGATCCGCGACGGCGCGGACGTACGAGAGGCGCGCTCGACCCGACGAACCTGACCTGCTCCTGCGGCCACCTACTCGCGACGTGAATCCTCGACCAGCGCCAGCGCCGTCTCGCGGAGCGCGTCGGCCCGGTCGGGGTCGCGCGCCTCCGCCGTCACGCGGACGAGCGGCTGGGTCCCGCTGGCACGGACGAGGAACCAGCCGTCGCCGCGGTCGACGCGGACGCCGTCGAGCGTCGACACGTCGGCGGCGTCGTACTCGGCGGCGACGGCCTCGCGGACCCGCTCCATGACCGCCGCCTTCGCGTCGGCCTCGATGCTCTCGCGCCGGATGGGGTAGGTCGGTACGTCGGCCGCGCGCTCGGCCAGCGGGCGCTCGGCGTCGAGGGCCGTCAGCCGGCAGGCCGCCAGCGGGCCGTCGGGACAGAGCGTCTCGTCGGGCCAGATCCACGCGCCCGAGGGCTCGCCGCCGAACGCGACGCCCTCCTCCGCCGCGGCGGCCGCGACGTAGACGTCGCCCACGGGCGTCCGGACGGTCTCGACGCCACGCTCGGCGAGGAAATCCTCGACCGCGAGGCTGGTGTCGACGGGGACGGCCACGCGGTCGCCCGACTCCGCTGCGTCTGCCGCCAGGACCGCCAGCAGGGTGTCTCCCGACAGGAACTCGCCGTCCCCGGCCACCGCGCGCATCCGGTCGGCGTCGCCGTCGTGGGCGATGCCGAGGTCGGCCGCTCCCTCCCGGACGAGCGCCGCGAGGCTCTCGCAGTTCTCGGGCGTCGGCTCGGAGGGACGACCCGGGAACGAGCCGTCCGGCTGGGCGTTCAGCGTCTCCACCGTACAGCCCAGGTCGGTCAGCGCGTCGACCGTCACCCCGCCGGCGCCGTTGCCCACGTCCACGACGACCGAGCGCTCGCACGGGGGGACCGCCTCGACCAGCGCGGCGGCGTGGCGCCCCGTGGTGTCCGTCGTTCGCCGGTCGCCGAGGCCGTCCCACGCGGCGAGGTCGGGGTCGTCGGCGCGGACACGCGCCTCGACCTCCTCGCGCAGCGGCTCGTCGAACGCCTGGCCGGAGGGTTGCCAGAGCTTGATGCCGTTGTCGGGCGCGGGGTTGTGCGAGGCCGTGACGGAGACGCCGACGTCGGCACCCTCCCACGCGACCGCCCGGGCGACGGTCGGGGTGGCGGCCACGCCGAGGTCGACGACGTCGACGCCACACTCGCGGCAGCCGGCGGCGAGTGCGTCCACGAGCAACCGTCCCGAATCGCGGGGGTCGCGGCCGACGACGACGCGGTCGCGGTCGCCGAGCGCGCGCCCGATACGGAGCGCGAGCTCGGCCGTCACGTCCTCGCCGACCGGCCCCCGGACCCCACTGGTTCCGAACATGGCTGTGGGCGGGGGCCGGGGCCTCAAAAATATGCTCGGCCTACACCCGAGCCCTGCCGCCCTCAGCAGCAGTCACTCCCTGCCTCGGGGGACCACTCGCAGCGGTTCCCCAGCGTCAGTCCCTCCTGCTCGACGTGCTGGACGAGACAGGCGTAGTTGCAAAAGCGCGCGTCGATGGTCGAGCCGGTACCGTCCGCGCACTCGCAGACGCAGACCGGGTCGTGGTTCTCGACCGGCGCGTCGCAGTAGGTGCAGGCAGGCATGGCCCGGACTACGGGCGTGCTCGACTCGAACCTGTCGCCGCGGGTCGGTGGCTTCTATATCCGCCACCGCGACGGCCCGGGCATGAAGTCCAACGACGGGACCGAGTCGGCCAAGCGCCGGGCCGGGGAATCGGCCGCCGACCGGGTCCGCGACGGGGAGGTGGTCGGCCTCGGGACGGGGAGCACGGCTGCCCACGCCATCCGGTCGCTCGGGCGGGCCGTCGACGGCGGACTCGACATCCGGGGCGTCCCGACCTCCTACCAGTCACGGGCGCTCGCCCGCGAGGTCGGCATCCCCCTGACCACGCTGGAGGAGGCCACGCCCGACGTGGCCATCGACGGCGCCGACGCGGCGGCGCCGCTGGGGTCGGGAGACGCCACGACCGACGGGTTCGACACCGCCGAGGGGACCGTCCTCGTGAAGGGGGGCGGTGCCGCCCACGCCCGGGAGAAGGTGGTCGACGCGGCCGCCGACCGGCTGCTCGTCGTCGTCGACGAGTCGAAACTCGCCGCGACGCCCGACCATCCGGTCCCGGTCGAGGTGCTCCCGGATGCGACACCCACGGTCCGAGCCCGGATCGCCGATCTCGGCGGGGAGCCGACGCTCCGGGCCGCCGAACGCAAGGACGGCCCGGTCGTGACGGACAACGGGAACCTGGTCCTCGACTGCGCGTTCGGACCCATCGAGGACGCCGGGACGACGGCCCGGCGACTCGAGGCGATACCGGGCGTGGTCGCGCACGGCCTCTTCGTCGACCTCGCCGACGAGCTGCACGTGGGGACCCCCGACGGCGTGGCGGTCCACGAGTACTGACGCGAGCCTCCGGAACGGTGACGAGCGCCGCGGCTGGTCGATGCGAGCGCGAAAGAATCGGGGAGGTTCGCCGACTTACAGGTCGCGCGGCTGGACCGTCTTCCGGTCGTTCGCGTCGGCTCGGCGGGCGGCGTCCTCGAGGAGCTCCTCGACCTCCTCGTCGAGCGCGTCGTAGAAGTCCGAAGCCACGTTCATGTCGTCCAGTGCGTCCTTCACAGCGGCCTTGACGATCAGGTCTGCCATACGAATCTCCGTTGACAGCCACCCTTTATAATAATAACTGAAGCCGGGGGGTTTCGCCGCTTCTATCGCCCGTTTTGGGCCCTCTGACACGCCGAACCGTTACCGTGGAATCCGGTTTTATATATTCTTTGCGGCCACGACCGGGGGTCGACCCTCGATGACGGGGGAGAATCGACAGGCACGTCCGCTCGCGCGCGCACTGACCGGGTATGCGCGACGTACTCGAACGGGTCGCCCGTGGCGAGGTGAGTCCGGCGGCCGCCGAGGCCGAACTCCGCGGGTACACGACCCTCGATGCCGGGCGGTTCGACGCGGCCCGCGAGCAGCGGAGCGGCGTCCCCGAGGGGATCCTCGCGGCGGGGAAGACGACCCCCGAGACCGCGGCGCTCGCGGCCGCCGCCGTCGAGACGACCGGTCACGCGCTGGTGACGCGAGCCGACCCCGCGGACGCGACCGCGGTCCGGCGGGTGCTGGCGGCGGAGGTGCCCGACGCGACCGTCGCGTGGGACGAGCGCGGTCGGACCGTCGTCGTCCACGGCCCGGAGTACGAACCGCCGTCGCTGTCGGCGGACGTCGGTGTCGTCACCGCCGGCACCTCCGACGCTCAGCCCGCGCGCGAGGCCGTGACGGTCGCCCGCGAGATGGGTGCCGGGGTGCGCCTGATCGAGGACGTCGGCGTCGCCAGCATCGACCGGCTGCTCGATGCACTCCCCGCGGTCCGGGAGCCGGACGTTCTGGTCGTCGCGGCCGGGCGCGAGGGCGCGCTCCCGACCGTCGTCGCGGGACTGGTCGACGCCCCGGTCGTCGGGCTGCCGGTCGCGACCGGTTACGGCCACGGCGGCGCCGGGGAGGCCGCCCTCTCCGGGCTGCTCCAGTCCTGTACCCCCCTGACCGTCGTCAACATCGGCGCCGGGTTCACCGCCGGCGCGCAGGCCGGGCTGGTCGCCCGGGCCGTCAGCACCGCCCGCGAGGAAGCGGGGTGAGAAGCGCGCCCTGCCGGCGGATTGGGTGGTGTGTCACCACTCGCCGAGGGAGTTTTACGGGCCGCCCTCGTACTCTGCGGTACCGACGAGGGGCCCCTGCCCGAGTCGGTCACCAGCATGCCAAGGTGCGACCACTGTGACGCGCACGTCTCGGACCGGTTCGCGCGCGTGTTCGCCGACGAACGCGGGGATATCCACGCGTGTCCGAACTGTTCGGCCAACGCGGGCATCGCCGAGGTCTCGAGGGAGCGCGCACACGAGACGCGGTCCTGAGACGGCCGTGGTATCGTGCAGTAACCACAGGGTGCCCTCATCTTATCCGGGTGTCGCGGCGTCGTGAGCCACTACGCGTACCTGCTGCGCTGTGCCGATGGGACGTTCTACGCCGGCTACACGACCGACCCAGAGCGGCGCGTCGCCGAGCACGACGCCGGCGAGGGGGCGAAGTACACGCGCGGCCGGACGCCCGTGGAACTCGTCCACTTGGAGGCCTTCGGGAGCCGGTCCGCGGCGATGTCCCGGGAGTACGAACTGAAACAGCTCTCCCACGACGAGAAGGCGGCGCTCGCCGAGCGCGAGGCGGGTGTGGAACTCGACGGAGGAGGGGACGGCCCCGGGGGGACCTGACTGCGGGAGACGCTCAGCGGTCGATATCGAGGTCCTCACGGACCTCCTCGAGGAAGCCGGACTCGGAGAGCTCCTCCAGCCGCTCGCGGAAGTGGTCCTCGCAGAGCCCGACCTTGATGCCGTCCTTCTCGACGGCCATGGCGGCATCCTCCTCGCAGTAGTGGCACTGCATACCCGTACTGACGCGGCTATCCGCTTGAGTCCTGTGGGTCCGGCAACCGCCGACGGACGGCCGCCCACTCGTCCCCGTCGAGCCCCGCCCGTCCCAGCCGGTGGTCGTGTGCGTCGCTCCCGCCGGTCACCAGCAGATCGTTCGCCTCGACCGCGGCCGCCACCGGCGCCACGTCCGGTTCGAACTCGTAGGGGTAGTACCGCTCCACGGCGTCGAGATCGGCGGTCAGCGTCAGCGCCGCCTCCGGGTCCTCGTACCGGA
Organism: Haloglomus litoreum; assembly: GCF_029338515.1. GTDB lineage: Archaea > Halobacteriota > Halobacteria > Halobacteriales > Haloarculaceae > Haloglomus > Haloglomus litoreum. The sequence continues at coordinate 3,431,350 of NZ_CP119988.1, read as the reverse complement.
AGGGATGCGCGAGGCCGACCAGCGCGCAGGCCTCCGCCAGGATCGCCCGGCCGTCATCGAACGACGGGATGTCCCGCGAGACGTAGCAGGGCCGACCGTCGGCGATGAGTTCGTCGAACACCTCGTCGAACTCGTAGTCGGTGACCGCGACGACCGCCCGTGCGAGGTCCGGCCGTCCGAACCCGGGTTCGACGGTCACGTCGAGGTCGACGCCGAGGCGGGACTCCACCCGCTCGACCATGGCGCGCCCGCGCTCGACGCGGTCGCGCTGGAGGTGCTCGACGAGGTCGGCCAGTTCGGGCGTCTCGCGGACGCCGTACCCGAGCAGGTCCACCCGGCCCGCGGGGCTCTCGACCCGGAGTTCGATGCCGTGGACGACGGTCACACCGTCCCGCTCGGTCGTCGGCGCGTCCAGCTCCGGATGGAGCCGGTCGTGGTCCGTGACCGCGACGGCCTCGACCCCGGCCCGGCGCGCCGCCGCCGGTATCTCCTCGAGCGTCATCTCCCCATCCGAGTTCGTCGTGTGCGCGTGGAGGTCCGCGACGACCATACGCCCGTTCCGAGGGGGGCACGCAAAAGCCCGGCCCCACGCGGCGGCCCCCGGACGGCCCTGCCGAGTGTGTCCTAGTATGTCATTATCTTCATTGTAGATTCCTGTTCCGTTTGTAGAGAACATTTATGAAGGATTCTGGTCAGAGTGGAGGTACGATGCGCATCATGGACGACGTGGACGAGAAGATCGACGCGCACTCCTACCCTGCAACAGCCGAGGAGCTGGTGGAGGCCTACGGAGAGCTGGAGCTGGAGACGGTCGACGGGACCGAGACCTTCGGCGAGCTCATCGAGCTGCTGGGCGAGCAGACGTTCGCCGACGCCGAGGAGGTCCGACTCACCGCTTACTCGGCGCTCTCCGAGGAGGCCGTCGGCCGCGTCGGCTACTCCGACCGCGACGCCCCCGGTCTGGGCGAGACCGGCCACGAGCAGGTTTCCTTCTAAGGAGCTGTTTTCCGCTGCGGGTTCGCTCGTGCGCCGGCCTACGGCCGGCGCTCTTCGCGAACCACTTCCGCAAAAAACGTTCAGAAAAAGGCCGCTCTCCAACCCCTTCGGGGTCTCCGAGCGGAGAACCGCGCTCGCTTCGCTCGCGCGGACAATAATATTCAGAACTCTCAATTAATCATCTATCACCTCACCAATAGTTGAAGTCAATTCTCAATTGAGATATCTGCCAAACATCGTCTCGCCCCGGGCCTTCAACCATCCAGCTCCCCCTCACGTAGCTTGAAATACGAGACCGCGACCAGCGCCCCCGTGACCTGACGAGCCACCGCGAGGCGGGCAGATGGAGCACCCGCTCCGAGCGTGGGTCGGAACCGACCGAGCCACGGGAAGCGTGCGGTCCGTCGCCTCGCGTGCTGGAGGACCTGCCTGTTCGCCCTTCCGAGTCACTCGTCCAGCTCGACGCCGCGCTCGGCGAGGAGGTCCTCGAACTCGCCCTGGTCGACGACGGGCACGTCGTTGGCCGCGGCGTCGTCCTGCTTGCTCTGGCCCGGATTCGACCCGGCGACGAGGTAGTCCGTGTTCCCGGAGACGCTGCTGGTGGCGTTGCCCCCGTGTCGCTCGACCAGCTCCTGGGCCTCGCTCCGGGTGTAGCCGTCGAGCGACCCCGTGAACACGAAGGTCAGCCCCTCGAGTTCGTCGCCCGTCTCCGTCTCTGCCGCCTGTGGCTCGACGCCACGCTCGCGGAGCGCGTCGACCACCTCGCGGTTGCGCTCGCTCCGGAAGAACTCGTAGATCTCCTCGGCGACGATGGGTCCCACGTCGTCGACGGCCTCGAGTTCCTCCGTCGAGGCCTCCATCACCGCGTCGAGCGTGCCGAAGTGGCGCGCGAGGTTCGCCGCGGTCGTCTCGCCGACCTCCGGGACGCCGATGGCCGCGAGGAAGTCGGCCAGCGGCGGCTCCGAGGCTGCTTCGAGCTCCGCGACGAGGTTCTCGGCACTCGTCTCGCCCCAGCCCTCGAGCTCGGCCAGCTCCTCGACCGTGAGGTCGTAGAGGTCCGGGATACCCGCGACGAGCCCCTCGTCGATGAGCTGCTGGACCATCTTCTCGCCAAGCCCCTCGATGTCCAGCCCCGAGCGGGCGGCGTAGTGCTGGACCGCGCGCTGGAGCTGGGCCGGGCACGCGAGGCCGCCCGTGCAGAAGGCGTTGGGGCCGTCGCGCTCGACCGCGCTGTCACAGGCGGGACAGTGGTCGGGGAACACGAAGTGGCCCTCCGACGCGGATTCGGTCACCTCCTCGACGTACGGGATGACGTCGCCCGCGCGCTGGATGCGGACGCGGTCGCCCACGTCCACGCCGAGGTCGGCAATCTGGTCGGGGTTGTGCAGCGTCGCGCGCGAGACGGTGACGCCGCCGACCTCGACCGGGTCGAGCATCGCGACCGGCGTCAGCCGGCCGGTCCGGCCGACCTGCACGGCGATCTGCCGGACGGTCGTCTCCTCGCTCCGGGCGGGGAACTTGTACGCGTACGCCCAGCGCGGCGCGCGCGAGGTGGCCCCGAGCGCCTCGCACGCGGCCAGGTCGTCGAGCTTGATGACGGTCCCGTCGACCTCGTAGGAGAGGTCGTCACGCTCGGCGAGCAGCCGGTCGCGGTAGTCCAGCGCGGCCTCGATATCGTCGACGCGCTCGACCTTCGCGCTCGTCTTCAGCCCCCACTCCGGGAGTCGTCGGACCTGCTCGATGTGCGTCTCGAAGTCGGCGCTCGACTCCAGCACGTCGAAGAAGAAGCAGTCGAGCGGCCGCTCGGCCACCGTCGACGGGTCCAGCTGCCGGACCGTTCCCGCGACCGCGTTGCGCGGGTTCGCGAACGGCTCCTTCCCTTCGGCGACCCGCTCGGAGTTGTACGCCGAGAACGGCTCACGGGGCATGAACAGCTCCCCGCGGACGGCGAGGTACTCCGGGTGGTCACCGCGCAGGCGTTGCGGGATGGAACCGACCGTCCTGACGTTCGCCGTGATGTCGTCGCCCTCGTGGCCGTCACCGCGGCTCGCCGCCCGTTCGAGTTCGCCGTCCCGGTAGACGAGTTCGACGGAGATGCCGTCGAACTTCGGTTCCAGGACGTAGGCGACCTCGGCATCCGGGTCGGCGTCGGCGAGCCCGTCGCGCACCCGCCGGTCGAACTCGCGGACCTCGTCCGGGTCCCCCGAGGAGTCGATGGACAGCATCGGCGCGACGTGCTCGACGGTGTCCAGTTCGTCCAGCGGCTCGCCACCGACGCGGTTCGTCGGGGAGTTCGACGTATCGAGGTCGAAGGCCGCCTCCAGTTCCTGCAGCCGCTCGAACAGGTCGTCGTAGGTCCGGTCGTCGATGACGGGGTCGGCCTCGACGTAGTAGCGCTGGTCGTGGAACCGGATCGCCTCGCGGAGATGTTCGGCCTGCTCGCGGGCCGTCTCCGCCCCGAGTTCCCCGACCGGCTCGAACACGGTCGGCGGCTCCCGGAGGTAGGGGTTGTCGTCGGCTGCCTGTGCGGCGTCACTCATTGAGAGCGCCTAGAACTGCCCCCGGCAAAAACCCGACTTTCACGCGCCCGTCCGCGGCGCGAGACGCCAGCTCAGAGCAGGTCGGTCGGGCTGGCGGGCAGCCCCGACGGGGGACTCGGGAGATCCGGCCCACCGGAACCTCCCTCGTCGCTGAGACAGCGGTAGCCGGCGTACTCGCACTGATCGCCGGTCGGCAGCTGCTTCTCGCCGTCGACCTCGCTCCACGGTTCGAGGGGGACGACGACGCGGGAGGCCCGTTGCTCGCCACCCCGGTGGACCGTGTTGACGCCGGGCGCCCGAGAGGGCTCGTAGCCCCAGAGGCCGTCCGTCAGCGGCGGCGTCGTCACGCTCACCTGCAGTCGGTGCCCAGGCCGGAAGACGTGTGCGACCCCGAACACCTCCAGGTCGTAGCGGTAGGTCCGCCCGGGGACGGGCTGTTCCGGGTTCGTGTGCGGGTGGTACGGCCGGACCACGTCGCCCGCGTCGTTGTAGACCGACCGTTCCTCGCTCAGGGCGCGGTGCGAGGCCCGCAGGAGCCCGCGCTGCAGCGGGATGGTGGTCCCGTCCGGCGCGACGTCGGAGAGACGGACGAACAGGTCGAACTCCGGCGCCGTGGACTCGACGAACAGCGTCGCCGTCGTCGGGCCCGCCATGACGTGTTCCTCAGCGAACGCGGGGGTCTCGTAGAACAGCACGTCCGGCCCGTTCGCCTGCGTGACGGGTTCGGCGGTGGAGTTGACCTGCCCCTCGCCGTACACCCACGCGTCACGGGGGCTCCCGCTGACGTACTGGTCCGTCCCGGCCTCGGGGCGGTCGAACGACAGCGAGCCGCCGCCGTCGAGGTAGAGCCGCTCCCAGCCGCCGTCGTAATACGAGTCCTGCGCCACGTAGCCGGAGTCGCCGACCGTCTTGTCGAGGCTCGTCGAGGTGGCGCCGAAGTGGTGCTTGACCTGCGGCTCGTCCATGATGCCGTTCTCCTCACCGACGAGCCAGTAGCGGAAGAAGTCCGCCGCGTCACGCAGCACGACGGAGTGGGCCGTGTTGTGCACACCGTTCGTCGTCCGCAGGAGTTTCGGGTCCTCGTGGGCGTGCTCGCGACCGCGGCCGCCGCCCGTCGGGTCCGTCCCCTCCCAGCCCGGTGGCGAGGCCGGGTCCGGGTCGATGGCATTGAACATCTCGATGCCGCCCCGTGGCCCGGTCTGCTCGTCCTGCCACGACTGGCTGATGTAGGTCGGAACGGAGATGCTCTCCGCCCGGAAGATCGGCGAGTGGGACCGCCACTCGCGGTCGTCCTCGCGCTGGGTGTAGAGCCAGACCGCCCGCTCGGTCGGTGGCTGGCGGCCACGGGTCGCGACGTTCTGTGCGCATATCTCGTCGCCCTCGCTCACGCCGTGGAACGTGCCGGCCTTGTCCGGTGCCCGGCGGTACGCCTGGGTCCACAACGCCGGGAAGACCGGGTTGGGGACGCCACCGGGGAAGACGGCACCCCGATAGAGGTCGCCGATCATCGCGCTGACGCACATCGCCTCCAGCGGGGCGTCGTCGGGCGTCGCCGCGGCGATGGTCAGTGCGAGGATGGCCGAGTACGACGCGCCGAACAGGCCCACCCGGTCCAGTGCCCAGGGCCGGTCGGCGATCCACTCGATGAGTTCGTGGCCGTCCGTCGCGCCCCGGGCGTCGAACAGGTCGAACGTGCCGCCCGAACAGCCCGTCCCACGGGCGCTCGCCCAGACGATGGCGGTCCCCGCGGGCTTGAGGGGGTGCTCGGTCAGGACGCTCACCGCGATGAGCGTGTCGTCGCTCATCCGGACGTAGTGGGTCGGTGCCTGCCCGGTCTGGAGGCTCGTCGGCGACTCGCCGGAGCTGGCGCCCTTGTAGCCGTCCATCATCAGGACGCTCGGGATCTCCTCGTCCGGCTCGAGGTCGTGGTTCTCCAGCCAGTCCTTCCGGACGTAGCCCCACTCGCGCTCCTCGAAGTCGTCGCTGATGGTCTCCTCCGGCTCGGCTCCCGCAGCGCCGGGCAGTGCCAGCGAGCCCGCGCCGACGCCTGCGGCCCGAAGCAGCCGCCGCCGTGTCAGGTCGGTCATGCGTTCGCGTTGCTCACAGCCACCGGCAACCACCTTCTGCCGCCGATACGGGGCCGTTTATCTCCCACTACCAACCACCGGGAGTATCCGGGTGGAGCCGAAAATCGGCCGCTCGAACCCACTGGAAGACGTCCGGACCCCCCCGGCGACGAGAGCGGGAACCGCGAGACTGGACGCCGGCGGAATCAGTTCCACCCTGCATCGCGAAACTTCTTACCCGGTGGCGCACAACCCATCCCAATCCGATGGACCGTCCGGACAACACCGAGATCATCGACCGGTTCCTGGAGTTCTACCGGACCTACTGCGCCGACGACATCGGCCAGCTGGCCCAGGCCTACCCGAACGACCGCAAGTCGCTCTACATCGACTGGGAGGACCTCTACCGGTTCGACCGCGACATGGCCGAGGACTACGTCGCCCAGCCCGGCCAGATGCAGGACTACGCCGAGGAGGCGCTCCGGCTCTACGACCTGCCGGCGGACGTGAAACTCGGCAACGCCCACGTCCGGATGACCAACCTCGGCGACTCGACGGGTATCCGTGACATCCGCGAACGGCACCACGGCAACCTCATCGCCGTGCAGGGGACCGTCAACAAGGCGACCAGCGTCCGCCCCAAACTGCAGGAGGCCGCCTTCGAGTGCCAGCGCTGTGGCACCCTCTCCTACATCCCCCAGCACTCGGGCTTCACCGAACCCCACCAGTGCGAGGGCTGCGAGCGCCAGGGCCCGTTCAACATCAACTTCGAGCAGTCCGAGTTCGTGGACGCCCAGACGCTCCGCGTGCAGGAGTCGCCCGAGGGCCTCCGCGGCGGCCAGACCCCCGAGGCCATCGACGTCAACATCGAGGACGACATCACCGGCGAGGTCACCGCCGGCGACCACGTCCGCGTCACGGGCATCCTCCGGCTGGAACAGCAGGGCAACCAGCAGGAGAAGTCGCTCATGTTCGAGAAGTACATGGACGGCGTTTCGGTCGAGGTCGAGGACGAGGAGTTCGAGGAGATGGACATCACCGAGGAGGACAAACAGGAGATCATCGAGCTCTCCAACGACCCGGGCATCTACCAGAAGATGGTTGACTCGATGGCCCCCTCCATCTGGGGCTACGAGACCCACAAGCAGGCCATCATCTTCCAGCTGTTCTCCGGCGTCACGAAGCGACTGCCGGACAACTCGCGGATTCGCGGGGACCTGCATATGCTCCTCATCGGGGACCCGGGTACGGGTAAGTGCGTCAGCGGGGACACACGGGTGACGCTTTCGGATGGCTCCGAACCACGGATTCGTGACCTGGTCGAATCCAACCTCGATGACCCGAAGCCGGTCGACGATGGTGTGTGGGACGAGGTCGATTTCGACGTGCCGTCGATGGCCGAAGACGGCTCCCTGGTGATGCGTCGGGCAACGAAGGTCTGGAAGCGCGAGGCGCCGGAGCAGATGTATGAAGTCACGACGGAGAGCGGCCGGGAGGTGACCGTAACACCCTCACACCCGCTGTTCGTTGCTCGTGAGGGCGAGATCGAGCCGGTCGTGGCCGACGACATTTCCGAGGGTGAGTTCGTCGCAACCCCCGCGTCGCTGGAACCCTGTGGGCACGACGACTTGCCCGTCTCGTACCGACGGTCGCGTGCGAACAACGCCGTCAGAATCGACGCTCCCGATACGCTGGAACCCTGGTTCGCTCGACTCCTCGGGTACATCGTCGCGGAGGGCTACGTGCAGGACCGTGACTCGGGGAGCGGGACCCTCTACGTGACGAACAACGACCGTGAGATCCTGGACGACGTTACCGCCGCCCTCGAACGCCTGGGCCTGAACCCAACGGAGCGGTCACCACACGAGGGAAAGACTGCAAGGGAGGTGGTCTGCTCGTCGAGCGAGCTGGTGAGCTTCCTCGGTGAGCTGGAGCCTGCGATACTCGAGGACTCGGCCGGCCAACGCGTCCCCGCGCCGATTCTGCGTGCCACCGCTCCGGTGAAACAGGCATTCCTGCGCGCGTACATCGACGGTGAAGGGACTATCTCCCCGAAACAGCGGTCGGTCGTCACGGCCTCTATGAGCCGTGAGCTGCTGATTGGCGTTCGGAGTCTGCTGCTCTCCTTCGACATCAAATCACAGCTCCACGAGCGCGACAACGGCAGCTATCGGCTCCGCATCAGTGGTGCCGATTTCGACAGGTACGTCGACGAGATCGGATTCGTCACCGAGCGCAAGCGCGCCGCGGCCGAGAAGATGACCGGCGGCCCGTCGAATCCGAATCGCGATGTCGTCCCCGTCGCCGGGGAACGACTCCGGAACGTGCGTGAGGCGCTCGGTCTCACGCAGGCCGATTGTGGACTCCCGCGCTCGACCTATCAACACTACGAGCGCGGCGACCGGAATCCGAGCCGGAAGAGTCTTCGGACCGTGCTGGACACTCTCGAAGCTGCCAACGAGTCTGCCGCCGTTGCCGATGGCGGCGTCGGTGTCGAGACAGAACTGGCAGGCATAGCCGAACTGGCAAGCGATGACCTGTCGTGGGACCGCATCGAGTCGGTCGAACCTGTCGAGCCAACCGAGGAATGGGTCTACGACCTCGAAGTCGAGGGGACACACAACTACCTCTCGAACGGCGTCGTTTCCCACAACTCACAACTCCTCCAGTACGTCAAGAACATCGCCCCGCGTTCGGTCTACACATCGGGCAAGGGGTCGTCGGCTGCCGGGCTTACGGCGACGGCGGTTCGCGACGACTTCGGCGAAGGTGACCAGTGGTCGCTCGAGGCCGGTGCGCTCGTGCTCGCGGACAAGGGTATCGCAGCTATCGACGAACTTGACAAGATGGATGCGGGCGACAGGTCAGCTATGCACGAAGCACTCGAACAACAGAGTATTTCCGTGGCAAAAGCTGGTATTAATGCAACTCTTAAGTCCAGATGTTCATTATTGGGTGCAGCCAACCCCAAGTACGGCCGCTTCGACGAGTACGAGTCCATCTCCGAGCAGATCGACCTGGAGCCGGCGCTCATCTCCCGGTTCGACCTCATCTTCACCATCACCGACAAGCCCAACGAGGAGGAGGACCGGAAGCTGGCCCGGCACATCATCGACACGAACTACGCGGGCGAGCTGCACACCCACCGCGAGAACGTGCCGACGGCGAACGTCTCGGAGGAGGAGGTCGCGACCGCCACGAAGGACGTCGAACCGGCCATCGACGCGGACCTGCTCCGCAAGTACGTCGCGCACGCGAAGCGCTCGTGCTATCCGACGATGACCGACGAGGCCCGGAGCGCCATCGAGGAGTTCTACGTGGACCTGCGCTCACACGGCGAGGGCGAGGACGCGCCGGTGCCGGTGACGGCCCGGAAACTGGAGGCGCTGGTGCGGCTCGCGGAGGCCAGCGCCCGGGTTCGGCTCTCTGATACGGTCGAACAGGAGGACGCCGACCGTGTCATCGACATCGTCCGCAAGTCCCTGGAGGACGTTGGGATGGACCCCGAGACCAACGAGTTCGACGCGGACATGATCGAGGCGGGCCACTCGAAGAGCCAGCGCGACCGCATCAAGGGCCTGAAGGCCATCATCCAGGAGCTGGAGGACGAGTACGAGGAGGGTGCGCCGTACGACGAGGTGCTGGAGATGGCCGTCGAGAACGGGACCGACCGCGACAAGGCCGAGCACGAGATCGAGAAGCTCAAACAGCGCGGCGAGGTGTACGAGCCGTCGCAGGGCCACCTTCGGACGACCTGAGGCGGAGGGCGGTAGCCCGACGAGGTCGGGCGAGCGGGAGGATTATACCCCGGAGGCGAGACGGCTGCGGCGTGGACCGCATCTCCGCGCTCCGGAACATCGAGGACGCGCTCCGGGAGTTCGAGAACGGCGAGTGCGACCTGTCGACGCTGGAGCGGCGCGTTCGCGGAACGGTGCGGACGTACGCGACCGAGTTCGAGGGCGAGGGGACGGCCCCCTACCGCGTGGCTGGCGACGGCAGCGAGGTCGTGGTCGTGGCGAGCGACCCCGCCGATGCTCGGGAGCGCGCCCGGCGACTGGGCGAGGTCGACGGCGACCTCGAGACGGAGCGGTTGGACTGACCCCGGATTTCACTCCTGGCCGGGCGGCGTGGCGCCGTCGCAGCCGGCCCTGATGTCCCGGCAGTTCCGGACCTGCTTGCTCCGGGTGGTGAAGTCGCGTGCCGAGCGGTAGTAGAACGAGAGGCGGTCGCGCCACTTGTCGTCCTGCAGCAGCCGGTCGTCCGCGGAGTGGTACCCCTGTTCGTCTGGCCGCTTGAGGTAGCGGTCGAGCCACGCGAGCGAGTAGTGGTCGGCCATCGGGTTGCCGAACTCCCAGGACGTGGCCGGGAAGGTCGGGATGAGCGACCACTCGTAATGCGTGCCGCCGCGGACGTTCACCTGGTAGCTGTCGACGCCGGCGTCGCGCCAGGCCTCGAGGCCGCCGGTCTTCGCGTCCGCTTCGGGCGGTTCGGTCTTCGGTTGTGGCGTGAGGTAGTAGTCGCCGGACTGGCCCATCGCCGGGACGCGTGGTGTCACGCCGAAGCCCGCGAGGGTGTCGCCCGACGCGCCGGCGAGCTGCTCGTCCGGGTCGGCCAGGTTGTCCCACGCGACCGCGGCGTCGACCGGGTTGTGGTCGTCGATGGCGCCGGGCCAGTCGGCATCCGAGATCCCCTGTACGACGCTGACACCGGTCGCGCCCAGCGAGTGCCCGACGATGCCGAGACGGTCCCGATCCAGCCGTTCGTGGAAGGGGTTGTACTCGGCGATTGGTGCGGGCACCTCGGTCGGCGTCTCCGTGTTGTGCGGGTACCGGTTCGTCGGTGTCGCCCGGAACAGGTCGATGGCGTCGACCTGGTTCGTGACGAACACGGTGGGGTCGGCGTTCGTCCCACGGGTGCCATCCGGCGTGGTCGTGTCCGAGCGGCCCTGTCCGCGCGGATCGTAGGTCATGACGACGTAGCCGTTCGCGACGAGCGTGTCGGCGAACCACCAGTACAGCGTCTGTGAGGCCTGCACGGAGCCGTTCGTGATGACGACGCCCGGCAGGTCGTCCCCCGGTTCGCTGTCGGCGGGGGCCCAGACCCACCCGGAGAGGCGGGCGCCGCCGGCGTCACTGTCGAGGCCCGAATCGTGGAACGCGACACGCCGGCGCTCGATACCGTCGTATGTGTGTCGGTCGCCGTACGTCGTTCCCGCCTCGTAGCTGAAGGGGTCGCCGACACACTGTTCGGCGTACTCCTTGCAGAGGTTGCCCCCGCTGTTCCAGCGCGGTTCTTCGACCGTGCGGGTCCGGAAGTCGGCGAGGTTCCGGGCGCTCTGTGCCTGCCAGTGCTGCTGGAACGCCGGATCGGTGGCCTGCTCGCGCGGTGCTTCCTGCGTCTTCGCGTAGTTGCGTTGCTCGCGCTGGAACCACGCCACGGAGGGATAGGTCGGCTCCGTGTGACCGGCATCCTCGGCCGCGCTCGCGGTCCCCGCCAGCGTCACCATCCCCGCCGCAGCGGCGCCCGCCGACCGGAGGACGCTCCGTCTGGAGCGCCCCGCCCCGTCGGCCGCCTCGCCGTGGTCGTCCATGCGCCGTCGTTCGCGTGTCGCCCCCTGAGGATGCTGGCGGTTTGAGAGGGGTGTTTATCGGCGCGGTCGGGTCGACCCAGCGGGGGACACGGGCGGCTCGCGGTCACACCACAACCCTCAGTAGTGCGCCCCCGTCAGTCGGGGCATGGAACTTGGCGTCATCGGACTCGGTCGGATGGGGCGTATCGTGGTCGATAGGGTACTCGCTCGGGACCACGACGTGGTCGCGTTCGACGTGGACCCCGAGGCGGTGGCGGACGCGGCCGACGCCGGCGCGGAGCCGGCCGACTCGGTCGCGGACCTCGCCGAGCGACTCGGCGACGAGAAGCGCATCTGGCTGATGGTGCCCGCGGGCGACGCCGTCGACGCCGCGCTGGACGACCTCGAACCGCACCTGAGCGGGGAGGATGTCGTCGTCGACGGGGGGAACTCTCACTTCGAGGACTCCGTGCGACGGGCGGAGGCGACCGAGGCGGCGTATCTGGACTGTGGCACGTCGGGCGGGCCCGCGGGGGCCGAACTCGGCTTCTCGCTGATGGTCGGTGGGCCGGCGTGGGCCTACGACGAGCTGGAGCCCGTCTTCGACGCCGTCGCGACCGGGCCGGCGGGCCACGACCGGATGGGTCGCTCCGGCGCGGGCCACTACGTGAAGATGGTCCACAACGGCGTCGAGTACGCGCTGATGCAGGCGTACGGCGAGGGCTTCGAACTGCTCCACGAGGGGCGCTACGACCTGGACATGGAGTCGGTCGCGCGCACCTGGAACAACGGCGCGGTCATCCGGTCGTGGCTGCTCGAGCTGTGCGAGGAGGCCTTCCGCGAGGAGGGGAGCGACCTCGGAGACGTGGCCGACCACGTCGCGGGCGGCTCGACCGGCACCTGGACGGTGCAGGAGGCGCTGGCCCAGGAGGTGCCGATGCCGCTGGTGTACGCGGCGCTCTCCGAGCGGTTCAACTCGCGGGCGACGGGCCACGGCGAGGGGCGGTTCTCCCGGCGGCTCGCCAACCGGCTCCGGTACGGCTTCGGCCGCCACGAGATCGCGCGGCAGGGGGAGTAGGCCCGCCACGGGTCTCCCGGCACCCCCCGAAGTCACACACGCCGGGGCGAGCAATCACAACGGCTTTGAAGCGCCTTTCCCAACCGCGCGTATGGTCGATGCACTCGCCGTCGCGCTGGGGGCGACGCTGGCCCTGCTCGTGGTCGGCATCCACTTCTCCAAGGGGACGGAGAAGGCCATCCCCGACGACATCGCACAGGAGGTCACCGAGCGGCGGGCCGCGCAGGTGCCCGAGACGGACTTCGCGGAACCGATGAACCGCTCCATCGGTGGCGGCGGCGCCGTCGCCGCGGTCGGTGGCGCCGAGGGCGAGGCCGCCGGCGAACTCGGCGACGAGGAAGAGGAGGTCGACCCCTCTGAGGACCCCTCGGTCATCCCGGACGACGAGGCCGAGGTCTTCGACGTCGAGTACGTCAAGGAGGGCGAGACGGTCGAGGTCAAGGAGAACGAGACCCTGCTCGAGGCCGGCGAGGACGAGGGCTGGGACCTCCCCTACGCCTGCCGCGAGGGCCAGTGTGTCTCCTGTGCGGGCCACGTCACGAACGGCGCCGCGGACGACTACGTCATCCACTCCAACAACGAGATGCTGGGTCAGGAGGAGCTCGACGACGGCTACGTGCTCACCTGCGTCGCTCACCCGACGGACGACCTCTCGCTCGAGACGGGCGAGACGCCCTGACCGGCATTTCCGCGTTATCTCTCATATTCGGCTGTTCCTTCGCAGATTCGGAACTTATCGCACAAATACAGCACCTGGGTCGGCTTCTGTAGACCGGTAGCCGGGGTCGAGGCGCTCGTGTGTTCGGATCCGCGGCGACCAGAGGGACTGCGACGAAGCCCTCGCGCTTCCTCGAGACAGCGACAGCGGCGGCCGGACTGCCTACGAAGCCCTCACGCGCTCGCCCTTCGATTCCGCCAGGATGCATCCAAGAGCATCTGCGCGTGGTGGTTCCAGCGGAGCGCTAGTGGCCCCACACCTCCCCGCGCTCGCGCCGTGGTGTTCCGACACGCTCGCTTCGCTCGCCGTCTCCACAGCGGGGGCGCGAGCGCGCTTCCTGGTCCCGGAACCGGTCGGCCGACCAGCCGCTATCCGGCGGGGAGCGCGTGTCCGGGACCTTGCGCGGATGCTATCGTGCGAGCGGCATCCCGAAGCTCCGCTCGCGCTCGAGGACGGCCTCCCACGTCAGCTCGCACTCGCAGGACACCTGCTCGAACACCGAGGGGTCCTGCCGGAGGTCGAAGTCCTTGATGGCGGTCTGGACGCGGTCGTCGCACTCGCCGCAGTTGTGCGGGCCCCGGTCCGAGCCGTGGCCGACGGGGTCCGAGACGACGATGGCGTCGGCGTCCGCCGTCGACTCCAGCACATCCGCGACCGACCAGAGCCACGGCGGCCGGTAGCCGCCGTCGTGGAAGAGGTCCTCGACCATCGTGTAGCGCTGGACGTTGCAGGGGTTCATCGAGACGGTGTGGCAGCCGTCGACCGACGCACAGCGCCGGACACTCGATCTCATGTCCGCCAGTGCCTCCGACTCCGAGAGGAAGGGCGGCTTCATGAGGAGGTAGGCCTTCACGCCGGCGTCGGCCTCGCGCGCCTCAGCGCACGCGGCCTCGAAGTCGGCGAAGTCGAAGTACTTGTTCACACAGTCGTGGCGGACGCGGTCGGTGGCGGTCTCCAGGCCGATGGCCACGTCCGTCTCCAGGCCCTGCTCGGTGAAGTCCGCGAGGCGCTCGGCCTCGACGAAATCGGGGAGCGACTCGACGACCATCCGCTCGCGGTCACCGAACGTCTCGGCGATGGCGGCGCGGGTCTCGCCGGGCACCTCGCGCTCGTCGAGGAAGGAGCCGGAGGTGTAGATCTTGATGAGCGGCGCCGGGTCGTCGGCATTGTCGGCCTCGTGCTCCAGGCACTTCTCGACCTGGGCCATGAGGTCCTCGTGGCTGACGCTGCCGCCCTCGACGGATTCGGCGACGTAGCCACACATCGTACAGCCCCCGGCGCGGGCCCAGCGACAGCCGCCCGTGTTGAGGATGATGGTCAGGGACTGCCGGGTCCCGTCTGGGGTGTTGTCCTCGTCGAGCCAGACCCGGGTCGGCTCGCGGGGGTCGTAGGTCTCGTCGCGGCGGGCGCGGATTTCGCGCATGGCCTCGTTGTGCGCGTCCATCCCGCGGCCCGACTCGTAGACCTCCGGGCTCGGCTCGTCCGTACTCATTGCCGGTCCTTGCCGAGCGGCGGGTAAAGCGGCTTCGTCTCGGGACCCCACGACGCGTCCCCGACTCAGCGGCCGACCCGACGGCGGACGAGTACGCCCGCGACCCAGCACGCGGCACCGACGACCGCCCCGACGGCGTTGGCGGCGGCGTCGAGCAGGTCGAACGTCCGGTAGGGGATGGGGTACTGGACGCCCTCGATGGCCAGGCCGTAGGCGGTCGCCACGAGGACGGCGACCGCGGCCACCCGCCGGACCGGTCGCCGACCGAGGGGGGCCGCGGCTGCGTCGCGAATCCGCGGCGTCGCGAGACCGACGGCGACGGCGGCCGCGAGCGCCGCGTACGTGAGCCCGTGGAGCACCTTGTCGCCGGGGAGCCCGAGAACCGACGGGGCCGGCGGCCCACCGCTCGGCTCCACGACGCTCGCGAACAGGACGAACCCGGCCCACGCCAGCGGGCACAGCAGACGGATCCGCCGGACCGCGCGCGCTACGGGGCTGGAACCGGTCACGGACAGCCGCAGGTCCACGCGCGGCAAGACCGTGACGGTCCGGGCCTGCCGGGCCCGAGGGCCGGCACATCACCTGTGTCAGCGTTCCACACTGTGACGGGTTCCGGTTTCGGCCGTCACGGCGGATGTGGTCGTGTCGGGTAGATACCGACCCGCACATATACAGACCGTCAATCGACGGGCATCCCTCGGGAGATGTAACCGTATACAGTTACGGGCGGGTGCCAATTTCTAACAGGTTCGCGCTCCAATCATATCGATACTGGTTCACCATGACAGATCTCGGCGGATTCCAGGACCACGTCGCCCGCGTGGACCTCACGAGTGGGGACGTACAGTATGAGAGCGTCGACGACGAGGACGCGAAGAAGTACATCGGCGCGCGCGGCCTCGGTGTGAAGTACGTCTTCGACCAGGGGCCCGACGTGGACCCGCTGGGCGAGGACAACCTCCTCGCGTTCATGAACGGTCCGCTCACGGGAACGCAGGTGACGATGTCCGGGCGCATCGCCATCTGCACGAAGTCCCCGCTGACGGGCACCGTCACGGATAGCCACCACGGCGGCTGGTCCGGGGCGCGACTCAAGTGGGCGGGCTTCGACGGCCTCCTCTTCGAGGGCCGCGCCGACGAGCCGGTGTACGCCTTCGTCGAGGATGGCGAGGTCAGCCTCCACGATGCCTCCGACCTCTGGGGGAAGGGCGTCCACGACACGATGGAGGCCCTGGAGGAGCGCCACGAGGGTGCCTACGGCAAGAACCTCTCGACGATGGCCATCGGGGAGGGCGGGGAGAACGAGGTGAAATACGCCTGCATCATGAACGAGGACGACCGCGCCTCGGGCCGGGGCGGGACCGGCTGCGTGATGGGCAACAAGAACCTCAAAGCGGTGGTCGTGAAGTCGACGACGAAGATGCCGAAGCCGGCGGACCCGGAGACGTTCAAGAAGGGCCACCAGCAGGCGATGCAGCTCATCCAGGAGTCCGAGGTGACGGGCCCGAACGAGGGCGGCCTCTCGCTGTACGGGACGAACGTCCTGATGAACGCGACCGAGGAGATGTCCGGGCTCCCGGCACGCAACGCGAAGTACACGTCCACGAGTGACGCTCGCGACGACGGGTTCGGCGGCGACGACTACGACTCCGAACGCGTCTCCGGCGAGAACGTCCGCGAGAACATCCTCGTCGACGAGCCGACCTGTCACTCCTGCCCGGTCGCCTGCAAGAAGGAGGTCGAGGTCGACGTGATGCACAAGGGCGAGGAGCTGAACGTCCGCACCGAGTCCTACGAGTACGAGTCGGCGTGGGCGCTGGGCCCGAACTCCGGACACACCGAGCGCGACGAGATCGCGCTCATGCTCCAGCGCTGCAACGACCACGGCCTCGACACCATCGACGCGGGCAACACGATGGCGATGGCCATGGAGATGACCGAGGAGGGCAAGCTCGACGGCCTCGGCGACGGCATCGACTGGGGCGACACCGAGGAGATGGTCGAGATGCTGACGAAGGTCGCGACCCGCGAGACCGACCTCGCGGACCACCTCGCCGAGGGGCCGAACCACCTCGCCGAGGAGTTCGACGCCCACGGCAACTCGCTGGCCGTCAAGGGCCAGTCGATGGCCGCCTACGACCCGCGCTGCATGAAGGGGATGGGCATCGGCTACGCCACCTCGAACCGCGGCGCGTGCCACCTGCGGGCCTACACCCCGTCGGCGGAGATCCTCGGCATCCCCGAGAAGGTCGACCCCTACGAGTGGCGGGGCAAGGGCGAGCTGGCGGCGACCTTCCAGGATATGCACGCCATCTCGGACTCGTTCGACATCTGCAAGTTCAACGCGTTCGCGGAGGGCGTCGAGGAGTACGTCCTCCAGTACAACGGGATGACCGGCCTCGACGTCGGTGAGGAGGAGATCATGCAGGCCGGCGAGCGCGTCTACAACCTCGAGCGCTACTACAACAACCTCAACGGCTTCGACGGCGAGGACGACTCGCTGCCGGACCGATTCCTGCCGGACAACCCCGGTTCCATCCCTGGACAGGGCGCCTCCGAGGGCGAGGTCTGTGAACTCGAGCAGATGAAGGAGGAGTACTACGAGCACCGCGGCTGGGTCGACGGCGTCGTCCCCGACGAGAAGCTGGACGAGCTGGATATCGACATCGGCCCCGGCACGGGCGTCTCCGCGGGCAGCGGTGCGGCCGCGCCTGGCGACGACTGAAATCGAGCTTTTTTCCCGCTCGGGTTCCGTGCCTGCGGCGCGGAACCACTCGCGGCAAAAAACGTTCAGAAAAAAGGCCGCCACTCGGGCGCTGCGCGCCCTCGTGGCGGTGAAACCGCGCTCGCTACGCTCGCGCGGTATGCAGAAACGAGGCTCCGTTGAAGCCCTCTGTCGGTGACCGTTCTGAGCATCCGTGCTGAATACAGTGCGCGAGTCGGTCACAACCCCGGTGGTGTACGGTTTTGTAGCCCCTGGAGATTCCCTTACCCCCAGAGAGTGCCTGTGGATTGGCGGGCGAGGCGAGCGGGCTCGCGGGGAGGTCGCCGCTCGGGTCGGGGTCGTTGTACGCCGTCGGCGCCACGTCGTTCGGCGCGTCCGGGTAGACCAGCGATGCGATGGTGTGGAGGTGTTCCCGGCCGACGTCGAGTTCGAACTGTCCGCCGCCGAACATCCGGATGTCGTGCTCGCGGCAGTGGTCGATGGTGTCGAACAGCGACCACACCGAACCGAAGCGCGAGGGCTTGATGTTGAGCCACTCCGGTTCCCAGGGTAGCTCCTCGACGGTTTCGACGCCGCGGATGGGGTAGTCCCACGTGACGCGGGCCTCCTCGCCCTCGAACAGCGGCCGCGTCTCCTCAGCTGGTGTGGGGCCTCCGAAGAGCCACCCGGAGGTCTCAGCGGAACAACCGGCCCTCGTTCGCGTAGAGGACCGCCGACGCGAAGATGTTGGCCGACATCATGTCCTCGGCGGCTTCCGCGCGCTCGTCGTAGACGCTGGCCACCGCCGTCTGAACCGCCTCGTCCTCCGGCGCGGCCTCCAGCGCGTAGTCCGCGAGGTGGCAGGCCAGCCGCTCTTCGCCCTCGTCCATTAGCGCCTCTGCCCGCGACGCCAGCGTCTCGGCGTCGCCCGCGAGGTCGGCGACCTCCGCAGCCAGCGCGGCGCGGCGCGCCGGCTTGAGTTCGCTCGGCCGGCCGGTCCACCAGCCGCCGTAGTACCGGATGACGCTCCGCGCGATGAACTCGCCGCAGTCGTACTCCGACTGGAGCCAGGGTTCCTCCGGCTCCGGCAGGTCGACCTCGCGGACGATGTCGACGTGCGGCGGCGCGCCGTCGTTGAGTGCCTCGAGCGTCCGGTCGACGATGGTGTCGAGGTAGTCCGCACAGCCGAGGAGCCGACGTTCGACCGCCTCGGGGTCATCGGCGATCGGCTGGCCGTGGCCCGGCAGGAGCGTTCCGGCGCCGAGAGCGGCCATCTC
Source organism: Haloglomus litoreum (assembly GCF_029338515.1). GTDB lineage: Archaea > Halobacteriota > Halobacteria > Halobacteriales > Haloarculaceae > Haloglomus > Haloglomus litoreum. The sequence continues at coordinate 3,412,910 of NZ_CP119988.1, read as the reverse complement.
GCGGAGGGCGTCGGCCCAGTCCCACGGGTAGCGCTGGACCTTCTGTGGGTTCCCGGCGTTCGGTGCGGAGGCGGTGACGAGGTCGCCCGAGCAGAGCACGTCCCGGTCGGGACAGTAGAGCCACGTCGCGTCGTCCGTCTCGCCGCGGGCGTGGTGGAGTTCGAACGTGGTGTCCCCGACCGTGAGGGTGAGGTCGTCGCTGTACCACGTCGTCGGCGGGTGTTCCGGCCAGTCGAAGATGTCGTCGCTCCAGAGGTCGTGGTACTCCGCGGCGCCAGGGTCGGCAGAGAGCTGCCGGCCGTTGATCACCTGGTTGTACTCCTTCGTCCGCGCGTAGCGGTCGAACCGGTCGGCCATCGCCTCGTGGGCGATGACGGTCGGCGGCGCCTGTCCGTCGAGGAGGAACTCGTCGAGCCCGTAGGCGTGGTCGGCGTGCCCGTGGGTGTAGACGACCGTATGGACCGGCGCGTCGGTGTGCGCTCGGAGCTCCGACGCCACGTGCTCCGAGAGCGCGGCCAGGCCGGTGTCGACCAGGACCAGCCCCTCGACCGTCTCGAACGCCGTACAGTTCGCGAAGGACGTGCACTGGTAGGTGTCCTCGGCGACCTCTGTGACCTCGACGCCCGCGCCGAAGTTGTCGATGTCGAATATCGGGACCGCGTTCGCTGCCTTCTGCGACATACCTCGAAGTCCGTGTCCCGGATGGAGCCGGTTCTCCTTGTCATGAATAGGTGGTTTAAGATAGCCGGTCCGAAGCAAGGGCCGCGCTGTACCGGTGGGCGCTCACACCCGGACCGCCGGGCGGGGTACAGCCGCTGGACTCAGGAGGAGGGCGCCTTTGTCGGCGCACTGGGCTCCTTGAACAGTTCGTTGACGAGCTTGTTCTCGATCCGACGGAGGATCTCGCCGACGTTCGCCGGGGAGCAGTCCAGGTTCGACGCGATCTCCTCGTGGGTCGTGCCGCGCGGTTCGTCGTAGTATCCCTGCTCGTAGGCGAGTCGGAGCACCTCCCGCTGCCGGTCGCTCAGCCGGCCGAAGTAGTTCGCGTTGCTCGGGGTGTACTGCCCCACGCGCTCGATACTCGTCTCGAGCTCCTCTGGGACCTGCTCGAACGCCTCGCTCAGGTCCGGTTGGAATCCGACCATCGTGACCTCGAACGTGCCATCCTCGTGGACCGGGATGGGCGTCTCGAGCACGATTCCGTACTCCTCGACGGGTTCGAGGAGCTTTCTGACGGTCTCGTTCGGCGTGTAGTGGATGTAGGCGGCGACGCGGTTCTGGAGCTGGGTCACCCGGTACTCCGTGGCCTGCTCGTTCTCGGCGAGGACCTCTCGGACGGCGTCGGCGTCGCCTGCCAGTTCGTAGAGCATGAGCGCAGTGCCGTCGCCGAGCGACCGGGCGGCGTGTATCGCGACCGGCTCGACGTCCGCGTGCGCGCCGAAGGCCGCCCCCAAAGACTGCACGAAGCCATCGGGGTGGCGATAGACGATGGTGGCGAACTGCATACGAATGGGTAGCTGGTCGGCATAATCAGTATTTGGGGAGCACCAGTACCCACCTACTTCAACGAGGACCCACTTGAACACGGTTCCTATACAAAGGGTCACACCCACCGTTCTCCCTCAGACAGGATGCCTGTATGTCACCCAGTGCCGAATCGGAGGGCGGCGTGCGCTACCGGTGGGTCGTGCTCGTCGTCGCGTTCCTCGTCCACCTGACCAGCATCTCGCTCATCTGGCAGTCGATATCACCGCTGAAGCAGGCGATGGCGGCCGACCTCGGGGTCCCCTGGCCGAACGTCGTCGTGGTGCTCGCGGCCATCGCCTTCGGGCTCGTGTTCACGCAGTTGCCGGGAGGTGCCCTCGGCGACAAGTACCCCGTCCGGTACGTGGTGGGCTTCGGCGCGCTGCTGGCCGGCCTCGCCACGGGCATCCGCTTTGCGGTTCCGACGGTCCCCGGACAGGTCGCGGTCAGCATCCTGGCGACCCTCGGGATGGGCGTGGTCAACCCGAACCTCATCAAGGTCGTCACGGAGTGGTTCCCTTCCGGGCAACTCGGCCTCGCACAGGGCGTGCTCATGTCCGGTAACACGCTCGGCATCGCGGTCGCGCTCGGGCTGTCGGGCGGCGTCGTACTGGGAGCGGTCGGGAGCTGGAAGAGCGTGTTCCTCCTCTACGGCGGCCTCACCGCCGCGGTGGGTGTCGTGTGGTTGGTCCTCGTCCGGTCGCCACGTGAGGAGGAGCGACCGACCGACGTTGAGACCGGGGTGCCGTTCACCTCGGGCGAGCGCATCCCGTTCCGGGAGTCGTTCCCGGCGGTGCTCCGGTCACCGTCGACCCCGTGGGCCGTCGCGCTCATCGCACTCGCCTACTGGTCCGTGCTGGGGTCGCTCGCCGTGCTCCCCGAGTACGCGGACGCACACGCCTTCGCCGTGCCGGAGTACATGCTGGGGATGTCACCGCTGGCGGCGACGGTCGGTGCGCTCGGGCTCCCACCGCTCTCGGACCGCTACACACGCCGCCTGGGGCTGATTCTGGGCATCCTCGGGATTACCACTGGAATCGTGGTCATGGGGTTCGCGGTGGCGTTGCCGATGTTCGTCGTCGGGTTACTCGTCTCGGGGTTCTTCGCCGGCGGCCTCGCGGCGATGTTCTACATCCTCCCGGGCGAGCTCGCGGACATCGACCCGAACCACGTCGGGACGATGTCGGGAATCATGCTGTCGCTGGGACAGCTCGGATCGGTCATGGGCAGCATCGCTGGGGCAGAGGCGCTGGCGGTCTACGGGCTGGAGGTGTCGACGCTCGTCGTGGCCGGTCCCTGCCTGGTCGGGCTGGTGTTCATCACGCGACTCCACCTCGACGGACGTGGAGTGGTCGAGCAGACGACCGCCGCAGCCAGCACCGGTGACTGACGCGGATAACGATTCCAATATACGAACGCTTTGTTGGCGAATATATCGTGCAGTTCGATCGCGTTCGGACTGTGGATGTATTCGTCTATTCCAGTCGTTGTAGAGGCGCTCGCGGCGGGTCCGTTGGACGGATCCGTGGTCCGAACCGGAACCACCGGCACCCGGGGCGCGTCCCCTCGACCTATCGGTTCCCGTCTCACGGGACCCTCTGCCCGACTCATCCTCTATATTCAGCAAGAAGAATCATCAAAGATTGGGGGATTAAACAGTGCCAGAAACGAGAAATTGGGCTCGTTCCGACCGTACTCCGAGTTCACTCCAGCAGCGACTCGCCCGTCATCGCGTCGGGCTGGTCGAGGTCCATCCGCGCCAGCAGCGTCGGTGCGAGGTCCGCCAGGACGCCGCCCTCGCGCACGCTCACGTCGCCGTCACCGCCCTCGGGCGGCAGGGAGACGAACGGGACCGGGTTCGTCGTGTGGGCCGTGTGCGGGTCCTCGGGCGTCCCCATGTCGTCGGCGTTGCCGTGGTCGGCCGTCACGAGGACGTGCGCGCCGGCGTCGTGGCAGGCTGCCACGAGGCGCCCGAGTTGTTCGTCGACGGCCTCCACGGCGGCGACGGCGGCGTCGAAGTCGCCCGTGTGCCCGACCATGTCGGGGTTGGCGTAGTTCAGGACGAGCGCGTCCGGGTCCTCGCGCTCGATGCGGTCGAGGACGGCGTCCGTGAGTTCGGGCGCGTGCATCTCGGGTTGCTGGTCGTAGGTCGCCACGTCCGGGCTCTCCACGATCTCGCGTGCCTCGCCGTCGAACGCCACCTCGCGGCCGCCGTTGAGGAAGTAGGTGACGTGGGCGTACTTCTCGGACTCCGCGGCGCGGAGCTGGGTCAGCCCCGCGTCCGCGAGCACCTCGCCCAGCACGTCCACTGGCTGGTTCGGGGGGTACGCCACCGGCAGGTCGAACGTGGCGTCGTACTCCGTCATCGTCACGACGCGCGCGTCCGGTGGCTCGGTGTCGAACGCCCACTCCGGGCGGATGTCGGCGAGCATCCGGACCAGTTGCCGGGCACGGTCGGCGCGGAAGTTGAAGAAGACGACTGCATCGCCGTCCGAAAGGGCGGGCCCGCCCTCGACCAGGGTGGGTTCGACGTACTCGTCGGTCGTATCGCGGGCGTAGGACGCCTCGACCGCGTCGACGGCGGAGGCGGCCTCGTGGGGCGCCTCCTGGTGGACGATGGCGTCGTAGGCCCGCTTCGTGCGCTCCCAGTTCTCGTCGCGGTCCATCGCGTGGTAGCGGCCCGTGACGGTTGCCACGTCGCCGGTGCCGTACTCCTCGGTGACGGCCTCGAACTCCCGCAGGAAGCCCGCACCCGAGGTCGGCGCCGTGTCGCGCCCGTCCGTGAAGGCGTGCGTGACCGCGGGGACGCCCTGGCGGTCGGCGAGCTCGACGAGGGCGTGGAGGTGTTCCTGCATCGAGTGGACGCCGCCGTCGCTGAGCAGGCCCATCAGGTGGACGCGTCCCCCGTTCCGGTCGGCGTGGTCGAACGCCGACACCAGCTGCTCGTTCGCGAAGAACGAGCCGTCGGCGATGTCGTCGGAGACGCGCGTGGAGTCCTGCTTGACGACGCGGCCGGCACCGATGTTGAGGTGGCCGACCTCGCTGTTGCCCATCTGGCCCTCCGGGAGGCCGACCGCGCGGCCGTGGGTCGTGAGCGTCCCGAAGGCGCCCGTCTCGCGGTACTCGTCGAAGTTCGGGGTGTCGGCCGCCGCCACGGCGTCCCGGCCCGTCTGGTCCTCGGGAGCGAGCCCCCAGCCGTCCAGCACGATGAGCGCGCCTCGCATTCGTTGGTCGACGGTGGGATACGGGCGGGTAAGGGCGTGTCGGAAGCGGGGACCGGCCGCTCAGACGGGGAACTCGGCGTCGGCCTCGACCTCGCGGTCCGGTTCGGACGGCATCTCCCAGCCCACGGCGAGTTCGAGGAACTGCACCAGCATCCGGGCGGTGGCGCCCCAGACGACGTAGCCGTCGACGCGGAAGTAGTGGAGTCGGATGTCGCCGTAGTGGGGGTGGTCGCGGCGCTCGGAGTCGTAGTTCGAGCGGTCCGTGAGGTCGTCGACCGCGAGCGTGGCGACCTCCGCGACCTCGCGGGTGTCGTGTGGCTCGTACCCGGCGTCAGGCACCCGGGCGACGTACGGCCGGACGGCATAGCGTGTCACGGTGCGGATGTCGTCGAGGCGGCCGATCACGTCTGCGCTCGCCGGCTCGACGCCGACCTCCTCGCGGGCCTCGCGGAGTGCGGTCCCCTCGAGGTCCGGGTCGACGTCCTCGCGGCCACCCCCCGGAAAGCTCATCTGGCCGGCGTGCTCGCCGAGGTCGTCCTGGCGCTTGATGAAGAGCACGTGCGGGTCCTCTGGGGCTCCGTCGTGGGGCCACGCGTCGTTCCCGGGGTCGACGACCGCCACCAGTACGCCGGCCTCGCGCTCCTCGTCGGTCACCGGAACGGGGTCGTGCCGGGCGACCCGCGACAGGTCCATACACCCGGTAGCGCCCCGGTCGTCTTAACGCCCCCGGCGCCCCGGTGGCTGCGCCGGTCGCTCTCACGGCCCCCTTTCGGCCCCCCGATGGCCCGGTTGTCGGGGTGTCGGGCGAGAGGGTGGTCGCGGAACCACAAGAGACAGAAACGTCGCCACCCCAGCGCGGGTATGGCATCGGTCCCCGAACGCCTGCGTGCCCGGCTGGCGGGTGCGCGGCGTCGCCTCGTGGAGTCGCGGGCCTGGCGGGCCCGCGCCGTCCTCCTCGTCGTCCTGCTCCTCCTGCTGAGTCCGACGGTCGTCTCGGCCGCCACCGACCAGGGCACGCGCCTCGGCCCCGGGACGGTCGACTCGCCCGCGGAGAACACCACCTACGTCTCCATCCAGGGGTTCCACTTCAAGGGCGTCGGCAACGCGAAGAAACCCGCCCGCGTGGTGGCCGCCGATGGTGACGCGGACGCCCGCGTCCTCGTCTCCGGCGTCGACAACGACCTCCCCTTCCGGGCACGCTGGTTCTACGACACGGACCCGCTCCCGAACGGCGACCTGCTGGTCACCTCCACCAACCCGGACGGGACCGTCGTCTTCCGGTACGACCCCGACGCGAGCGAGGTGGTGTGGTACGAGCAGTTCGACTTCCACGACACCCACGACGCCGACCTCATCAACGGCGACCAGTTGCTCATCGCGAACATGCGGGCGTACGAGGACGGCGTCTCGAACGACCGCATCCTCGTCTACGACCGCGGCAACGACACGGTCGTCTGGGACTGGACGTTCAACGAGCACTACCCCAACTCGACCGATGGCGGGTTCAACCCCGACTGGACGCACGTCAACGACGTGGACAAGGTCGGCGACGGGCGCTACCTCGCCTCGCCGCGCAACTTCGACCAGGTGATCCTCGTGAACCGGTCGACGGACGAGATCGAGTACCAGCTCGGTAGCGACGGGAATCACTCCCGGCTGTTCGAGCAGCACAACCCCGACTTCTGGGTCGACGAGCAGGGGGACCCGACGGTCCTCGTGGCGGACTCCGAGAACGACCGCGTCGTCGAGTTCACCTACGAGGACGGCCGGTGGCAGGAGGTCTGGAGCGTCGGCGGGTTCAACTGGCCCCGTGACGCCGACCGCCTCCCCAACGGCAACACGCTCGTAACGGACTCGCTCAACCACCGGGCCGTCGAGATCACGCCCGAGGGCGAGGTCGTCTGGGAGGTGTACGCCGCGTGGGCGCCCTACGACGCAGAGCGGGGCGCTCCCGGCTCGAACGGCCCGTCGATGACGGCGATGGATGCGGGCGGCAGTCACGAGGTCCGTGGCGGCGCGGGCGAGGGCCCGGCCTCCCAGGAGACGTTCCCGGACTGGCTGCGCCGGTCGACGGACGGGACGCCGCTGGCCGCGTTCGGCGAGGAGGTCGCCGACCGCTACCAGCACGTCACGCCGTTCCTCCGCCCGGTGTGGATGTCGTCGTGGGCGCTGCTGGGCGTGTTCCTCTCGATCCCCCTGCTGCTGGGCTGGGGCGTCGGCGAGGTCATCTACCAGCGCCGGCGCATCGTCGAGGCGATCCGCGGGCTGGTCGGTGGGGCTGGTGGCTCCGGCGAAGGCGTGTAGTCGGCGAACCTCTGCTCCCTTCCCACACCACCTGGGCAGTGACGCCTCAGGACCGTGTCCGGTTCCGGGACCTCTCGGTTAGCCGATGATCGGTCGGTCCTTCGGCCGGAGTGCTGATGCGATCTTCATCCGCTCCTGCCCCGGTCGAGGACGGCTCCCGACGCCGGAAGCCGGCGAATTCAGCTCCGGGGTTACGTCGCGCTGGCTGGCTCGACGCCCCGGAACTCGAACCGTGCGCCCCCGTCGTCGCTCTCGACGAGCGTGACCGTCCAGCCGTGGGCCTCGGCGATGGTCTCGACGATGGCGAGCCCGAAGCCGGTCCCCTCCGTGTCCGAGGAGTAACCCTGCTCGAAGACCGTCTCGCGGTCCGCCGGTGGGATGCCGGGGCCATCGTCGGCGACGGCGAAGCCGTCGGCATCCGCGAGCGGCTCGACGGTGACCGTCACACCGGGGCCGCCGTGTTCCACACTGTTCCGGTAGAGGTTCTCCAGTAGCTGGACGAGGCGTTCGGGGTCGGCTTCGACCGTCGCCAGCCCCGAATCGACCATGAGCGTGGCGTCCCGCGTCTCGACGTTCCCCCAGGCCCGCTCGGCCATGCGGCCGAGGTCGACTGGCTGGGTCTCGCCCACGGCCTCGCCCTGTCGGGCGAGCGCCAGGAGGTCGTCGATGAGCCGCTCCATCCGGTCGGCCGCGCGGGCGACGCGCTCGATGTCCTCGTCGGTCCCGCCGCGTTGGATGAGGTCGACCGTTCCCTGGATGACGTTCAGCGGGTTCCGGAGGTCGTGGCTGACGATACTGGTGAAGGCATCGAGCCGCTCGTTCTCGCGCTCGAGCTGCTTCCGGTCGGTGATATCGACGTAGAGCGCGAGCGAGCCGACCACCGCGCCGTCGGCGTCCTCGCGGGGGACGGCCCGGAGCAGGGTGTCGACCTGCTCGCCGTCGCTGGTCAGCAGCGTCCGCTCCTCGCGCGTGAACTCGTCGCTGAGCGCCCGGGCGTACCCGCCCTCGTCGAGGAGTGCCCGCACGGAGTCGGGCGTGTAGAACTCGTCGAGCGGCCGGTCGACGACCGCCGCCCGGTCGTAGCCGAGCGTCTCGAGGAACCGCCGGTTGCAGTCATCGACGAACGGGCGCCCCTCCTCGTTCCGGGTCAGGACGGCCATCACGGGCGCCTCCTCGAACAGGTCGCGGTACTGTGCACGGAGGCGGTCGGTGAGTTCGACCCGGTCGATGGCGTGTGCGATGGTCGTCCCCAGCTCTTCCAGCACGGACAGCTCGCGGTCGTCGAACGCATCCGAACGGCCGGCGTAGAGGTTCAGCACGCCGTACCGGGTATCCCCGTAGACGAGTGGGACAGACGCCGAGGATCGGTAGCCGCGCTCCCGGGCGGCCTCGCGCCAGGGCTCGAACGCCGGCGCCTCGTCGACGTTCTGCATCGCCTGTGGCTCGTGGGTGCGGACCGCCCGGCCCGCGGGTCCGAGCCCCGTCTCGCTCCGGTCGGCCGTGACCGTGATGGAGTCGAGGTAGCCGCGCTCGATACCGGCCCAGGTCGACGGGACGACCTCGTCGTCCGCGTCGACGCGGCCGACCCAGGCGAACAGGTACGGGTCGGAGTCGGCCAGGCAGTCGCAGACAGCCTGCTCGACCGCCTTCCGGGAGTCCGCCCGGACCGCGGCCTGGGTCGTCTCGCGGAGCGTGCGGTTGATGCGGTTCAGCGCCGCGACCTCCGCCTCGGCCTGGCGCCTGGCCACGGTGTCGGTCACCTGCCGGGCGAGCACCTCGTAGTGGTCCGTCCCGGTCTCCTTCCGGAGGTAGTTGGTGACGCCGGCGCCGATGGCCTCGCTGGCCAGCTCCTCGCTCCCCTTCCCCGTGAACAGGATGAAGGGGAGGTCCGGGTGGGTCGCCCGGACCTCCTGCAGGAATTCGATGCCGTTCCGCCCGGGCATCTGGTAGTCCGAGACGACGCAGTCGAACGACTCGCGGTCCAGGCGCTCGAGCCCTCCCTCGGCGTCGTACTCGACGGCGGTCGAGAGGTCCTCTGCAGCCCGTTCGAGGTACTGTGCCGTCAGTTCGGCGACGTCCGGTTCGTCGTCGACCACGAGGACGCGGACCGGCCCCTCTCGCCCGGTGTCGTCCGCCGCCCGTCCCGTGGCCCCCTCACCCATTCGTGGGACGCTACGGCCGCCCGACACTAAATACTGCGCGGGTGGCCTCAGTACCCGAAAACCATCGCTCGCTGCCGGTGCCGGGCTCGGACCCGTGCCGGCACCGGGCGGGAGTGCGGCGCTCCCCACGGAGTGTCCGTCGCCGTCACGGTCCGGCCGACGGTGTGGCGGACGGCGCCCCCGGCTGGTTCTACGTGAACCTGCGGATCAGCCCGAAGACCCGGTCGCGAACGCGGTCGGGGAGGAAGCGCAGCTTCAGCATCAGGTCGGCCAGGCCGCCGACCACGTAGCGCGGGTCGGGGTCCGGCGAGACGCCGGCCTCGAGGATGACGCGGGCCACGTCCTTCGGCGGCACGGCGACCGGCGAGTCCGCGCCGAACAGGGAGGCGTCCTCCTGGAACTCGTAGATGTCCGCGTAGGCGTCGGTGCGGTCGTAGCGCTCCAGTTCCTCGTCGACGCGCTCGCGGAACTTCGTCTTGACCGGGCCGGGCTGGACGACGCTCACGTCGATGCCGTGGGGGGCGACCTCGTTGCGGAGCGCGTCGCTGTAGCCCTCGAGCGCGAACTTCGAGGCGGAGTAGGCGCCCATCCCGGGCGAGGCCAGCCGGCCCGCGACCGACGAGACGTTGACGATGGTGCCGTCCTCGCGCTCGCGCATATGCGGCAGCACCTCGCGGACCAGGCGGTGGGGGCCGTAGACGTTCACGTCGAACTGTCGGTGCAGGAGGTCGTCGCTTACGTCCTCCAGCGGCCCGTGCTGGCCGTAGCCGGCGTTGTTGACGAGGCAGTCGATGCGGCCGTCGCGCTCGATGATGCGCTCGACGACGCGCTCGACGTCCTCCGGGTCGGTGACGTCGAGCGTGTTGATATCGCAGCCCTCCTCGCCCAGTTTCTCGATGTCGGCGGTGTTGCGCGCCGTGGCGTACACCTGCCAGTCGTCGTCGAGGAACGCGTAGGCGGTGGCCCGCCCGATGCCAGAGGAACAGCCCGTGATGAGGACCGTCTTCGTGTCGACCATGCTCCGCGGGTCGGCGGGGTCCCACTTAGCGGTGGTCGTTCGACGGGCGGCGCGGCTTTCGGAGCCCCCGCGAGACGGGGTTCGGTGAATTGACGTGTGGCGCGGGTGGAGAGTCCGGTGATGGAGATCGACCTCCGCGCGACCGTCGTCGGCTTCCTGGGCGCGCTGGTCGTCCTCGGGGCGCTGCTCGCGTTCGTCGGGATCGGCCGGATCGTCGACGCCCTGGTCCGCGCGGAGCCGGCGCTGCTCGTCGGCGTGCTGGCGGCGGCGCTGGCCTGGCTCACCGCCTGGGGGCTGGCACTCCGGACCGTCCTCACGGTCCTCGGGGCGTCGCTCCGGGCGCCCGTGGCGGTGCTGGTGTTCACGGCGGCGACGTTCGCCAACAACGTCACGCCGTTCGGCCAGGCCGGCGGCGAACCCATCGCCGCGCTATTCGTCTCCCGGGTCGCGGATACGGAGTACGAGACGGGGCTCGCGGCCATCGCCAGCGTCGACTCCCTGAACTTCGTCCCGTCGATCACGCTGGCGACGTTCGGGCTGGCGTACTTCTCGACGGAGATCGCGTTCGGACGGCGGCTCCAGTTCGCCACGGCCGCGGTCGTCGGCCTGGCGCTGGTCATCCCGGTCGCGGGCTACTACGGTTGGCAGAACCGCTACGCCGTCGAGCGCCGGGTCGTCGGCGCGCTCACGCCGTTCATCCGGGGTGTCGGGCGCGTCATCCCCGGGAAGCAGCCGCTCGAGCCGGCCGTCATCGAGCAGCGCATCGAGGGGTTCTTCCACGCCATCGAGCGCGTCGCGAGCGACCGCAAGCGGCTGGCGCTCGCGCTGGGCTTCTCGACGCTGGGCTGGCTCTGCCAGGGCCTCTCGCTGTACCTCGCGATGCAGGCCATCGGCGCGCCCGTCGACCCCGAGGTCGTCCTGGTGGTCATCCCGGTCGGCGCCATCGCCGGCATCACGCCGCTTCCCGGGGGGCTGGGCGGCGTGGAGGCGGTCCTCATCGCGCTGCTGGTGGCCCTCGGGACGCCGGCGGGCGCCGCGGCCGCGGGCGTCCTCGTCCACCGGATGGGGACCTACTTCCTCCCGCTCCTGCTGGGCGGCGGGACCGCGACCGCCCTCGGCGCCGACGGCTTCCTCACCCGACGGGCGGAGGGGGCGGCCGGGGACGGGGGGATCCCGACGGACGAGGAGGAGCGCGACCCCTGATACCGGGACCGGCAGGGCGCGTGCGCCGCCGTCAGGGCCGTCGACCGGGCCCACGGCGGGCCGGATAACGTCAAGACTAAACCGAGGCGTCGGGAAGAGGTCGGTAATGGCGACACTCTACGACGTACCCACCGAGGAGTTCATCGAGGCCCTCGCGGAGCGGCTGGCCGACGACGAGACGTTCGACGAGCCCGACTGGGCGACGGTCGCGAAGACCGGCGTCGGTCGCGAGCTCCCGCCCGAACAGGAGGACTTCTGGCAGCACCGCGCGGCGTCTGTCTTCCGGAAGGTCGCGGTCGACGGCCCGGTCGGCGTCCAGCGCCTCCGCACGGCGTACGGCGACTCGAAGCAGGGCTCGACGCGCTACCGCGTCCGCCCGGACCAGAAGACCGAGTCCTCGGGCAAGATCATCCGCACCATCCTCCAGCAGCTCGAGGACGCCGGGTACATCCAGCAGGAGGGCAGCGCCGGCCGCGCCGTCACCGGCGACGGGCGCGCCTTCCTCGACGAGGTCGCGACCGACCTCCTCGAGGACCTCGACCGGCCGGAGCTCGAGCGCTACGCGTAGACTCCCTCTCTTCGTTCTCGATGACCGGGTAGCGGCCGCGCTCGTCCCCCTCCGGTCCGCAGTCAGTCGGCTCCCGTCACATCACGCCCGGTGGCCTCGGTACCGCCGTCCGCGCCGACGGTCGGCGCGGCGTCGTCCCCGCCGGGTGCGAGGACGGGGCGCTCGCCCACGATGCGGACCTCGCGCTGCGGGAACGGGATGACGATGTCGGCCTCCCGGAGCGCCGCGTGGACCGCCTTCACCAGCAGGTGGGTCGCACGGCCCCGGAGGACCGGGTCGGCCACCCACACCAGGAGTTCGGTATCGATGGCGCTGTCGCCGAACTCGCGGAACCGGACCCGCGGCGAGGGGCGCTCGAGCACCAGCGACTCGGCGGCCGCCACCGCGAGCAGCGTCTCCTCGACGTGGTCCAGGTCCGAGTCGTAGGCCACCCCGACCGGGATGCGGATGCGCCGTTCCCGTTTCGGCCCGGACTCGTTGATGACCCGCGCGGCGTTGAGCGAGCTGTTCGGGAGCGTCACGAGCACGTCGTCGCGGGTCCGGATGGTCGTCGAGCGGATCGAGACGTCCTCGACGCGGCCGCGGTCGCCGTCCTCCGTGACGATGTAGTCGCCGACCTTGTACGTCCCGTCGAAGTAGAGCGCGATGCTCCCGAAGAAGTTCGCGATGGTGTCGCGGGCGGCGAAGCCGAGGATGATGCCGAGGATACCCGCCGAGGCCAGCAGCGGCGTCACGTCGTAGTTCCAGATACGCAGCAGCGCGAACGCGGAGAGCGCGATGATCGCCGCCGACCAGACGTTCTGGAAGACGGGGACCACGGACCGCTCGGCCGTGGTCGTCTCGGCGGCGGTGATGGCCTTCGAGACGCGGCGGCCGAGACGGACGAGCGTGGCCATCCAGACGAGGATGAGTGCGGAGACGACGACCGCGGCGAAGTCGGCGTCGACCGCGGCATCGAGCGCCAGCGGCGCCCGGGCGAAGTAGGCGCCGGCCAGCAGCGCGCTGACGTACAGCGCGGGGTGGACGGTTCGCAGGGCCACGTCGTCGACCTCGCCCTCGATACGGGTGGTGAGCGCGCGGATGACCGCGTCGCCGCCCACCTGGACGGCGCGCGCGACCAGCACGGAGGCGAGGACGATGACGACGAACGTCTGCCATCGGGGCAGCGTCGCCAGCCACGCCATGAAGTCGGCGATGGGGGTCATTAGATTCCACTCGCGGCCGAGGGAGATAACTCTTCGCGGCCGTGAACGCTCTGTTCGTGCGGTCTCGAGCCCGAAACGGAACACACGAGGTCCACGACGGACGGCCGGAGGCTGGGCGCCGGCTGCCGACCCCACGAATCGGGTCGACGGGGGCGCTCCATAGGACACGAGCCGTCCCGGTCGGCCCGCCTCGGCCGTAGACACCGTCGGTGAACGGTCGAGAACTATCGATGCACGCCCGTTAAGCTCTCATTTATCGTCATCTGGCTGTGCAGGTTTATGTTCTCGGCGAGCTACCGACGTGCATGAATCGACGTAGCTATCTGCGAGCCTGTGCCGGCGCGGGCGCCACTGGCGGGCTGGTCGCGCTGAGCGGTTGCCTCGGGGCGGTCGGGAGCTCGGTGGCCCGGACGGAGTCCGTCCCCGCCATCCTCCAGTTCGGGGGCGGGGACTGCGACGACACCGACGTCTGCGTGCGACCCCACTTCGTCCGGTCACTGGAGGAGGTCATCGACTCGGGCAACCCGGCGCTCGGAGACCTCCGGGTGCGTGGCTGGCTCGGCGGGAGCCAGCTGGTCGCGGCCAACTACAACAACACCCGGAGCAACCGCTCGGGCGTCCGGTCGAACGACGGGGACGCCGATTCCGACGGGGACGGCGTGGACGACGGGACCGAGCGGGCCAACTACAACAACGTCCGGAGCAACAAGGCCGGCGTCGCCGTCGACGAGGGCGACGGCAGCGACAGGACCATCGACCTCGAGCGCGCGTTCGAGTACCTCGACCCCGGCGACGAGGGCGACGGGGTCGTCGTGGGCGAGGTGTTCGTCGTCTCGGCGCCCGTCGTGGACCTGCCGGGCGTCGAGGACCCGTCGGCCACCACCGACGCGGTCGAGTGGGCCGAGAACATGGTCAGCGGGGCCCGCAGGGGCTCGCCCACGGGCGACGAGACGGTGCTCCGGGGGCTGACGGCCCCGACCCAGGTGCGCCGGTGCTGCGACAAGGCCAGCCCGATCCTCTACCTGAGCTCCCCGGGGGACACGGACAGCGTAGAGTTCGAGGACAGCTGGTCGGAGCCTCACCGCCGCGGCGGGACGGGCGCGCCCGCCCAGAACGAGCCCGTCGCTGGCCGTGCCGTCGCCACGCTGGACGGTGGCGTGAAGCTCCCGGTGCTGGTGTGGACCCAGCACCTGATCCACGAGGGCGACCACCTGTTCGTCGCGGGCTGGGTCGTCGACGACGCGCGGCTGTACGAGAACGCCGCGACCGTCCTGACCGCTTCCGGGCGGACGGAGGTGCGGACGTACACCTCCCAGATGGGACAGGTCCACGCCTCCCGAAACGCCGATGGCGAGGAGTCCTGCCCGAAGTCGCGCTGCACCCCCACCAGGGCGGCCGCGCTCGACGCGGCGATGGACGCGCGCCGGAGCGACGGGAGCGGCACCGACCACGCCTGGGGGGGCCTGCTCACCGTGTCGATGGACGCGCCGCTGTTCCACGACCGGCGCATCATCCGCGAGGTCGGCGGGAAGAAGTGAGGCGTCGCTCGCAGCCACCAGTCGCCGGCCGACCCGCCGCCAACCCGAACCCGTTTTGACACCCGGCCCGACGCCCCGCACATGACCGACCTCACGGTGGACTTCGGGAACGCGCTCGACGCCGAGGCGACGCCGGGCGTGAGCGAGGGCGCGCTCGAACGCCTCGACGAGCGCGTCGCCCGCGCACACGACACCATCACGACCGGGATGGCCGAGGGCGAGTTCGGCTACGCCAGCCTGAACCTGCCCGAACGGACCGACGCCGCCGCCATCGAGTCGGCCGTCGCGGACATCGACGCCGACCACGTCCTCACGGTCGGCATCGGCGGGTCGGCGCTCGGTGCCGTGACCGTCTCGGCGGCGCTCGGGCTCGCCGACCGCCACCACACGCTCGACAACGTCGACCCCGAGGAGACGCGCCGCCTGCTCGACTCGCTCCCGCTGGAGCGCACCGCCGTCAACGTCGTCTCGCGCTCGGGCACGACCGCCGAGACGCTCGCGAACTTCCTCGTCGTCCGGGAGGCGCTGGACGAGGCGGGCGTCGACTGGACCGACCGGACGGTCGTGACCACGGGGGAGTCCGGGCCACTGCGCGAGGCTGCCGAAGCGGAGGGTCTCCCCGCGCTCGACGTGCCCGACGGCGTTCCGGGCCGGTTCTCCGCGCTCTCGGCGGTCGGCCTCGTTCCGGCCGCCATCCTCGGCGGCGACATCGGGAGCGTCCTCGACGGCGGCACAGCGGGCCGCGAGGCGCTGCTCGACGGCGGCTCGTTGTTCGACTACCCGGGCTACACCTACGGCGCGGTCGCGTACGCCCTGGAGCAACGCGGCGCGACGGTGAACGCGATGCTGCCGTACGCCGAATCGCTGGAGTCGTTCGCGGAGTGGTTCGCACAGCTGTGGGCCGAGTCGCTCGGCAAGGACGGCCTCGGCCAGACGCCGGCGCGGGCGCTCGGCGCGACCGACCAGCACTCCCAGCTCCAGCTCTACCGGAGCGGCCGCCACGACAAGCTCGTCACGCTGGTCCGGCCGCGCGAGCGCGACGACGTGGACATCCCGGCCACGGACGTCGAGGGGATGTCCTACCTCGGGGACGCGACGCTGGGCGAGCTGCTCGACGCCGAGTTCGAGGCGACGGAGGCGTCGCTGGCGGCGGCCGACCAGCCCAACGTCCGGGTCGAACTCCCACGTGTCGACGCCGCGGGCATCGGCCGGCTCCTGTTCGACATCGAGGCCGCTTGCGTCCTCGCGGGTGAACTCATGGGCGTGGAGACGTTCACCCAGCCCGCGGTCGAGTGGGGCAAGCGCGCGGCCCGCGGGCTGCTCGGCGGGGGCGAGTTCGCGGAGGCCGACGCGGTCGCTGAGAAGACCACGCGCGTCGTCGGCGGGGAGTGATCCGCGTCGCCGTCGGGGAGTGCCGCGCCGGACCGTCCGGAGGCGGCCGCTCCCGGGCGCCCCCCGAGTGAGAAAGAGGTATTCGGCGGCGGCCCGAACACGACCCATGGACGAACTGAGCGGACTGAGCGGTGCCAGTCCGGAGGAGCGCCTCCGGAGCGTCGGCACCGGTATCGGCCTCACCGTGGCCGGCTTCGTCACGGCGCTGGTGGTGCTGTTCGCCGGCGTGCAGGCACTCGCCGCCGCCGGCATCCCCGTGCGGCAACAGCCCGTCCTCGTCGTCGGGCTGAGCATCGTCCTCCAGGGACTCGGGTTCGGCATCGCGGTCGCGGTCTACATGGCGCTCACGAAGCGGTTCGACCTCCTGAAGTACCGGCTGCCGACGCTCCGGGATTTCGGCTGGGCGGTCGCCGGCCTGGTGGCGCTGTTCGTCGGCTACATCACCATCGCCCTCGTCGTCGCCCAGCTCGGCGTCGACACCGCGGAGAACGCCATCGTCGAGCAGGGCCGGCAGAACCCACAGCTCGTGCTCTACCTCATCCCGCTTGCCATCCTCGTGGTCGGCCCGAGCGAGGAACTCCTGTTCCGGGGCGCCATCCAGGGCGTGCTCCGGCGGGCGTACGCCCCCATCCCGGCGATCATCATCGCCTCGGCCCTGTTCGGCGTCGCCCACGTCTTCGCGCTCTCGGGCTCCGGGACCGGCGTGCTGGTCTACATCGCGGTTACGTTCGTGCTGGGCTGCATCCTCGGGTTCGTCTACGAACGGACGGACAACCTCGTGGTCCCCGCACTCATCCACGGCGTCTACAACGCCATCTTGTTCTCGCTACTGTACGTGCAGGTCAGCGGTGGCGTCTGAGAGTCCGTTCACTGTTCGGTTCCATCCGGTTTCAGTCGATGACGATATGGCTAAATTAATAATGGCGTTTGGTACCAATTAACAGCCTTTATGCCTGCCGGCAGCATCGTCCCCGTATCAGTATGACGGGAATCCAGGGGCGGCCAGGGGGGGCTTCCGGTGGTGGGGCGTGGGTCTCGTCGACGGATGCGGGCCGGGACCGGTACAGTGGTGGAATCGTGGTGAAGACGGGTGGCCGCGTGCTCGGTCCGCCCCGACCGACTGGAGTGCAGAGATGAGCACGTTCTCGACGCCCGGCACCGACTCGTTCGACCGGCTCCCGCTCGACGGGTCGGAGCTGGTCGCGACGCTGGGACTCGTCTTCGTGTTGAGCGGGGTCACCCTCTGGTCACAGTCCATCCTCCCGGCGGTCGAGACCGTCCCCGAGGCCCTGTACGAGCTCGTGATGCACGTGCTGTTCGGGACGGTCATCCTCCTGCTGGGCATCCACATCGAGCGGAGCGAACTCGTGGCGGAGGAGCGTCGCGAGGTCATCCTCTGGTGTTTCTCGGCGTTCCTGTTCTTCTTCTGGCTCGCGGTCTGGTCGGAGCTGGATGCCGTCCTCTCGGCGACGATGACCCGGGAGCTGGTGAGCAACATCGTCGTCTACGGCAGCATCGGCGGCGCGTTCGGTGCCGTCATCGGCGTGAACCGGGGGCGTGCAACCCGGAACGAGATCCTCGCGGAGCGGACCGAGGAGCAGCGCGAGACGCTCGAACTGCTGACGCGGCTGCTCCGTCACGACATCCGCAACGACATGCAGGCGGTCAACGCCCACGCGGGCTTCCTGGCGGAGGAGGAACTCAGCGAGGACGGCGAGTCGTCCCTCTCGGTCATCGAGCAGCGAAGCGAGGGCATCCTCCGGCTGCTCGAGGACACGTCGACGCTCATCGAGACGCTCGGGTCGGACCGGGAGCTCCGTCCCATCGACCTCGCCACCATCGTCGAGCAGGAGGCGGCCAGCATCCGGGACGAGCACTCCGACGTCACCATCGAGACCGATGTCCCCGAGGATCTCCAGGTGGTGGCCGACGGCCTGCTCCACCAGCTGTTCCTCAACCTCCTGTCGAACGCGGTGGCGCACAACGACCCGGAGGGCCTGCGCATCCACGTCGGCGCGAAGCGGCGCGAGGACTTGGTCGACGTCACGGTGAGCGACAACGGGACGGGCATCCCCGAGGCGGTCCGGGAGACCTGCTTCGAACTCGGCGAGAAGGGCCCCGCGAGCACCGGTGACGGTCTCGGGCTCTACCTCGTCTCCCGCCTGACGGAGGTGTACGGCGGCTCCGTCGAGGTCGGCGAGTCGCCCAGCGGCGGCGCGCAGTTCGACCTCACGCTCCGGGCGGCCGAGTGAGGCCCGGCGGTCGGGCGGCCCCCGGGCCCGCCGCCCGAGGCCCGATGGCCCCGCCGCTCAGGACGGGTTCTTCCGCGAGAGGTCGCTCCCGCAGATCTCGCAGCGCTCGCGGTGGTCGTCGTACTCGCGGCCACAGCCCTGGCACTGGTACGTCCAGTCCCGGCGCTCGTCGATGCCGTCCTGGGCGATGGACTCGATGCGGACCTCCAGCTGGTCGGCCGTGTTCTGCATCGCGTAGTCGTCGGTGACGAGGATGGCGTCGAGTTCGAGCGCGGCGGCCAGCAGCCGGAGGTCCGTCCGGGAGAGCTCGGTCGCGTCGCCGGTGGTCTTCGCGGCGCGCTCGACCCGCTCGACGGTCTCGCCGTCGGGCACGTGGATGCGCATCCCGCCGCCCTCCAGCGCATCGAAACGATAGCCGGAGGCGTCGTCCTCGAGTTCCTCGCGGACCAGCGGGATGGTCGCGGTGTCGTCGTCGGTGTGGTAATCGCCGATGAAGGCGGAGGCGTCGAGGACTCGCACTACCCACCGCTTGGACCGCGACAGTTTCAGCGTGTCGGGTCCGGGTCGCGGGCGGCCCCGCCCAGGACCCGGGCCGGCGCCCCCCGGACACGCCGCTTTTGCCGTTCGGGGCCCCAGCCTCACTCGTGCAGTCACTCGAGGCCGATCTCGCCGCCGCGCGCGACCTGGAGACCGCCGACCTGGCCGACGCCATCGAGGCCATCGGCTTCGAGTGCACCCGCTGTGGGGCCTGCTGCAAGGCCGAGACCTGCGGGGACGCGGACGACGGCAGCGAGAGCGCGGACGGTGGCGACGGTCGCGAGGGCGTGACCGGCGGCGACGGTGCGGACGGGGCGCCGGAGCCCCACACCGCGACCGTCTTTCCGGACGAGGTCCGCGAGCTACAGGCCGCCACGGCCGCGAGCGACGAGTTCGAGCGCGAGTACGACTGGCGCGACGTGGCCCGGCCGATGCCGTACGGACTCCGCGAGGGACCGGACGGCCCCGAGGGCGAGACGTTCGAGTGGGCGCTCGCGACCGACTCGTGTGGCGACTGCACCTTCTACCGGGAGGGTCCCGACGGGACGGGCGCGTGCAGCGTCCACGGCTCCCGCCCGCTCATCTGCCGGACCTATCCGTTCAGTGTCGTCCTCGACGGGAGCGGCGACGACGCCGAGGAGGGCGGTGCCGAACTCGCCCAGCCGATGGGCGCGGCGGTCGATCGCGAGGGCGCGGTGCGGGCCCACGAGTGCGAGGGGCTGGGGCGGGACATCTCCCACGCGGACGCCGAGGACCTGGCGGCCGCGCTGAAGGAACGCGCCGTCCGGGAACTGGAGGAGGCCATCGCCGTCCGGGACAGGTACGAACCCACCGACGCCGACGGTGTGGTCGTCCACGACTCCGAGGGCGCGAAGCGACCGGACGGCACGCCGCTCGACGGGGTGGAGTGACTGGGGGCGTGGAATCTCTCGTGAACTCCTGTCCCGCGCGCTCTGGTGGATCCCTGCCGATGATCAGGGTGTCTGGATGATGCCGTCGCCGGTCCCCGACGACCTCCGGCGTGGGTGAGCACGGTCCCCGGGAGCTTTGACGCCGCACGTGGAGGGGCCCCATATGGACTGGTACGTCGTCGAGGGCGACCCCGATTCGGCGGATTCGAGCCGGGTGGAGTGGGAGCGCGGGGACCGCTACGCCCGGGTGGTCCTGCGCAGGACCGCGACCGGCGCCTGGGCGGTCACCCTCGACCGGCTGGCACAGGCGCCCGAGGGCCAGCACTACCACCGCGAGACCCTCGACGACCGCGAGCGGGCGCTGGAACTGGCGGCGACGTGGCGAGCGGAGAACGACAGGGGCGGGACCGGAGCGGACGACCCCGGCTCCTGACGTGCGGACCGTCCTCATGCCTCCCGAATGCCTATGTCGGGCCGGCTGCCAGGCCCTGGCATGGCCGCCATGAGCGACATCATCGTCCCGCCGCCGGCCGACTCGGGCGACAGGGTCGCCGTCGTCGCCCCGGCGTCGGGCGCCGCCTCGCGGTATCCCCACGTCCTCGACCGTGGGCTGGAGACGCTCCGCGAGCGGTTCGACCTCCAGCCCGTCGAGTACCCGACCACCCGGAAGGACGACGACTGGCTCTACGACCACCCGGAGGCCCGGGCTCGCGACATCGAGGCCGCGTTCCGCGACCCGGACATCGGTGCCGTCCTCGCCACCATCGGCGGGAACGACCAGGTCCGCGTGCTGAAGCACCTCGACGCCGACGTGCTGCGCGAGCACCCGACGCGCTTCCTCGGGACGAGCGACAACACCCACCTCCACAGTCTGCTGTGGCGCGCGGGCATCGTCTCCTACTACGGCGGCACGGTGATGACCGACCTCGCGGCGGCGGGCGGGGTCTTCGAGTACACGGCCGAGCACGTCCGGCGAGCGCTGTTCGACGAGCACCTCGGCGTGGTGGGGTCGAGCGAGGAGTTCTCCGACCACGACCGCGACTGGAACGACCCCGACGCCCTGGCCGAACCGCTGGAGCGCGAGCCCAACCCGGGTTGGACGTGGCGCGGCGGCGACGAACCCGCCGACGGCCGCGTCTGGGGCGGCTGTCTCGAGGTGGTCGACACGGTCCTCGCGGCCGACCGGACGATGCCGCCCCTCGAGGCGCTGGACGGCGCGGTCCTCCTGCTGGAGACCTCCGAGGAGCTCCCAGGGGAGGGTGAGATACAGCGCGTGCTGCTCGGTCTCGGTGAGCGCGGCGTCCTCGGCGCGGTCGACGCCGTCATCCACGGCCGGGCGAAGGCCCGCAACCCGTTCGAGGACCCCGGTCCCGAGGCACGGGCCGAGTACCGCGAGACCCAGGCCGAACTCGTCGCGGAACTCGTCGCGGAGTACAACCCCGACGCGCCGGTCGTCGGGAACTTCGACGTGGGGCACACCCATCCCGTCGTGCCCGTGCCCGTCGGTGGGCGGTGCGTGGTCGACCCCGGCGCCGAGCGGGTGGCGTTCCCGGCGTTCGAGGGCTGAATCGCCGACCGAACCTCCAGGGCTTTTGTCGGTCCGTCGCGGAGGCATCGCCGATGAGCAACGCCCTCCAGCGGACGGTCCGACGCGTCGGTGCGGTACTCGTCCTCCAGCTCGGGGTCATCTCCGCGCAGCTGTTCACGCTCCAGCCGACCCGGGAGACCATCGCGACGTTCGTCTCCCTCCCGCTCGCCGTCTGCGCCGGGCTCTATCTCCTCGGGAGCGGGCTCCGGAGTCTCGTCGGTGTGAAAGAGGAGGCGGACCGGTTGGCCCCCGACGAGCACTGACCGACCGCGACCCCGGCCGATGGCTCACTCGGCGTCCAGCGCCGGCTCGAACTCCACAAGCGCCTCGCGCCACGCCTCGGGGATGGGCCGGGTGCCGTCCTCGTCGACGACGACGAGCGTGCTCGACCCCTCGGCCGCGAGGTCGCCGTCCGGCGTGTACATCTCGCAGACGGTGGGGAAGCTCCGCGTGCCCAGGGAGGGCGTGCGGACCGCGACGGTGACGTACTCGTCGTCGGTGGTGACCGAGCGCCGGTAGTCCATCTCCAGGTTGGCGAGCACCATCTCGCGCTCCTCCAGTGGGATGTCCAGCACGGCGTCGAAGTAGCCGATGCGCGCCTGCTCGAAGTAGGTCACGTACACCGCGTTGTTGACGTGGCCCATCGTGTCCGTGTCCCGGTAGCGGACGGGCAGCGTCGTCGTGTAGGCGAACTCGTCGGGGACCGCGGGCGTCCCCTCGAGGGTCGAATCGAGGCTCATACCGGGGCTGGGCCACGCGCCGGGACGTCGGTTTCGGTGTCGACCCGCCGTGTCGTGCGGAGACTCAGGGCCGGGCCGGCTCCAGGGCCAGCAGCTCGCCCGCCAGCGACCGCAACTCGTCGGCCTCGTCGATGGCCTCCAGCCACCGCTCGGGGAGCGCGCTCGCGCCGAAACGGGCGCCCGCGACGGCCCCCGTCACGGCACCGACGGTGTCGGCGTCGTCGCCCATGTTGACCGCCCGGACGATGGCCGTCTCGGCATCGGGGGCGGTGAGACCGTGGTAGAGCCCCGTCTCCAGCGTGTCGAGGACGTAGCCCGACGCCGAGAGGTCCTCGGGGTCGGGGCCGCCGTCGCCCTCGACCGCGCGCTTGATTCCGGCGACGACCTCGCGGACCGCGTCCCCCTCGTTGATGGAGAGCACCACGCCGTTGGCCGCCAGCGCCGGGTCGTCGCCGGCTACCAGCCCCGAGAGCACGATGTTCAGTGCCGCACAGCCCCACGCACAGCGCGGGTCGGCGTGCGTGATCGCCGAGGACTCGCGGCTCACCTCGACGAGGCGCCCGTCGAGGTGGTACGCCAGCGCGTGTGGCGCACAGCGCATCAGACTCCCGTTCCCGGCGTTGCTTCCCTCCGACCGCCGCTCCCAGACCGCCTGTCCGGCCTCGCCGGGTGGTGTCCCGTCCCGGAGTTCGTCGATGGCGTCCCGGGTCATCAGGCCCACGTCGAACGGGCCGGCGTCGAGCCAGGCGACGAACCGCTCGGCCACGTCGTCGGGGTCGAACCCGTCGCGGGCGACGAGGCTCCGCGCGATGCACAGCGCCATCTCCGTGTCGTCGGTCACGGTCCCGGCGGGCTGGCCGTGGGTGCCGTGGCCGAGCATCTCGGTCACGCGGCCGTGCTCGGCCTGGATGCTGGCCGGCGTCTCGAACTCGACGGGGCGGCCCAGCGCGTCCCCGCATGCCAGGCCCAGCAGGGCTCCCGCGGCGCGGTCGGTCGTCGCGTCGTCCGGGTCGGCGTCGCTCATGCCCAGGACGTGGGGTCGTCACCGCAAAAACAACAGGGGGCGCCTCAGTCCGCCACGCGGCTCAGACGCCGAGGCCGTCGCTCTCCGGGTCCACCCGGTCCTCGATCCCCTCTTCCAGCCCGTCCTGGAGGTAGGCGGCCGCGCAGTCGGTGCCACAGAAGGTGCAACCGAACGTCATGTGGGCGTGGTGGTGGTTCACTTCGATCCACTCACCACCCGAGGCAACCGACTCGCCGCACCGGTCACACTGTTCCATCACCGTCCGGTAGGGGCCCACGGGGCCTGTATCTTGCCCCCGGACGGCCGCCGGGCCGTTCCTCACTGGTGGGACAGTTTATTAGCGGGTAGTTACTACCCCGGCGTACGTCGGTTCGGTCGCTCTGTGGGGGGCACCGGCTCCCGGGGCCGGACGACGGGGTCATCGATATGCAGCTCACGTCAGTGTTCGCCGACGACGAGGCAGTATCACCGGTCATCGGGGTCATCCTGATGGTCGCGATCACGGTCATCCTGGCGGCCGTCATCGGAACGTTCGTGCTGGGACTCGGGGACGGGGTGTCGAACACGTCGCCGTCCGCGAGTTTCAACTTCGAGTACAAGACTTCCGGCTCGCCGGTCTGTTCTGATCTTGTAGATGATGGTGGGTCGAATTGGGTCGAGATTTCACACACTAGTGGTGACGAGATTCCTGCCGACCAGGTAACGATTAGCGACGGCGGGGGTAACGCCCCTACCTGGAACGACTGTGCAGACCCTGACGTGACCGATATCACCGCGGGGAACACAGCCGAGGTGGGACTGGACCCTGATGACAAAATCCGCATCCTCTGGTCCAAGGACGACGACTCGGCCACGCTCACAATCTGGGGCGGTCCCGACGCCTGACGCCGCCCCGCCGAAACGGTTCTAACGCCCGCCCGCCAATCCCCGCTGTGACCTGCGAGGAGCCGGACTGCGACCGCGAGGCGGCGGTGCGCCTGCGCATCCCCTGGGACGCCGACCGCGAGGTCTGCACGGCCCACGCCCGCGGACTGGCCACGCAGGACGGGGTCGTCGCCGAACCCATCGAGGGGGCCGAGGACGAGTGGCCCTGACCGGCGCCCGGCCGGCCGTTTCGGGTACAGATTTAAGTCGTCGCCCGGTATGCTACCAACCGACAATGGCCATCGATCCGCAGTTCGAGGACACACGCGAAGTCGTCGAGGAACACAACGGGCACGACGTATGGGGTCCGGTGGACGAGCCCGAGACGCTGGGCATCCACGGGACCCACGTCGCGGTCGACTTCGACATCTGCCTCGCCGACGGTGCCTGTCTCGAGGACTGCCCGGTCGACGTGTTCGAGTGGGTCGACACACCGGGACATCCGGAGAGCGAGATCAAGGCCGACCCCGCTGAGGAGGCCTCCTGCATCGACTGCATGATCTGCGTCGACGTCTGCCCCGTCGACGCCATCGACGTCGACCCCAGCCGCGAGGGACGGAGCTAGTCGGCCCTCTCCTCTCGCTCTTCCTCTGACCGCAGCGTGCGCGGCGAGCGCAGCGTGCGCGGCGTGCGACATCCCCTCCGACGAGGGGCCACCGCTGGCACCCACAACGATTACGGCCCGGTGTGGTGTGTGGACGTGGACTCGTTCCGGCAAGAACCACCGGACGGCGGCGGAACGAGGACATGAAAATATCCGGATAGCTCTGCCGCCACCATCGCTTCTTGCCCGTCAATTCGGGCGCATCGAACCGCTGACCGACACTGCCGCCGTCCAGCGAAATTCGCGTATAGTTAATATTTTGACATGATAAAGAGCTATTAGTGCTCCGCGGGTGGCTCACGTCGAAGGTGATTTGAGACCGATGCACATGGTAGTTCTGACCAAAGGGGTTCCCGACTTCCGGGAGGGCCAGGTCTCGTTCGACGAGGACGGCCACCTGGAGCGCGGGAAGACCCCGACGGTGATGAATCCGAACGACAAGCACGCCCTCCGGGGGGCGCTCCAGACGAAGGTGCGCCACGGCGGGGACGTGAGCGTGATGAGCATGGGCCCGCCGGGCTACAAGGAGGTCCTGCAGGAGGCGATGGAGTCCGTGTACGCCGACGAACTCTATCTGCTGAGCGACCGCGAGATGGCCGCGGCCGACACGTGGGCGACGGCCATCACCCTGACGACGGGGCTGGAGAAGCTGGAGCAGGAGCCGGACCTGCTGTTCGCGGGCTTCAAGACCGCCGACGGGGAGACCGGCCACACCGGCCCACAGACCGCGTGGGGACTGGACATCCCGATGGTCACCCACGTCGTCGCGCTCGACGTCGACGAGGAGGCCGGGACCGTCCGCGCCAAGCGGCTGGTCGAGGGCGACATCGAGGAGATCGAGACCGTCGAGGCGCCGATGCCGGCGCTCATCGTGATGGACCCCGAGTTCGAGCCCTCCTACCGCACAGCGGGTGCGCGGCTCACCCACAAGGACCTCCGCGCGGACACGCAGGAGCGGGCGCCCGACTACGAGGACCACCTCACCGTCTGGGACCACCAGGCGCTGAACCTCGACCCGGACTTCATCGGGCTGGACGGCTCGCCGACCATCGTCGAGTCCGTCGACCCGATCCCGAAGCCGCCCGCGGAGCGCGAGGCCACGATGGTCGACGCCGACGACGCCGAGGGGATGGAATCGGTCCTCGAGGAACTGCAGCCCCACGCCGCCGGGGCCAGCGAGGCGGCGGGTGATTGACCATGCCTGAATTCGACCCCGGCGACCACGACATCTCCGAGATCGGCCCGAAGGTCCAGGCCATCGACGACCCCGACGAACTGCGCGAAATCCTCGAGGCCGAGGAGGCCGGGGAGGACCGACCGCCGGTCAAGCAGGTCATCGAGAGCCGCATCGAGAAACTCGAGGCGGAGGACGAGGACGACGACGAGGGACTCGTCGACCTGACGGATATGTCCACCGCGGAGGCGGCCAACGCCATCCGCGGCATCGACGACCCCGACGAACTGCGCGAGCTGCTCGAGAAGGAGGAGGCAGGTGAGGACCGCGGCGGCGTCAAGACACAGATCCAGAACCGCCTCGACTCGGTGACGGAGGACGAGGATGCCGACGAGGGCGAGGCCGAGGAGGAGCCGAAGACGCCCGAGGAGCGCCACCCCGACCTCGACCACCCGACCGCGGACAAGCGCCACGTCCGCGCGGTCGAGGACGGCGACTATCGGGATATGTGGGTCTACTGCGAGACCCAGCAGGGCGAACTCATCGACGTCTCGAAGGAGATGCTGGGGAAGGCCCGGCAGCTCATGGACGACTACAACGACGAGTACGACGCCGACGAGAAGGTCATCGCGTTCGTCATCGGCGAGGATATCGCCGAACAGGCCGAACTCGCCATCGAGTACGGCGCCGACGTGGCGCTGTACCAGGAGGGCCCGCGGCTCGACCGCTTCCTCCACAAGCCCTACACCGAGATCTTCGTCGACGCCGCGCGCGGCACCGGCCACCCGTTCGGTCGCGAGGACCGCCCCGACGTGGAGTGGCACGGCTACGACGAGCCGCGCTACGTCCTCTTCCCGGCGACGAACAACGGGCGCGACCTCTCGGCGACCGTGCAGGCCGAACTCGACTCCGGGCTCGCCTCGGACTGTTCGGACCTCCACATCACGGACGTACTCATCTCGAACCCCGCGAAGACGGGTGAGCCGGGGACGAAGAAGGAGTTCGAGCGCGTGCTGCACATGAAGCGCCCGGACTTCTCGGGCTTCGAGTACTCGACCATCCTCTGTCTGG
Organism: Haloglomus litoreum; assembly: GCF_029338515.1. Taxonomy (GTDB): domain Archaea; phylum Halobacteriota; class Halobacteria; order Halobacteriales; family Haloarculaceae; genus Haloglomus; species Haloglomus litoreum. The sequence goes on along the minus strand of NZ_CP119988.1, from coordinate 3,385,947 downwards.
ACAAACCGGACCGCGAGTTCCACCCGCAGGGTGGCTCCGTCATCCCGGGCTCGTTCGACCTGCCCGACCCCGACCCCGAGCGCGAGGGCGAGGTGGTCGAGTGGGAGGCGCCGCTCGAGGACGACTGGTTCTCGGTCGAGGTGACCGACCACGACCAGCTCGATGAGGGTGTCGACCTCACCGGCCGCGAGGTCATCGTCGCGATGGGGCGTGGCATCGGTGACGACCCGAGCAAGGGCATCGAACTCGGCCTCGACCTGGCCGACGCGTTCGAGGACGCCGACCTCGGGCTGTCGCGGGGGGTCATCACGGCCTCCTACCAGTTCGAGGGCCACGTCGAGCAGTACATCACGGAGGAACGCCAGATCGGCGAGTCCGGGCAGGTGGTCGAGCCGCCCATCTACATCGCCGTCGGCATCTCCGGCGCCGTCCAGCACAAGGTCGGCATGGACGAGTCGGACACCATCATCAGCATCAACACGGACCCGGAGGCCGACATCGTGGACTTCTCGGACTACTTCATCCAGGGCGACCTCTTCGAGGTCCTGCCCGCTATGACGGAGGCGCTGGAATCGGGCGAACTGGACATCGGTGCCGTCGCCGAGGCCGGAGGTGCGACCGATGACTGAGAGCGCCGTCGACACCGACGAGTACGAGCACTACGAGGCGCTCGTGGTCGGCTGTGGGCCGGGCGGCGCGGCCGCCGCGGCCAAACTCGCCGAGGAGGGCGTGGAGACGCTCGTCCTCGAGCGCGGCGTCGAGGCCGGCGCGAAGAACGTCTCCGGCGGCCTCATCTACGCCGAGGAGTCCGCGCCCTACACCATCGACGACCTGTTCCCCGACTTCCGCGAGGAGGCCGCCGAGCGGCCCATCACGGAGTACCACATCCACAACATCGCCGGGGAGAAGGTCAAGTCGCTGGACATCACGGACCTCCACGAGCACGACACGGAGTGGTCCGACGCCGTCCTCAGGCGGACGATGGACTCGTGGCTCGAGCGGCGGGTCCACGAGAAGACCCGCGAGGCCGGCGGCGGCGTCCTCACGGACGTCCGGGTCAACGGCCTGCTCCGTGACGGCGGCGAGATCGTCGGCGTCACCTGCGACGAGATCGAGCCCATCACGGCCGACCTCATCGTCGCGGCCGACGGCGTCAACTCCGAACTCGCCCGCGACGCCGGCCTCATGGACTGGGACGAACCCGACGAGTGGTTCCAGGGCGTCAAGGCCGTCGTCGACATGCCCTCGGATGCCATCGCCGACCGGTTCGGTATCGGCGAGGGCGAGGGGGTCGCGCATCTGTTCTCGGGGAACATCTTCGAGAACGTCCGTGGCGGCGGGTTCCTCTACACCAACCAGGACACCCTCTCCATCGGGACGGTGTTCCACCTCGACAGCCTCGTCGCAGAGGAGGCCGAGCCCCACCAGCTCCTGGACGCGTTGCTCACGCACCCGCTGCTGGCGGACTGGCTCGGCGACGACTACGACGAGGTGGAGTACTCCGCCAAACTCGTCCCCGACTCGAAGAAGGTGGCCCACAAGTCGCCCCATCGCGACCGGCTCGTCCTCGTCGGCGACGCCGGCGGCCAGATGCAGGCGCAGGGCCCCGTCATCAAGGGGATGAACCACGCCGTGACGGCGGGCGCGCTCGCGGCCGAGGCGTTCGTCGACGCGAAGCGTGCGGGTCGACCACACGACGCCGGCGAGCGGTACACGGAGAAGCTGGAGGAGTCGGGCACGATGCAGAAGCTCCGGCCCGAGGCCTACGAGACCATCGCGCCGCTGGCGGAGAACGAGACGGCGACCCGGCTGGCCGAATCGCTCGTCGAGTCACCCGTCGGCCGCCTCGGCATCCGCGCGCTGGGCACCTCGGGGCTCGAGCGGATGTTCTCCAACCCGACCATCCTCAAGCTGATGCCCGACACGAAGGTACCGTACGTGACGGTGCCGACGGTCATCGCGGAGGAGCTCGGCGGCGAGGTCCACGCCACCAGCCACGTCGAGCCGCCGGAGCTGGACGACCGCATCGGCGACCTGACCTACGACGTCGGGGAGCCCCACATCCAGGTGAAGGACAACTCCTGGGCGGCCAGCGGCGCCGCGGTGTCGGCCTGTCCGGTGAGCGCCCGCGACTTCGGCGGCGGCTGCTACCGGGAGGAGACGGTCAAGACGAACGGCCACGAGGAGCGCGTCGTCAGCCTCGACACGCAGCCGTGTGTCGAGTGCGGGACCTGCGCCATCGTCGCCGACACCGACTGGGAGCACCCGGCCGGCGGGAAGGGCGTCGAGTTCAAGCAGGGCTGACCGCCGTCCGGCCGACGACCACCCATCCACCGCATGACCGACCCCTACTACGACCGCATCGCGGACCTCGCCCGGCGCGCCGAGCGCGACCGGGCGGCGTTCGACCCGCCGACCGACCCGCCGGACGAGGAGCGTGCGCTCCACTACCTGCGGGAGGGTGCTGGCCCCGCCATCGCGCTGTACCTCGAGGCCCGGACCGGTGGCGGCGAGCAGGTCCGGTTCGAACGCGACGCGTTCGCGGCGCTCGAGGGTGCGATGAACGACTGGCTGGAGCTGTACGCCTCGTGCCACGGCACCGACATCGACGCCGAGTTCACGGTCCGTGAGGCCGCGGAGATTCTCGTCCGCACCGAGAACGTCCGCCACACGGCCGAGGTGCTGACGAAGGTGCCCGACCGGGAGGCACGGCCGGACGCCGACCCGACCGGGTAGCGACCGTCTGGCGGCGATTCCGTCGAACACGAGGTTTATGCCGACGGGCCGACCAGTGGCCGTCGATGCCCTCCGCCCGCCCACCTCCTGCAGACAGCGAACAGCTCCGCCCGACGCCACCCGACGGGTCGGCGTCCGCCACCGGCTCGCCGACGGTCGCCGTCGCGCACTACCCCGAGGGCGCCGGCCACGCGACCCGGATGCTGGCCATCGCCGACGCGCTGGAGGCCCGTGGTGCCGAGGTGCTGATGGCGGGCGGCGGTGCCGGGTCGCAGTTCGTCGCCCTCAACGGCTACGACGCGTTCGAACCGACCTGCGTCGACTTCATCGACACCGTGCAGGAGGGGACCGTCCGGCAGGTACTGACCGGGAGCCTCCCGGCCTCGGCCGGCCGCATCGCCGACTACATCGACTGGCTGCGGTCCACGGCCCCCGACGCGCTCGTCACCGACGATATGTTCGCGGCGATGGCGGCGCTCCGGGTCGACGTACCGCTGTACGTGTTGAAACACGACATGCCCGGGCTTTACCGGAACCGGCTGGAGCGGGCTGGCGCGGCGTTCCACACGGACCTCCAGGTGGCTGCGGCCCGGGAGTTCTTCTACCCGACGGTGTGGCCCGACGCGGGGCTCGCACCCGCGGACGCGACCCGGGTCCCGCCCGTTGCACTGGAGGGGAGCGGCCGCGAGCGCGAGGCCGCCGACGTGGTGGTCGTGCCGAGCCATTACTCCGAACTCGGCCGGATCGCCGACGCCCTCGAGCGCGAGGGTCACGATGTCATCGACGTTGGCGGCGACGACTGGGAGCCGGTGCCGTCGCTGCTCCCCTACCTCCGCGACGCCGAGGTGGTCGTCTGCTCGGGCTATTCGACGGTGATGGACGCCGCCGTCGCCGGCACGCCCTGTGTCGTCCACCCGGCGACCGACGAGCAGGAGGCCGTCGCCGATCGCCTCCGTGGCGAGGCGGCCACGGGCTTTGCCGTCGCAGAGGGGCCGCTGGACGTACTGGAGGCGGTCGCCGACCCGCCGGCGCCCCCGGCACACGAGAACGGTGCTGCACGGGTCGCCGCGACCGTGCTGGACGACCTCGGCGGGGCGACGGCCGCGGCAGGCGACGTGGGCCCCACCGGGGAGGTCGAGAGCGGGACTGGAACCGGCAGCACGCGGGCGGGGCAGCAAGTGTCGACCCCCGACCGGCTCCCGTCGGGCGCACGCCGGGGGCCGTGGAGTGTACGCCGAGCGGTCCGGGCCTCGGTCGACGGTGCGCGTCGGGTGGTCGGGACGACGGGGCGGACGGCCGTCACCGCGGCGACCGCTGCCCGGTCGGTCGCCCGGAGTACCCGCCGGTACGCGCTCGCTATCGGCGTGTTCCTGGCCTCCATCGCCGTCTTCACCGGCTGGCACCTCCGCCGGACCGGCGACGCGACGACGCGGGTCGTCGGCACCCTCGCGAGCGCTCTCGGCTCCACGGCCCGCCGGGTCTGGACCGCGCTGGCCACGGGCCGGCGCGTGCTCGAACGGGCAGCTGTGGTGGTCGCGAGCGGTGCGGCCCGGTCGGGACGGGCACTCCGGGACGCGGTCGCAGACACCAGTCGGAGGTGAGTCCCGCTCGGGCGGGCGCTCGTCCAGCTCGCCCATCACCGACGGGTCGCGCGCGCGGTGCTCGACGTGACCGTTCTCCGGATCACTCCCGCCGACCCGCAGGAGGAGACCACCACGGAGAGCCGTCAGTACGCCGCCTTCGTCGCAGTTCCGGCAAAAAACGTTAAGTAGTGTGTAACGGTACCACTCGTCATGCAGTTCAGTGACGACCTGGAGTTCGACCACCGGGACCGCAAGGACATCTACGACTACATCGAGCGCAACGGACGGGTCGATTACGACGAGGCGATGGCCGCGCTGAACATGGACGAGACGGCGTTCGGTCACCACGTCGCCATCCTCCGCCGGGACGGCGTGGTCGAGCGCGACGAGGACGAACTGCGGCTGGCGTTCGAGGACGCCGAGGTGGAGATCCACTCCGCCGACGACGTGGAGTTCACCATCCGGCAGGCCCACGAGGACGACCTCGACGGGCTGGTCGAGGCGATCCGGACGGCGCTCGCCGACCGGACGTACATCGTCGGCGAGACCGTCGCCGACACCGTCGACCACGAGGACGTCCTGCTCCGGCACAACGAGGTCCAGTCGCGGGTGTTCTTCGTCGCGACCGTCGAGGGGGAGGTCGTCGGCTGGGTCAACCTCGACCACCCGGAGGTCGACAGCCTCGACCACACCGCCGAACTCACCGTCGGCGTGGTTCCGGAGTACCGCGGTCACACCATCGGGAGCGAACTGATGGAGCGGGCCTACGACTGGGCCCGAGACAACGGCTACGAGAAGCTGTACAACTCCGTCCCGGCGACCAACGAGCGCGGCATGGAGTGGCTCGAGGAGCACGGCTGGGAGACCGAAGCCGTCCGCGAGCGCCACTACCGCATCGAAGACGAGTACGTCGACGAGGTGATGATGGCGGTCTGGCCGTAGGAACCCGACAGCCCCCGCTCGGCGGTCGCACTGGGGGCGGCCGAGCGTGTTCGCGTGTCAGTCGCTGCTGCGCGAGCGGATGCACCCACAGCTCGCCTGTCACCCGGTATCCGTGCTCGGGACCGCCCGGTGGATCGAATCGGTCAGTGCAGACTCCAGCCCTGCCTGCCTGAAGCTCGGCGCGGCGTTGCAGTCGACGGCGTAGCGGCGGCCATCCGCCTCGATGACGTCGACGCCTATCGCCTCCGTATCCGCCAGCGACAGCAGCTGTGCCATCCGGTCGACGTCCCGGTCGGGTGTCGACTCGTGATCCAGGACCCGCTTCTCCCCGAACAGCTTCGACGAGCAGACGACGGTGGCGGCGTGGAGCGCCCGGCCGTCGTCGACGAGGTAGCACTTGCGGTCGCGGCCGTCGGTGTCCAGCAGTGGCTGGTAGAAGCCGCCGCTCCCGCCGATCTCCGGGTCCCCGTCCCAGCTGAACAGTGGCTTGGCGACGTACGGCCCCTCGGGTGGCTCGAAGGTCACCGGGGGGACGCGGAAGCCAACCGCCGACAGCGCCTCCAGCATCACCAGCCGCGAGGCGAGGATGGTCGTCGACAGCAGGCCGTTCCAGGTGGCGACCCCGGCGCGTTCGGCCGCTTTCAGCGCCCGCACCGACGCGGGACGGACCTTCTTGCAGACCAGGAGCGACAGCTCCTCGATTGCCGACCGGGGCAGCTCGCGCTCGGGTTCGAAGTAGGTCACCTGGTGCCCCCGACGGTCCAGGCGACGGCCGACCGTCTCGAACACGTGGTGATGCGGGCGGCAGATGATCCCGACCCGCGAGCCGTCGCCGGAGGCCATACCCGTTCGGCGTCGGGTCGACATAAATCATCCCTGGCTCTCGGTCGCGGGGCGGCGCCGGTCCCCGAACGGGAGCCGTCCCGGTGACCCGGTGGCGGGGAGCGACGGCGAGGCCGACGGTTCCGTCGGCAGCCCGCGCAGGTCCCGCCGGTGACGGACACGACCGGCCGGCGTCCCCCAGTTCCCGCCGCCAGGGGACATCTCGCCGCAACGAGAACTATGTCGCTGGCGTCGGTGGCGGGGCGCATGCGCGCATACCGGGCGAAGATGGTGGAGTCGATCCGGCTCCCCGACCGCGAGGAGCGCGAGGCCGCTCTCGACGCTGCGGGGCACAACGTCTTCAATCTCGATTCGGACGCGGTGTACGTCGACCTCCTGACCGACAGCGGCACCGGGACGATGAGCGACGCCCAGTGGGCGGCCATGATGCAGGGCGACGAGGCCTACGCCGGGAGCGGGAGCTTCACGGACCTCGAAGCGGCCGCGAGCGACGTGCTCGGCTTCGACCGCATCGTCCCCGCTCACCAGGGCCGGGGCGCCGAGAACGTCCTCTACGGGAGCCTCGTCGAGCCGGGCGATGTCGTCCCCAACAACACCCACTTCGACACGACCCGTGCCCACGTCGTCGAGCAGGGCGGCGAGCCGGTCGACTGCCCGGTCGAGGGCGCGCTCGATCCGGGCGCGAGCGGCGACTTCCTCGGGAACTTCGACGTGGAGCGGGCCCGCGCCGTCGTCGACGAGGTCGGCGCCGACCGCGTCCCGGCGGTCGTCGTCACGCTCACCAACAACTCCGCCGCCGGCCAGCCCGTCTCCGTCGCGAACGTCCGTGCCGTGCGCGAGTTCTGCGACGAGATCGGCGCCACGTTCGTCCTCGACGCCTGCCGCTTCGCCGAGAACGCCCACTTCGTCCGCGAGCGCGAGCCCGAGTTCGCCGACAGCACGGTCGCCGCGGTCGCCCGCGAACAGCTGTCGTACGCCGATGCCTGCATCGTGAGCGCGAAGAAGGACGGCCTCGCCAACGTCGGCGGCTTCGTCGGCATCCGGGACGCCCCGGCGTTCGACGACCTCTTCGAGCGCGCGAAGCAGCGCGCCATCCTCTACGAGGGGTTCACCACCTACGGCGGGATGGCGGGCCGGGACCTCGCGGCGGTCGCCGTGGGCCTCCGCGAGGCCGTCACGGATGCGTACATCACCGACCGCGTCGAGCAGGTCCGGTGGCTCGGTGAGCGCCTCGACGAGGCCGGCGTCCCGGTCGTCAGGCCCGTCGGCGGGCACGCGGTGTACGTCGATGCCGGGGCGATGTGCCCCCACCTCCGGAGCGAGGAGTTCCCGGGACAGGCCGTGGTCTGTGACCTCTACCGCGAGGGCGGGGTCCGCGGGGTCGAACTCGGCGAGTTCGCGTTCCCGGGCGCCGACCGGCCGGACCTCGTCCGGCTGGCGATTCCCCGGCGGACGTACGCTCGCGACCACCTCGAACACGTCGTCGAGACGGCGGCCGCGGTGGCGGACCACGCCGACGACCTCCCGGGCTACGAGGTCGTCAGCGAGCCGCCGATGGCAGAGCTGCGACACTTCTCGGCGGACCTCCGACCCCTGGCCCCGAGCCCGGGTTCGGAGGAGTGATGTCCTGGCTGCCCGGAACGGCCCGAGCGTTCTGGTCGGTGCTCCCCCCCGAGAGGCCCGATCTCCGCGTCGTGCGCGATGACGAACTTCTGGGCTACTCCCGGCGACCACCCTCGTTAACATATAGCATTTTCTATATAAGTTTTAAGTCGGGGTGCGGAAATTTCCATACGCATGTCGACAACTATCAAGCGGATCCTGACGACACTGGAAGAGCGACGAGCACTGGCATTCACCATCGCGGGGGTGGTCTTCGCCGCCGACCTCGCCATCCTGCTGTTCAACCTCTCGGCGGGGACCGAGAACCAGTTCATGGACCTCGGGCAGGCGTTCATCGGGACGGCGTGGACCGCTGGGTTCCTCGGGTTACTCGGGTTCTATCCGAGTCTCTCCGACCGGAGCCGCTGGCTCACACGCATCGGTGCGTTCTTCTCGGTCCTCGGGTTCGTCGCGATGGTCGTCATGGCGGTGGTCTCCTTCAGCGTGTTCGGCGGCCTCCTCGGCGGCAGCCTCGAACCCTACGTCCCGCTGTTCCTGCCGGGCGTCTTCCTCGGCATCGTCTTCGGGTTCGGGCTGTTCGGAGTCGCGGCCCTCCGGTCGGGGACCTACACGGCCCCGTGGGCGGGTTCTTGCTGCTGCTCGTCTGCACCTTCCTGTTCAATCTCGGAACGGGTATCGTGGAGGTGCTCCCCTACCTCCCGAAGGTCATCGGTGTCGTCACGGTCCTTGTCGTGACGAACCTGGTGCTGGGCTACGTGCTCCGAAGCGGGCGCGGGGAACCGGCGACCACCGACGCGGGTGCGCCCGACTCGGTCGCGTGACCGAACACTCGCCGGACTGCGGGCGTTCGACAGGACTGCTCGCGGCCAGGGGCCCACGCTCGGCGGGTAGACGGCGCTACGTGTCGGCCACGTGGGTCTCCAGGCCAGCCACGGTCGGGTCGAACATCTCCGTCACTCCCCGGTCCTGCTGGGTCTCCGGCCGCCACTCCTCGGGCGTGAGAACGCCACCCAGTTCGTGGACGGAGGCGGTGTCGACACCACGGTACTGACACACCGCCCAGATGGCCGCGGATTCCATGTCCAGCGTGACGACGCCGTCGTCGCCGTACGCGCTGATCTCGGGGACCGTCTCGCGGTAGAAGGCGCTCGTCGTCCACGTCGTCCCCCGCGGTGTGTCGAAGCCCGCCTCCGAGAGGCGCTCGTCCAGGCCGTCGACGAGCGACGCCGTCGGCGTCACCGACTCCCCGTCGGGGATGTAGTGGTAGGAGACCCCCTCGTCCCTGATGGCGTCGGTGGGGAGGATGGCCGCGTCCGATGGGATGTCCGTCTGCAGTCCCGCGGCACCACCCAGCAGGACGACGACCTCGGCACCCGCTGCGATGACGTTCTCGGTGACCATCGCCGAGATCGGCGCCCCGGTTCCCCACTCGTGGACGGGGACGTACCCGACCGTCTCCGTCACCGGGTAGAGGCGCTGTGACCGGACGATCTGGACTGGAGAGTCGGCCCGGGGTTCGACGAACTCCGTGAGTTTCGGCTGGTAGCCGAGGATCACGGCCCGGGGAACGTCCGGCAGTTCCTCACGCCCCATCCCGACCACCTCCTCCGGTGAGAAGGCTGCGTCCGCGTCGTACTTGTCCCCGTAGTTGGGAATCACGACTCCGCGTTCGGTTCGTCCCGCCAAAACCCTTCTCCGCCCTCGTGAGACGGATTCGAGGCGACCTGCGACACCTGCGACCCGGAGGCGGCACACGGAACGTACCCGAAGAGGGCGACTGTATCAACCAGGGATGGTTCCAGCGGAGCCGGTAATGCCGGACTCCACCACCCCGACATGGACAGGTTCCGGAACACCCGCCAGCCCGACTGGAACTGGTGTGGGGCGGCTCTGGCCGACACCCGGGGCGACGGAGGCCGCCGTGCTGGACGCGGCCGACCTCACCCTCGTCGAGCAGGTCGAGCTACCGCCGTACCACTACGCGCTCGGCTTCGAGCGGTAGTCCCGCGGCAGACCCCCGCGCGCTCGACGTGCGTCGACCCGGCGTGATGTGGTTGCTGATGTACTGTTGGCAGTATATCTACGAAATTGTGTAAATACGAGATGTAAATAGATTATATATTATATGTGTGGCACCAGTCCCCTGAAAGCTTATCCCGTCGTCGGTGGGTGCCACACGTACACGCATGAACCGCGAACGCGTCCTGGCGGTCGCCGCCGCCGGGGTGGTCGTGGTCGCCCTCCTTTCGGCCGCCGTGGTCCCCGGCGCCATCGCGGACCCCTCGGCGGACGAACCGGAGCGACCCGGTCCCCTCCGCGCCGTCGACATGCCCATCACGGCCGGGCAGGTCAGCGGGGAGACCGCCACCCTCCAGGTGACACCGTACCTCCGCCACGACGGCCCGACGACCCCGAACGTCTCCGTCGTCTTCCGCGCGATAGACACCGAGTCCGGGCTCGTGGAGACGACCCGTCGCGTCGAGGTCGGCGACGTCGACACCGACGGCGAGCGCCCAGTCTCGACGAACCTGACCGTCGAGCGCGAGGGCGGCTACCGCATCGAGGCCGTCGTCTACACCGGCGACCGGCGCATCGACACCGCCCGGCGAACGGTGTCGGGCCTATCGGCCCTGACACCTGCATACGCCCGGAGCACCGTCGAGTTCACCGACGAGGACGCACTGCCGGCGCTCTCCGTGGGCGTCGAGGAGGCGGGCGAGGACCGGACCACCCTCCGCGTGGCCCCGTCGCTCGTCAACCGTGGCGACACCGCTCCCGACGGCCTGCGGGTCGAGCTGACGCTCCGGCAGGCCGAGTCCAACGTGGTCGCGGCCCGCGCGGCCGTCGATGTCGGCACCATCCAGCCCGGCCGGACGGCCTCGCCCGCGACGACCGTCTCGGTCCCCGCGGAGTACAACTACTACGTCGACGCCGTGCTGTACCGGGACGGCGTGGTGGTCGACACGGCCCGCGGCGTCGTGAACCTCGACCCGACCGAGACCATCTCGGTCAACGAGACGCGCCGGGAGGTCGGGTTCGAGGCCGGCGACTTCGAGAGCGACCGCGGGGGTGGCAGTGGCGGCGCGCCTCCCGGGACGGGGACCCCCGTCTCCGGCGGCCAGCCCGGTTTCGGCGCGGGCCTGGCCGTCGTCGCCCTGCTCGGGGCCGCCCTGCTGGCTCGGAGGTGGTCGCGATGAGCGACGACCCCGCTCCCGAGCAGGCCACCGAGTCAGCGACGGATACCGACGCCGAACCGCCAGCGAACGACAGCCCCGACCCAGCCATGTCCACCGACACGACCGACACGACCGCCCGGACCGAGCCGCCCGCGGACGACCCGCCCACGGACGACACCGACGAGGAGGGCCGTGACCTCGTCAGATACGCCCGCTACGCGCTGCTGGGCGGGCTGACGCTGCTCGCGCTGGTGGCGACGCTCCGGTTCTACTTCGCCGCCTCGAACGCCATCGACATCTGGGTCGCCCGGCAGTACCGACCCCTGTTCCAGGCCGCGTTCAACCTCGTGGTGCTCCTGCTGGCGGCCATCGGCATCTCGTGGGAGGTCCGGAAGGTGGCGGCCTGAGCGGCGCTCGTGCTGTCCGGTCGCGTCGAGAGAAGTATGCCCGGGGCGGGCTCCGAACCCGCGATCTCCGCATGTCTCAGGTGGAGGCAGGCAGCCTCCGACACGCGGGGTGCCGCTCGTGGTGTTACCCTATGAGTGCGGCGCTATGTCCAACTAAGCCACCCGGGCGCAGTCTCTCGTAGCCGGGACGGCCTCTTGAACGTTCTTGTTCGCCGGGACGCCAGCCGCGGCCGAGCGGTGGTCCGTGCCGTCGTCGGTCGGGTGTCACCCCCGGATTTATGCCGGGTCCGGGGCACCCACGGGCATGGACGTCCCGGACCTCGTGACCGATGCACTGAACGGGGAGTCGGTACTCGCGTCGGTGAACACCGGCGGCGAGGACGGCGTCTTCGTCACGCCGGAGCGGACGCTCGTCTACAAGGGGGACGGCCTGCTGAGCGACGAGTCGGTCGCGGCACACGCCCACGGGTTCGACCGGCTGGAGCTCTCCTCGGGGCGGCGTCGGACCGCCTTCGAACTCCACTACTACGACCACGAGGAGTCGTTCGCGGTCGGCTCGAACTACGCCCAGGAGGTCGTCGAGACCGTGCTGGCGGCCCACCTGCGCGCGACGGGCGCGCTCTCCGACGACGAGCAGGTCCGCGGGGTGTTCCGCTTCAACGAACTCACGGTCGTCGTGGGAACGCAGCGCCTCCTCAAGCACGTCGGCGGGGCGGTCTGGTCCGAGGACTACGAGGCCCACCCCTACGCCGACCTGACCCGCCTCGACTTCGAGGAGGGGAGCCACGCGATGCAGGTCGTCGTCGCGGTCGAGGGCCGGCCCGAGCGCATCAAGGTGCCCAACGACCGCGCGCCGACGGTCCGACGGACCATCGAGGAGGCCGTCCTGGCGTTCCACGACGTCGACTCCCTGGAGGCCCTCAACGAGGCCATCGCTCCCGAGGAGGTCGAGGAGCGGTCGGGCCCGGACTACGCCGACAGCGGCATCGACTCCCTCATCGGTGAGGATCGCGAGACGACTGACGAGCCGCCGACCGACGACGGCCCCCTCCCCAGCACGGACGAGCCACCGACCGACACCGGGGCCGAGGGCGATGCCGGCGCCGATGTCGACGACGAGTCCACCCCCGAGGGGTTCGTCTCGGCGAGCGACAAGGAGGTCCTCGAACGGCTCGAGACCCTGGAGCGGAAGGTCGACGAGCAGACCGACCTCATCGAGCGCCAGCAGGAGACCATCGAGCAGCTGGTCGACGAGCTCCGGCGCGGCCGCTGAGTATCCGCTCGCCGTCGTCGAAGCGACCCGCTCAGTCGCGGCGTCCGGTGACCTTCCTGATGCACGAGGAGCCGAACGGCCCCAGTTCGCCGGCCTCCAGCCGGATGAAGTGGCCCACGGAGAGGGACTTGCCGCAGCGCTCGCACTCGTAGTCGCCGCTGCGCTCGATCACCTCGCTCTCGAACGCGAGGAAGCGCCCGCCCGTCGGCTTCACGGCGTCGCCCTCGCGTTCGATGACGCCGCGCTTCTCGGCCGCCTCGATGATGGCCCGCGTCGTCGCAGGATGGGTCGTGACCGTCTCGATGCGGTCGACCAGCTCCGCCAGCGACAGCTCGGCGTGCTCCAGCCGCTCCAGCAGCTGGACACCCAACTCGACCGGGTGCTCCTCGTCGCGGGCGTTGTCACTGCCGCCGCCCGTTCCGGCGGTCCCGGCCCCGTTCCGGCGGTCCCGCGCCATACTCGAGACGGGGCCGGCGAGACCGAAAACCTGTCGCCGGGCGCTGGTGCCGCCAGCGGCCGCCGGAGCCCTGGCTCCTCCCGGCCCGAATTCTAGACGAACTCTAGTCGGTGTCCGAACGGAGGGCGGACGGACCCTGAAAAAGGGGTTTAGCGGTGGACGACCGCTCTCCGGTAATGAATCACCGAACCATCACGACGGCGGTCCGCGAGCGGTGGGTCGCGGCCCTCGTCGCATTCGCGGCCGGTGCCGCGGCGGTAGCCGGGTCGTACGCGGCCGCCGGCTTCACCCCGGCGTACGTGGTCGCCCCGGTCGAGAGCGTCCTCGCGCGCTACATCCCGGGGGCGTTCATCACGTTCGCCATCGTGGTGCTGGGCGACCTGGGGAAGCAACTGAGCCTCATCGGCGCGACGGTCCTGAGTATGGTCGTCCTCGGCACGCTCGCGGGGCTCGGGCGCGCCGTCGCCGAGGAGGCGGGTCTCCCCCCGCTGGCCGGGCCGTTTGCCGGCATCCCGGTCTGGGGGGCGACCGCCGCGCTGACCGGGCGGCCGGTGCTGTCGCTGGGCGCGGGGCTGGCCGCGGCACTGCTCGTCAGCATCGCGGGGCTCGCTGGCCGGGCGACCCGGTCGGATGCGACCTCGCCCGGGCGACGACGGGTGGTCGGCAGTCTGGCGAGTCTCGCCGGGCTGGGCGCGGCCGGGTGGTACCTGGGGAACCGTCGCACGCCCTCGGACGAGCCGCCGGCCCCGCCGACGCCCGTCCCCGGACAGGACGGCGGGAGCGACAGCGGCGGGTCGGGGGGCGCGGCCGCGGACGCCGAGACGCCGGGACCGACCGAGACGGAGATGCTGCTCGCCGAGGCCGAGGCGAAGAGCTTCGACGTCGCCGGGCTGGAGCCGCTGGTGAGCGACGAGTTCTACACCGTCGACATCAGCTCCATCGACCCGCAGGTGAAGGCCCAGGACTGGTCGCTCTCGGTCACGGGCGCGGTCCCGGAGGAGACGAGTTTCGACTACCGCGACATCATCGGACGGGAGTCGACGCTGGAGTTCTCGACGCTCCGCTGTGTCGGCGAGCGGCTCAACGGCAAGAAGACCGACAACGCCCTCTGGGAGGGGGTCCGCGTCGGCGACCTGCTCGAGGAGGCGAACGTCCCGGACCGCTGCTGCGTGATGGCCCGGGGCGCCGACAGCTTCTTCGAGGAGTTCCCCGTCGCGGCGCTCCGGGAGGCGCTCCTCGTCTACCGGATGAACGGGGACCTGCTGCCCCGCGCCCACGGCTACCCCGCGCGGCTCGTCGTTCCGGGCCACTGGGGCGAGATCCACGTCAAGTGGGTCGACGAACTCGAGATTCTCGACGAGCCCGCGAAGGGCTACTGGGAGAAGAAGGGCTGGCACGGCACCGGCCCGGTCAACACGGTCGCGAAGCTGTACACCGTCAACGACGTGGCGGGCGGCCGCAAGCAGGTCGCCGGCCACGCGTACGCGGGGACGCGGGGCATCCGGACCGTCGAGGTGTCGACCGACGGCGGCGAGACCTGGAACGAGGCCGAGCTGACCGAGGAGCTGCCGGGGCGCGCCGTGTGGCGCCAGTGGAAGTACGAGTACGACCCGCCGGGTGGCAGCCACGAGGTGGTCGTCCGGGCGGTCGACGGCGAGGGCACGCTCCAGCCGGAGAAGAACAGCGGCCCCTACCCCAGCGGCCCGAGTGGCTGGGTCTCGGAGACGATCCGGTGATGGAGGAGTCACTGTGGTACCTGCTGGCCGGGACGCGCGGCAGCGAGAACCGCGCGCGCATCGTCCGGACGCTCGACGAGCAGCCCCGCAACGCCAACCGTCTGTCCGAGGCGCTCGGACTGGACTACAACACCGTCCGCCACCACCTCGACACGCTCTGCGAGCACGACGTCGTCGTCCAGGGGAGCGAGGGATACGGCGCGGTCTATCGCCTCACCGACGAGTTCGAGGCACACCGCGACACGTACGAACGGGTCCTCGCGACCGTCCCCTACGCGGAGCCCGTTCCCGAGGCCGGTGACGCCGGCGGGGAGGCGGAGTGATGGCCACCGCGCTCCCACCGGTCCTCGCCGCGATGCCGTCGATGGCACCGTGGCTCCTCGCCGCGACCGGCATCTCGGTCCTCAACGTGATCATGCTGGGTGCCCTGACGACCGTCTGGCTCCGGAACTACCGGACCTTCCGGACCCCGATGACCGCCGGCCTCGCCGCGTTCGGCGCGCTCCTGCTGACGGAGAACCTCGTCGCGGTCTACTTCTACGTCTCCACCCGGATGCTCTACTCCGGCGACGCGCTCGCCCAGCAGACCGTCGTCGTCCTGCGGGTGCTGGAACTCCTGGCGGTGGTGTTCCTGACGTACGTGACGCTGCAGTAGCGTGGGGCCGACTGCCGGGTGCACTCGAACGGATTCGACCGACCACGTCCACAGCCCCACTCAGTCCATCACCGGGTCGTCCGTCCCACGTTCGTGGACCCGGATCGTCGAGATCCGGGTCCCGTCGACGCTCGTCACCTCGACGACGTGCCCAGCGACCTCGACACGGTCGCCACGTTCCGGCGCGCGATTGAGGTGTTCGAGTACCAGCCCACCGATCGTGTCTACCTCGTCGCTCGTGAACGCCGTCGCGAGCGTGTCGTTGACCTTCGACAACGGGACGCCGCCGTCGATGTCGTACCCCTCGTCGTCACGCTGACGGATCGAGGGTTCACGCTCGTCCAGGTCGAACTCGTCCCGGAGGTCCCCGACGAGCGCCTCGACGACGTCTTCGACCGTTGCGATCCCCTCGAATGCCCCCCACTCGTCGATGACCGCAGCCATCTGCTGTTCGTCTTCCCTGAACTGTCTCAGGAGATCGCTGAGTGCCATCGTCTCCGGGGCGATGATGATCTCGCGGGCGATATCGGCGACCAACTCGGCGTCCCCACCCTCCACCTCGGCCCGTAGCACGTCCTTGACGTCGACGAACCCGGTCACCTGGTCGTCGTCGTCGAGAACCGGATAGCGCGTGTGGCCAGCCTCGAGGATGACCGACTGGAGGTCGGAGAGCGAGGCATCCGCCGGGACGCTCACCACGTCCGGTCGCGGAACCATGACCTCCCGCACGACGGTGTCGTCGAGATCGAACACCCGCTCGATCATCTTCACCTCCGCAACATCGATGTCGCCCTCCTCGCCGGATCGAGTCAGTACACGAAGGAGTTCCCGCTCGCCGAGCGTCTCGTCCGTCTCGGACGCGGGGGGCACGCCGAGGGCCCGCGTGAACGCGTTGGCAGCCCCGTTGAAGACGACGATTCCGGGGTAGAGGATGTAATAGAAGAGCTTCATCGGCGGAGCGAGGAACAGGGAGAGTCGCTCGGTCTGGGCGATCGCGAGCGTCTTCGGTGCGAGTTCACCGAAGACGACGTGGAGGAACGTGACGATACTGAAGCCGACCGCGAAGGCGACGAGGTGGATGAGGTTCGCGGGGAGAACGGGTGCCAGCACGGGCTCGATGAGCGACGCGACGGCGGGTTCGCCGACCCACCCCAGCCCGAGCGAGGCGATGGTGATGCCGAGTTGCGTCGTCGCGAGGTAGTCGTCGAGGTCCACCATCACCTCCTGGAGCGTCCCCGCACCGGGGCGACCCTCCGCGGCGAGCTGTTCGACCGATGTCCCCCGAATCCGCACGAAGGCGAACTCCGCAGCGACGAAGAACCCGTTGAGGACCACGAGCGCGAGCGCGAGCGCGATCTGCGCCAGCGAGAGCGCGACGTCTACCATCGCTGGAAGCGACAGCTGTTCGATCGTCGGGTGTCCATACCCCCGCTTCTCCCTCCATCTACTAAAGTGATTTAAACCGGTTTCGAGGACAGGTTGCTGCTGTCGGTCTCGGACCGGTGCTGCAGATCCCCTGGGGGACTGTCCGCCCCACCTTCCCTCCTGCGGCGTGCACTCAGCACCGTCCGGACGAACCTGCGATGGGCCATCGAACATCTCCAGTTCACCCGCTCCATCCAGCAGGTCGCCCGTGACAGCACGTTCGGTGATCGCTCCGAGCGGCACCCCTCCTCGGCCCCACCGACCGACACGTCGGTCGGTCAGAAGACGTATATCCGACCTTGCATACATCCCGGCCGTGCAGCGCGCGACCCGACGACAGCTGTTCGGGGCGGCCCTCTTCGGGGGTGTGGTCCTCGCGGCCGCCCTGCTCGCGTCGCCCGACCGGGCCGTCGCCGAACTCCACGCGCTCGCGGCCCGGCCGCTCCTGTTCGCGCCGGCGCTGCTGGCAGCCTACCTGCTCCGTCCCCTCGTCGCGTGGCCCATCAGCGCGCTCTCCATCCTGCTCGGGTTCCTCTACGGGCCCGTCGCTATCCCGGTCGCGCTCGTGGGCGCGGTCGTGACGTGTACGCCCGCGTACCTGCTCGCACGCTGGACGGGTGACGACGGATTGCTCGCCCGTGCGGGCGACTCCGGCCAGCGCTTCTTCGCGGCCACGGGCGACGTGCGCGGCCTGACCGGGTTGCGGCTGATGCCGCTCCCGCCCGACCCCGTCTCCTACGGCGCGGGCCTGTCGGGGCTCTCGGCCGGCCGGTTCGTCCTCGGGACGGCGCTGGGCGAGTTCCCGTGGGTCGTCGCCGGGGTCCTGCTGGGGGCCTCGCTCGACCGCCTGACCGTCGAAGGCGTCGGTGCCGGCCTCCCGCTCGTGGTGGGGCTCGCGGCGCTCGCGGTACTGGTGCTGGGCGGGCCGCTCTACCGGCGCTGGCGGGAGGGCCGTGGCTCGCCGCTGGAGTGAGTCACCGGAACGGGTCCGAACAGTCGATTATCGGCCCGTGCTGCGGGCAGACGTACTTGCAGTGGCGCCTGTAGAGGTCCGTCTCGCACATCGGACAGGTCGGCGGCCCGCTCATACCCTCGCTTCGGCGGCCCGGCACCTCAATCCGACGACCGGACGGCGCGCCGGTCAGGTCGCCCCCCGGTACGACCGGTAGACCACCCAGCCGTAGACGACGCCGAATCCGACCAGGAACGCGACCGTCCCGATGGCGAACTGGACGAGCGACTGCGGGTCGGGGTTGCCGAACGTGGCCTGGAGCGCGACGCTGACCAGGGAGGCGACCACGATGGCCAGGGCCAGCATCAGGATGCTGTTGATGGAGGTGTCAGGGAATTTGGACATTCGTCGTCCCGGGGTACCGATGCTCGGGGGAAGTGTCTTTCCCCGCCTCCACGTTGCGTTCACGCGCGACGTGGCGGCGGACGGCTCCGCGCCAGCTTCACGCGCCCCGGTGTCGGGGCGGCGGGCCGCCCGCTGCCGGACGGGTGTCAGCACCGCTCAGTACGTGTTTATCTCCTCGGCGCGCGAACTGAGGGTATGTTCCTGCAATCGTTCGGCATCCCGGAGAGCACGCTCATCCTCGTGTTCATGTTCGGGATCGTCCTCGTCGGCATCGTGCTGGCCGCCCTCGCGATGTACGCCGAGTACCGCAAGGAGATGGCGTTGGTCGAGAGCGGCCAGTACCCCGTCGAGCACGAGCGTAGCGACGGCCGCGCCTGGGTGCTCGCCGCCGGGCTCCTCCTGCTGGGCTTCGGCGTCGGCAGCATCGTCGACGGCCTCGCGGTCGGTGCGACGGGACTCCCGGGCGCGATTCCGGCGTTCGTCGGCCTCGCCGCGCTGGCGTACTACTTTGTCCGGCGCCGCGAGGACCGCCGCGGGAGCGGCGACGGCCGCGCGAATGCCGAGTGAGTCGCGAGCGCGATACTGCTCTCTTCTCTCGGCAATTATCTGAAAACGAGGGAAATATCTGAGGAATTTCTCCGATTTTGTCTCTATTCCGTCAGCACTCGGACCAGCCGCAGGACTCGCAGGTCTTGCAGCCCTCCGAGAAGTACAGCGTCATGCCGCCACAGTCGGGGCACTCGGGGCTCTCGCCGGCCTCGATGAGCGACTGGGTGTCGCCCTGGTCGGCCGCGCGAGCGCCCGCGCCGCCGTCCGTCTCCGGTTCGGGCGTCGGCGGCTCGGGCTCCTCGGTCGTCGCCGGGCTCGAGGTCGAGGCGTCGGGGTCGACGGCCTCGTCCAGGCTGGTCTGTTTGGGGTAGGGCTTGTCGATCTCGTCCTCGATGTACCGGTTGAGCGCCGTCCCGATGGCGTCCGGGATGGAGTTGATCTGCTCGCCCTTGTCCCAGGCGACCTTCGGGGAGCGCGTCCCGCGGAGCTCGTCGACGATCTCCTCGGGGTCCACGCCGGCGCGCAGGCCGGTCGAGATGACCTTGCCAAGCGCCTCCGTGAAGGAGTTGGTGTAGCCGCCGGAGTGGCCGATGTTGGCGAAGACCTCGAACGGCTGGCCCGTCTCGGGGTCCTCGTTGATGGTGACGTAGAGCTTGCCGTAGCCGGTCTTCACGCGCTGGCTGACGCCGTGGAGCGTGTCCGGCCGGGCCTGCAGCTCGCCCATCCGGAGGTCGCTGCCGCCCGCGTCCTCCAGCAGGGCCGCGACGTCGGCCTCTGCCTGGGCGCGGACCTCCTCGTTGTCGAGGAAGGCCTCCAGCCCGCCGAACGCCTCGTCGACCTGTTCGAGGATGGCCGCGGCGGCCTCGGACTCGTCCATGTCGGAGAACTCGGCGTTCTGCGAGCGGGTCGTGAGGACCTGCTTCGAGCGGGTCCCGTCGCGGTAGACGGTGACGCCCTTCCCGCCGTTCTCGTAGATGTAGCGGTACACCTCGTCCATGTCCTCCTTGGTGGCGGTGTTGGGGAAGTTGCAGGTCTTCGAGATGGCCGAGTCCACGCCGTCCTGACAGGCACACTGGACGCCGGCGTGGTCCTTGCCGGAGAGGTCCGAGGTGACGACGAACAGCTCGCCGATGGCCGTCGGCACGGTGTCGAGGCCCTCGACGCCGTCGAACTCGTTGGCGGCCATCTGCTCTTTGGCCTCCTCCTTCACCGCGTCGACGTCGATGTCGTTGGCCTCCAGGGTCCGGAGGAAGTAGTCGTCGAACTCGACGAGCATCTCGTCGCCCTGCACGTCGTCGGAGACGTTCTTGTAGTAGGCGACGTTGTAGATGGGCTCACACCCGCCGGTGGTGTTGCCGACCATCGAGGTCGTGCCGGTCGGGGCGATGGTCGTCGTGTTGTGGTTCCGGATGGGGAACCCGTCTTCCCACTCGTCGGCGTCGAGCCCGGTGTGGTGCTCGAACCAGTCGCGGTACTCGGTGGGATTCGCGTACTTCGAGTTCTCCCACTCGTCGAAGGCGCCACGCTCCTCGGCGAGCTTGTGGCTGGCCCACTTCGAGTCGTGGTTGATCTTCATCATGACCTGCCGGGCGATCTCGTTGGCCTCCTCGCTGCCGTAGCGCACACCCAGCTGGATGTACAGCTGGGCCAGGCCCATGATGCCCAGGCCGATCTTCCGCATCTCCCGGACCTTCTCCTCGATCTCCGGGACCGGGAAGTCCGACATCGTGACGACGTTCTCGAGGAAGCGCGTGCCGAGCTCGATGCGGCGCTCGAACTCGCCGATGTCGAGCGCCTGGTCGAGGAACGCCTCGACGGAGTCCTCCAGGCTCTCGCCGTCGGGACGGTTCGCGCGGAAGACCCGCCAGTCGGGTGCCTCGTGGGCCGCGAGCGTCGAGAGGTTGATGTGCCCGAGGTTGCAGGCCTCGTACTCCTCGAGGGGCTGCTCGCCGCACGGATTGGTGGCGAGGATACGGTGGTCCGGGTGCTCCTCGACGTCGAACGAGTGCTGCTTGTTGACCCGTTCGAGGTAGATGACGCCCGGCTCGCCGTTCTGGTGTGCGCCGTCGACGATGCGGTCCCAGATGAGCTGCGGGTCGATGGTCAGCTCCTCGCCCGGCTCGACGTGCTCGCCGAGCCCGTAGCGTCCGTACATCTCCTTCGTCTCCTCGGTGGCGATGTGGGGCTCGCCCGTCCGGGGGTTGGTGAAGGTGAACTCCTCGCCGTTCTGCAGGGCCTCCATGAAGTCGTCGGTGATGCCGACGGAGATGTTGAAGTTCGAGAGGTGGCCCTCGACGGCGTTCCGGAGGTGCTTGGGCACCTTCCCCTCGTCGTCGATGAGTTCGCGGGCCTCCGCGAGTGCGTCCGAGAAGTCGGTGTGCGTGTAGTCGTCGGGGTCGTTGAGCCGCAGGGTGTGGGCCAGCGAGACGTCCTTGTTCTTCGCGTGGAGGAACTCGATGACGTCGGGATGCGAGACGCGCATCACGCCCATCTGGGCGCCGCGCCGGGCACCGCCCTGGGCGATGGTCTCGCACATCTGGTCGAACGTCTCCATGAACGTCATCGGGCCGCTGGCGATGCCGCCGGTCGAGCCGACCGGGTCGCCGTACGGCCGGAGCTGCCAGAAGGCATAGCCCATGCCGCCGCCGGACTGGAAGACCTCGGCGGCCTCCTTCGCGGTCTGGTGGATGTCGGTCAGGTCGTCGCCGGGCGAGTCGACGAAACAGGCCGAGAGCTGCTGGAGCTCGTCGCCGGCGTTCATCAGCGTCGGCGAGTTGGGGATGAAGGAGAGCTGCTCCATCAGGTCCTGGAACTCGTCGGCGGTCGACTCGACGTGGCGCTGGACCTCGTCCGGGAGCTCCGGGACGAGCGTCTCGTATGCGAACTTGTTGACGTTGTGGATGTCCAGCGTCGTCTCCGCGTCGTCCTCGGCGGTGGTGCCCTCCCCGAACACCTCGGCGGCGAGTTCGTCACGGCGCGGGTGGTCCGGCTTCAGCAGATCCGGCGTGACCGTCACCTCGATATCCCGGCGCTCGGCCTCGAAGACGGCCTCGGCGAGCGCGATGTTGTTGGCGACGCGCTCGAAGAGGTCCTCCTGCTCCTCGACGAAGTTCCCGTCGGCGTCCTTCTTGAGATAGCGTGCCGGCAGGATGTTGTGGTAGGCGTTCCCCGTGAGCCGCTCCTCCATCGTGTCCCCCTCGGTCCGCTTGATCGGGAGCTCGACCTCGTCGGCGTCGAAATCGGGTGTCTCCGCGCTCATCGCTGCCGCCCCCCTGCTCGTACGAGAGTGAGATCCGGATGGTGTGTCATAGTGGTGTGTTGTCGCTCCCTACCGAATAACCCTCGGTAGCGCGGGCGTCTGTCGGATGTCTGACGTTGGACTGTCGGCACTGTCCCAACTGTACGTGGTGGGTTCGCGCGGGTGTCCGCGCGGCACGACCTGTTGTGACTGGCCCTGCGTTAATAACCGTGGGCATACCGAAGTGAAAGTGAAACACGGATACCCGTAATCGACAGACGGGAGCACTGTTTCGACTGGAAGTGATGGGGGGTTGCAAGCCGCCCGTCCGACGGCCGATACGCTTACCCGGGCGGCCACCCTGGGGCCGGGTATGCTCCCCGTGCTCGCACCACTGCAGCTCGGCGCACTCGCATCCCCCATCGGAATTGTCGGTGCAGTGGTACTTGCGATACTGGCCGTGGTGGTCGTCCGGTTCGTCATCGGCATGGCCATCCGTATCGCCATCATCGCTGCCGTCGTCGTGGCGGCGCTCTGGTTCCTCGGCCTGCTCGGCCCGCTCCGCAGCCTGCTCGGCATGGTCGCCCCGCCCACCGGGCTCGTCGGCGTCTGACGACCGACTGACGAGTCCCAATTTATATGGGGCGAAATGGCCTCCTTGCTGCTATGCCCCGCGAGAGCTACCAGTCGCAGCTAGAGCAACTCCGTGAGGACGTGCTCTACATGAGCGAGGTCGTCATCGAACGCTTCCGAACGGCGCTGTCGGCCCTCGAGCAGCGAGACGAGGAGACAGCCTGGGAGGTCATCGAGGGGGACGACGAGATCAACCAGCTGTACCTCGACCTCGAGCAGGACTGTATCGACCTGCTCGCGCTCCAGCAACCGGTCGCCGGCGACCTCCGCTTCATCGCCGCCTCGTTCAAGATCATCACCGACCTCGAGCGGGTCGCC
Organism: Haloglomus litoreum; assembly: GCF_029338515.1. Lineage (GTDB taxonomy): Archaea > Halobacteriota > Halobacteria > Halobacteriales > Haloarculaceae > Haloglomus > Haloglomus litoreum. Next base: position 3,362,996 of record NZ_CP119988.1, on the reverse strand, counting down.
GACCTCGCGACCAACATCGGCGACTACACGCTCGAGGCCGGAGAGGAGCGCTACCCCGACGTCGACGTCCAGGGCATCGGCGACGACGTGCTGGAGATGCTCGAGGACGCGATGGCGGCCTACGCCGAGGAGTCGCCCGAGGCCTGCCGCGCGGTCGCCGCGCGCGACGACGAGGTCGACGCCGAGTGCGAACACGCCTCCGACGAGGTCGTCCGCAGCCTCATCGAGACCGAACTCGACGACCCGAAGGATACCAACGTGGACGCCCTGATGGACGATGTCTCACGCCTCCTGCTGACCATCCGCGACCTCGAACGCGTCGGCGACCACGCCGTCAACATCGCCGCCCGTGCGCTGTACATGATCGAGAACGACGACGAACTCATCTACTGAGCGTCTACGTCCCTGGTCCCCTTGCACGCTGGCGAGGCCGGCGTACTGCGGGAGCCACTCGACGAACCCTCGGTCAGCGGACCGACCGCGCCTCGCCGCGATGAACGGTGCGCCGCAGGCGCGCCGATACGGGAATCCGTCCCGCACGGCCGTCCCCGTCGGACCGACCCCGACGAACACCGACTCACGGATCCGTCCCGACGGCGTCCCAGTCGGTGATGCGGGTGACGGTCCCGTTCGTCAGGTCGACCATCACGGAGTAGGCCTCCTCGTCCGTCGCGGGGTCCTGGATGCCGACGCTGGCCCGTCTCTCGACGTAGGATCGGTCGCGCCGGAGGGTGACCGAGGAGATCGTCGACGAGAGCGACCTCTCGAAGGCGACCGTCAGCCGGACCCTCGACAGCCTGGAGACCAAGAACCTCGTCGAGCGCAAGCGCCGCGGGATGGGGAACGTTGTCCTGCTCCGATAGCCGGTCTGAAACACCGTGAAACCGTTCCGGAACCGGTCGAGGAACACGCTCTCAACGGGTGCTTATCTGGGTTTTCCCCGCAGGAACGACCGGGCGATGACGGGTCGACGCCCGCCGCGGACCGCCGTCAGGCGGGCCGGGAGTCACCGTCTCGCCCGAGGAAACCCATGACGCACAAGCTAATCGCGCTCGCGCTCGCGGCGGCGGCCATCCTGGCCGTCGGCACCGGCGGCGTCGCCGCCGCCCCCGACGCGGGCACCGACACGGACGCATCGACGACCGACGACCCGGTCGAGATCGACCTGGACGAGTGGACCGCCGACGACGAGGGTGCCGACTACGACCGGAAGCTCACCGGCGACGAGTCGTTCAGCCACGACCTCGACGAGGACGACCTCACCCACCAGGGCGACGGCGTCTACACCATCGACGTGGACGACGACGAGGCGTGACCCTGGCCGGTCCACACTGACCACGCCCGGGGCTTCCGTTCATCCTCCCCCGCATCTTTCGCCCCGACTCCCCGCGCCCCGTGCCGGCCCACGGGAAACGCTGATTGCCCCCACGACCCAACCCGGGTCCATGACAGGTGACGACCCCGACAGCATCCCCTGGTCGGACCGCATCGTCGGGGCCCGGATGGCCGTCGACAGCGAGTTCTCCGACGAGGTCGACCGGTCGGCGTTCTCCCGACAGGAGTGGGGCCTGGTGATGACCGCCGTCGAGTTCGAAATCGAGAACGCCGACGACGACGCGACCGCCGAACTGGTCGCGAACACGGACAGCCTGCGCGACGTGCTGCCCGAGCTGGAGCGCGCGCGCGAGGCACAGGCCGCGATGGCGGCCGGGCGCGAGCCCGACGACTCGGGCGGCGGGTTCGTCGACAACCTGAAGGACGCCCTCGGCTTCGGCGGCAACGACGCCGAGGAGATCGACGAGGACCAGCTCCGCGAGGCCAGACGGCTGGCCGACGCCTACGCGACGGAGCTACAGTCCTATCTCGAATCGAACGGCCGCTGGGCGGAGATCCGCCAGGCGTACGTCGAACAGCAGTAGGGCGGCGTCTGGTCTCGCCGTTCAGAGCCGCTCCAGCACCGCCGCCGTCACGTCCTCCGTCGTGGCGTCGCCGCCGAGGTCCGGGGTCCGGGGCCCCTCGGCGAGGACCTCCTCGACGGCCGTGCGGACGTCGGCGCCGGCCGCCTCGTACCCCAGGTGTTCGAGCAGCATCGCCGCCGAGAGGATGGTCGCGGACGGGTTGGCGACGCCCTGCCCGGCGATGTCGGGCGCGCTCCCGTGGACCGCCTCGAACAGCCCGTTGTCCGAGCCGATGTTGGCGGACGGCAGCAGTCCCAGCCCACCCACGAGGCCGGCCGCGAGATCCGAGAGGATGTCGCCCGCGAGGTTCGGACAGACCACGACCTCGAACTGGCCGGGATCCAGCGGGAGATGGGTGGCGAACGCGTCGATGAGTACCGGTTCGGTCTCGAGGCCGCGCTCGTCCGCCACCCGCTCGACGGCGCCGAGGAACCGCCCGTCGGTCTCGCGCATCACGTTGGCCTTGTGGGCGACGTGGAACCCGTCCATCCCCCGCTCCTCGATGTAGTCACAGGCGAACCGCGCGAGACGCTCCGAGGCCGAGGTCGTCACGACGCGCGTCAGCGTCGAGAGGTCGTCGGAGAGGCGGTTCTCGTGGCCGGCGTAGACGCCCTCGGTGTTCTCGCGGAGGAAGACCACGTCCGTCTCCGGGCGCAGGGCGTCGACCCCCGGGTAGGCCTTCGCCGGGCGGACGTTGACGAACGAGTCGACGGCCTCGCGGAGCGGCAGGATGACGTCCGCCGCGGTCTCGCCGACCGCCCCGAAGAGGGTCGCGTCGGCCGCCGCAACGGCGTCGTACGTCTCCTGTGGCAGTGCCTCGCCCGTCTCGTCGAGCACGGCGTCGCCCGCCCGTGCGCTGGTGAACCGGAAGTCGGCGTCCACCGCCTCCAGCACCTCGATCGCGGCGGGCACGACCTCTTGCCCGATGCCGTCGCCCTCGATGACGACGATGTCGTCTGTCATGACTACGGGTGGGTGGGGGTGGCGAAAGAGGGTGTCGGTCCGCGCGAGTGACCCGGACTGCCCCCAGAACTATCCCGCGGCGGGAACGACATCCCGAGAGAGATTCATGGCCACGACCCTCAGCGGTAACCTCACCGTCCTCCATGCCGAGGATGACCGGGCGTTCGCCGACCTCACCGGCGACATGCTGGAGTCGGTGGCCGACGACATCGAGGTCGTCACGGCCCACGACCCCGAGGGGGCGCTGGAGCGGCTCGCCGAGGAACCGGTCGACTGCATCGTCAGCGACTACGATATGCCGGGGATGGACGGGCTGGAGCTGCTGGAGGCCGTCCGGGCGGACCATCCGGACCTCCCGTTCATCCTGTTCACGGGGAAGGGGAGCGAGGAGATCGCCAGCCAGGCCATCAGCGCGGGCGTCACGGACTACCTCCAGAAGGGCGGTGGCCAGGACTGCTACGAGATGCTCGCCAACCGCGTCCGGACCGCGGTCGACCGCTACCGCTCCGAGGAGCGCTACCACAACCTCGTCGACACGGCACCGGTCCCCATCGCGCTGTTCAGCCCGGACCGCCGGCTTCGGTACGCCAACGACGCGACCGTCGACTTCCTCGAGGCCGAGAGCGCGGAGGCGCTGCTGGGGACGCCGATGCCGGCGTTCGTCCACCCGGACGACCACGAACGGGCGCTCGAGCGGTTCGGGAGCATCATGACCGAGGACCGACCGGCCCCGGAGATGGAGTTCCGCATCCGGGCCGTCGATGGGACCGTCAAGCGTGCGGTCCTCGCGACCGCCCCGGGCCACTACCGCGGCGAGCAGGTCGCACAGGTCGTCGTCCGCCTCGTCGAGGAGTGAGCCTCACGCCGAGGCGAATAACGAGCTATCTGCTGCATATCTATCAAATAAAGGGGGTTTGAGCCAGAAGGCGGACTTCTACTCTGAATTCCGGAGATAGTCGAAGAACGCCGGTGTGTCGTCAGTCGCCCTTCACGTACGGCAGGTTCGCCGCCGTCTCCGCGATGGCCCCCTCGTTGGCCTTCATCAGCGCCGTGGTGTCCCAGATGCCGTCGACCAGCGCCTTCCGCTGGGCGTCGTCGACGGAGACACCGATCTCCTGGCCGCCGTAGGTGACCGTCTCGGCGGCCACGTCGACCTCGATCTCGCCGTCGGGGTTGTCGTCGACCCACTGCTGCAGGTCGTTGATGGTCTCGTGGTCCGCGGTGACGGTGGGGATGCCGAGCGCGAGGCAGTTGCCCGCGAAGATCTCGGCGAACCCCTCGCCGATGAGCGCGTCGATGCCCCAGCGCATCAGGGCCTGGGGCGCGTGCTCGCGCGAGGAGCCACAGCCGAAGTTGTTGTTGACCACCATGATGTTCGCGTCCTTGAACCGCTCCTCGTTCATCGGGTGGTCCTTCTCGTTGTCGTCGTCGTCGAACCGCAGGTCGAAGAACGAGAACTGGCCCAGGCCGTCGAAGGTGACGACCTTCATGAACCGCGCGGGGATGATCTGGTCCGTGTCGATGTCGTTCCCGCGGATGGGGATGCCGGTCCCGGAGACGTGGTCGACCTCGGGGATCTCCTCGGTGGCGTCGGTCATGCGACCACCTCCAGCGCGAAGCGCTGTCGGGGTCGCATGGACCGCTCACGGGTCGCTTCGCTCCCCGTCTGCTCGCGGGCCATCGGCCCGCTCGCATGGTCCGAGGGACGCGATGCGTCCCTCGCTATTCGCGTGTTCGAGACGCGTAGCGTCTCGCTTCTCATGCCAGTTTCACCTCCTTCAGGTCGCGCACGTCCGTCACCTCGCCGGTGATGGCCGCCGCGGCCACCATCCGGGGGTTCATCAGGACGGTCCGCCCGTCCTTGCTCCCCTGCCGGCCGACGAAGTTCCGGTTCGACGACGACGCGCAGGCCTCGTCACCCTCGAGCTGGTCCTCGTTCATGCCCAGACACATCGAGCAGCCCGCGTTCCGCCAGTCGAAGCCGGCCTCGCGGAAGATATCGGCGAGTCCCTCCTCCTCGGCGGCGCGCTGGACGCGCTGGCTGCCGGGGACGACGAACGCGCGCACGTCGTCGGCGACCTGCCGGCCCTTCACGACCCGCGCCGCACGCCGCAGGTCGGGCAGGCGGGCGTTCGTACAGGAGCCGAGGAAGGCCACGTCGATGTCGTAGCCCTCCATCGTCTCGCCGGGCTCGACGCGCATATGCTTCTGTGCGCGCCGGGCGGTGTCCTGCTTGTCCTCGGGCAGGTCCTCCGGCGCGGGGATGGGGTCGTGGATGCCCACGCCCTGGCCGGGGGTGGTGCCCCACGTCACGACGGGGTCCAGCGACGAGGCGTCGATGGTGACGACGTCGTCATACTCCGCATCGTCGTCGCTCCGGATGGACTCCCAGTACGGCTTGAGTTCGTCGAACTCCTCGGGGTTCTCCTGGAAGTAGTCCGTCCCCTCCAGCCACTCGTAGGTGGTCTCGTCGGGGTTGACGTAGCCCGCGCGGGCCCCGCCCTCGATGGACATGTTGCAGATGGACATCCGGCCCTCCATGTCCAGGTTCCGGATGGCCTCGCCGGCGTACTCGTAGACGTAGCCGACGCCGCCCTCGGTGCCCAGGCGGCGGATGATCTCGAGGATGACGTCCTTGGCCTCGACGCCCTCGCCGAGTTCACCGTCGACCTGGATCTTCCGGACCTGCTGTTTCTCCATCGCGATGGTCTGGGTCGCCAGCACGTCGCGGATCTGCGAGGTGCCGATGCCGAACGCCAGCGCGCCGAACGCGCCGTGCGTCGAGGTGTGCGAGTCCCCGCAGACGATGGTCTTGCCGGGCTGGGTGATGCCCTGCTCCGGCCCGATGACGTGGACGATACCCTGGTTGCCCGTTGTCGGGTCGTCGAACTCGATGCCCGCCTCGCGGACGTTCTCCTCGAGTTCGGCCATCATCTCCTCGGCGGCGTCGTCGCTGTACGGGCGCGACTGGTCCGCCGTCGGGACGATGTGGTCGACCGTGGCGTGGGTCAGGTCCGGGCGCGCGACCTCGAGGTCGCGCTCGCGGAGCATCCCGAACGCCTGCGGGCTCGTCACCTCGTGGATGAGGTGGAGGCCCACGAACAGCTGGTCCTGCCCGTTCGGGAGCGTCGTGACCTTGTGGCGGTCCCAGACCTTGTCGTATAGCGTTCCCTGACTCACGCGAACCACCCCCGGTGGTGAGCGTGAGGTCGTCGCTCGCAGCCCGCGCAGCGCAGCGAGCCGGAACGTGCGACGGAACTCATTACCGGTTCTCCTCGCGGCCCTCGTGGCCGCGCTCGTAGACGCCGTTGGTCCCCTCGGCGTCACCGGGCGGCGTGTGCTCGACGTCGCGCAGTTCCTCGCGCTCGGGGGCGTCGCCACCGTCGGGGGCGGCCTCGTCGGCCGCCTCCTCGGCTACCTCGGCCTCCCGCTCGGGGTCGGCGCCACCGTCCGCGGCGATGGTGCGGCCGCGGTCGTAGGTCTGCGTCGACCCGAACACCTCGCCCGTGAACGGGTTGGTGTGGCTGACCTCGCCCAGTGTCGTCGGTGCGGTGCGTGTCTCGTCGGGTGTGTCCTCTGTCATTGTGTCAGTCGTCCGCGGGTGTCTCCGCTGTTCCCTCCGCCTCGGCGTCCTCGCCCCACGCGAACAGCGCGCGCAGGTTCTCGCCGACCTCCTCGATCTCGTGGTCCTTCTCGGCCTGTCGGAGCTGCTTGTAGGAGGGCCGGTTGGCCTGGTTCTCGTTGATCCACTCGCGCGCGAAGGTGCCGTCCTGCACCTGTTCGAGGCACTCCTCCATGTTCTCGCGGGCGTGCTCGTCGACGATCATATCGCCGCGTGTGAGCCCGCCGTACTCGGCCGTATCGGAGACCGAGTCCCACATCTCGCCGAGCCCACCCTCGTACATCAGGTCGACGATGAGCTTCAGCTCGTTCAGGCACTCGAAGTAGGCCATCTCCGGGGAGTAGCCGTTGTCGACGAGCGTCTCGTACCCCTGCTTGACCAGGGAGGTGACGCCGCCACAGAGGACGGCCTGCTCGCCGAACAGGTCGGTCTCGGTCTCCTCGCGGAACGAGGTCTCGACGACACCCGCGCGGGTGCAGCCGATGGCCTTCGCGTACGCCAGGCCCAGCTCGTGGGCCTCGCCGCTCGGGTTCTGGTACACGGCCAGGAGACCCGGCGTCCCCTCGTCGTTCTCGTAGTTCCGGCGGACGAGGTGCCCCGGACTCTTCGGGGCGACCATCGTCACGTTGACCTCCGCCTTCGGCTCGATCTGGCCGTAGTGGATGTTGAAGCCGTGGGCGAACTGGAGCGTGTCGCCGGGCCCCAGCTCGTCCTTGATCTCCTCGTAGACGGCGGGCTGGACCGTGTCGGGCACCAGCACGCTCACGAGGTCGGCCTCGCTGGCGGCGTTCTTCGGCGTCGTGACGCGCAGCCCCTCGGCCTCGGCGGCCTCGCGGGAACTCGAGGACTTGCGCAGGCCGACGACCACGTCGATGCCGGAGTCGTGCAGGTTGAGCGCGTGCGCGTGGCCCTGGCTGCCGTAGCCCAGCACCGCGACCGTCTTCTCGGCCAGCGTGCCCAGGTCGGCGTCGTCGTCGTAGTAGACCGTCGTCGTGAACTCCTCGTCGTCTCCGTCGTTGGCGTCAGTGCTCATTCGTCAACCACCTCGTCGGCCGCGCCCTCGTCGTGCGCGGTCCCGTCAGTATTCGCCTCGTCGTCGCTCGTCTCGTCGTCGCTCGCCTCGTCGGTCACCGTCTCGTTGGCCGGCACGGAGACGACGCGCTCGCGGTTTGCGGGCGCGTCGACCGCCGCCTCCTGATTGGCGGGCGCCGTGACCGCGGGGCGCTCGTACTCGGGGTCCGGCGCGTCCGCGTCGTTCGCGGGTGCGGTTACCGCGGACTCGTCGCCCTCTCGGGCGTCCGTGCCGCTCCCGTCCGTCACGGCGATGGCGTCGTTGGGCGCCGTGGCGGTCTCGCCGCGGGCCAGCGCGGCCTGGCCGGTCCGGGCGATCTCGCGGATGCCGAACTGCTCGTAGGCGTCGATGGCGTCGTCGATCTTCCCCTCGTCGCCGGTGATCTGGACCGTGATCGTGCGGGGCCCGGCGTCGAGCGTCGTCCCGTTGTACATCTCGGTGATGGCGTGGACCTTGTCGGGTTCCTCGCCGTTCACCTTCAGCAACACCAGCTCGCGGGCCACCGGCTGGCCGTCCAGTTCCCGGGCACTCACGACCGGGACGAGCTTGCTCAGCTGCTTCTCGATCTGGTCGATGTTCGGGTCCGGCTCCTCGACGGCGATGGTGATCCGGGAGTAGTCGTCCTCCTGGGTCGGTCCCACGGTGAGCGACTCGATGTTGAACTGCCGGCGGCTGAACAGCCCCGAGACGCGCGACAGCACGCCCGGCTCGTTCTCCACGAGCGCGGTCATGACCGTCCGGCGGGGCTGGTGTTCGGCCTCGGCCTCGGGGTCGATGCGGATACCCTGCGAGTTCCGGCGGCCGACCGGCCGCATCCGCTCGCTCGGCTCGGGCCCGTGCAGGCCGCCCTTGCGGTCCTCGGCCTCGCGCTCGGCGCGGGGCGGGGTTCCGTCGCTGCTCATAGCTGGTCCTCCGAGAGGGCAAAGAGTCCGTTGTCTCCGCCGCTCGGGACCATCGGGTAGACGTTCTCCTCGGGGTCGATGTGGACGTCGACGACGCTCGGGCCGTCGTACTCGAGCGAGGCCTCCACCACGTCGGGGAGCTCCTCGTAGGTGTCCACGCGGAAGCCCTTCGCGCCGAACGCCTCGGCGAGGGTGTCGAACTCCGGCACCCAGGGGTACTCGGAGGCCATGCGGCGCTTCTCGAAGAAGGCGTCCTGCCACTGCCGGACCATCCCGACCGCGGCGTTGTTGAGGACGACGACGGTGATGTCCATGTCCTCGCGGACCGCGACGGACAGCTCCTGCAGCGTCATCAGGAAGGAGCCGTCGCCGTCGAAGCAGACGACCGTCTGGTCGTCGTCGGCGCCGAGCCGCGCGCCGATGGCCGAGGGCAGGCCGTAGCCCATCGTCCCCAGCCCGTGGCTGGAGACCCACGTGCGCGGCTGCGTGAACGTCCAGTACTGGCACGCCCACATCTGGTGCTGGCCGACGCCCGTCGTCACGACGGTGTCGTCGTCGGTGGCCTCGTCGTACGCCTCGACGACGAACTGCGGTTTGACGGGTTCGTCCTCGGGCGCGGAGTAGTCCATCGGGTACTCCTGCTTCCACTGCTGGCAGGTGTCGCGCCACGCCTCGCAGTCGGGCGCGGTCGGCATCGCCTCGTGGACCTGGCTGATGACGTGTGCGGCGTCACCCAGCAGGGCGTAGTCGGCCTCGACGTTCTTCGATATCTCGGCCGGGTCGATGTCGGCGTGGATGATGTCCGCGTCGGGCGCGAACGTCTCGATGCCGCCGGTCAGGCGGTCGTCGAAGCGGGTGCCGACGGCGAACATGGCGTCGCAGTTCGTGATGGCCATGTTCGCGTAGCCGGTGCCGTGCATCCCGGCCCACTCCAGCGACAGCTCGTGGTCCTCGGGGAACGCGCCGATGGCCGGCATCGTCGTGATGACCGGGATCTCGTGCTCCATCGCGAACTCGCGCAGCTCGCTGCTGGCGTCGGCCTTGATGACGCCGCCACCCGCGAGGATGACGGGTCGCTCGGCGTTCGCGAGCACGTCGGCCGCGTCACGGACGGCCCCGGGGTCGGCGCGCTCGGGCGGGTCGTACGTCTTCGGCGTCTTCGGCGCGCCCGGCCGGCGCTCGGTCTCGCCCTTGGTGACGTCCTTGGGCAGGTCGACCAGCGTCGGGCCCTGGCGGCCCTCGGCCGCGAGCGCGAACGCCTCGCTCACGTCCGTCCCGACCTCGTCCGGGCTGGACGCGAACGTGTTCTCCTTCGTGATGGGGCGGGTGACGCCGATGGTGTCGGTCTCCTGGAAGGCGTCGCTCCCGACGAAGTCCGTCGGGACCTGCCCCGTCAGCGCGACGACCGGGTCCGAGTCCATGTTGGAGTCGGCCAGCCCCGTGACGAGGTTGGTCGCGCCCGGCCCCGAGGTGGCCATACACACCCCGGGCTCGCCCGTCACGATGCCGTACGCGTCGGCCGCGTGGGCGGCGCCCTGCTCGTGGGCCATCGTGATGTGGGTCATCTCCGAGTCGTACAGCGCGTCGTAGACCGGCATGATGGCGCCGCCCTGCACGCCGAACAGGTACTCGACGCCGGCGTTCTCCATCGCCTCGACGACCGTCTCGGCCCCGGTCACGGCGCCGCGGTCGGCCGCCTCCTCCGCCTCGGCCTCGTCGGGTGTCGCCTCCGTCTCCGTCGTGGGCGACACCGGCTTCGGTTGTTCCTTGCTCATGGTCGATACCTCCGTCGGTCCGGCGTTGGATGGTGATTTCCGTCGTACATCGGTGGGTTCCGTGTCATCCGCTGGGTAGCGCGGGAATCCGCGCTACTGGTCGTGAACTGTGGCAACAGGGTTGGGGTGGGTGATGTCGGGGCTAGGCAGCCCCTACAATACCCAGAATCGCGAGAAGACGGCGCACGGTCGCGTCGCTGGTCTGGGGCGTTCGGCCCACTGCGACACGCCGTGTCATCACGTCCTTGGTAGTGCCGTTCGTGGTTAAAACGCTGTCGTGTCGCGTGCGTGCCGGTCCGGCAGACGGCGGCGCCGCCGCTCCGGGGCCGCGGGCTACGTACAACTCTCCTCGGCGCGGCGACCGGACGGGGAGGCATGGGCCTAGACCCGGACCTCCTCGCGGGTGACGCCGATCTCGCGGGCGAACTCCTTCAGGTGGGCCATCGTGACCCGTCCCTGCTCGGCGCCGTGGTCCTTCACCCGCCGGGTGACCTCGCGGACCTCCTCGTCGGTCGGGGCGAAGCCTTCCTCCTCCAGGCGCTGGCGCACGGAGTGTTGCCCCGTGTGCTTGCCCAGGACGAGTTCGCGCTTCGCGCCGACCATCTCCGGCGTCATCACGCCGGGTTCGAAGGTGTCGGAGTTCTCGATGACACCGGCGGCGTGGATGCCCGACTCGTGGCTGAACGCGTTCGCGCCGACGATGGGCTTGTTGGCCGGCACGTCGATGCCGGACTTCTCCTCGACGATACGGGACAGCTCCACGATGCGCGTGGTGTCGATGCCCGTATCGACATCGTACAGCGATTCGAGGCTCATCACGACCTCCTCGTAGGCCGCGTTGCCCGCGCGCTCGCCGATGCCGTTGACCGACACCTGCGACTGGGTCGCGCCGGCCTCGTAGCCGGAGATGGCGTTGGCGGCGGCCAGCCCGAAGTCGTCGTGGGTGTGGACGTCCACGTACACCTCGCCCTGGCCCCGCTCGGCCGCCGCGTCGTTCGCGGTGTTCACGACGCCCTCGACCATGTCGTAGAAGCGCCGCGGCGTGGCCACCCCGCAGGTGTCGGGGATGTTGATCCAGTCCGTTCCCGCCTTCGAGACGGCCTCCACGACCTCGCCCAGGAACGCCTCGTCGGTTCGCGTGGCGTCCATCGGCGAGAACATGCAGGTCGCGCCGGCCTCCTTGACCCGTTCGACCGCGTCCACGGAGCGCTCGACGGCCTCCTCGCGGGAAGCGTGCATCGAGTCCTCCAGCTGGACGTCACTGGTCGAACAGAAGACGTGGACCATGCCCACGCCCGAATCCAGCGCCGCCTCGATATCCTTGTCGACGACCCGCGCCAGCCCGCACACGGTGGAGTGGCGGGTGCTATCGGCGATGTCGCGCACGGCCTCGAACTCCGCGTCGGAGTTCACGGGGAACCCGGCCTCGATGACGTGGGTGCCCATCTCGTCGAGGACGTCCGCGATCTCCCGCTTGTCCTCGTACGAGAACGACGTGCGTGGCGACTGCTCACCGTCGCGCAGCGTGGTGTCGAAAATTCGTGCCTCGTCTATCTCTCCAGTGGAATCAAGCGTGCCCTGGAAGAACTCGACCCGCCGACTCAGTCGACGAACCCTCGGTGTTGCCTGTCATGGCTATCCGCTACTGGATGCTCCCGGCTATTTAATACTGTCGTCGCGGCAGTGCCTGCGCCCACCGCACCGGCCGACGCTATCCGCTCCCGCGTGCGGAAACCACCCGACGTAAACGGTGTGGGGGAACGGGAGGGACCTTATATGGTACGTGGTGTCGTGTCACGGCTGGGGCGGTTTATATCGGAAATCGGTGAACGTTCCGGAACTTCTTCCGTGAACGAAACTCGCGCGCGGCCGGTGCGCACCGATCGGGTGGACACGTGTCCGGGCCATGCGTCGGCCCCCCCGGCGCCTCCGGGGTCCTCTCATCCCGAGGGAATCGCCGCCACACATCTAAGCCCGGAGGCCGTTGGGAGAACTGCATGAGCGACGACGAGGTCACCCGGCTGCTGCAGAAGGCGTACCAGGACGAGATCGAGACCGTCATGAACTACCTGTCGAACAGCATCGTCCTCGACGGCGTGCGGGCCGAGGAGATCAAGGAGTCCCTCGAACTCGACATCGACGAGGAACTCCAGCACGCCCGGATGCTGGGCGAGCGACTGAAGCAACTCGACGAGAACGTCCCCGGCAGCGAGGCGTTCGTCGCCACCCAGGGCTCGCTCCAGCCGCCCGAGGACACCACCGACGTACTGGGCGTCATCGACGGCGTCATCGAGGCCGAGGAGGACGCCATCGCGACCTACCGCGACCTCATCGACGCCGCCGAGGCGGCGGACGACCCCGTCACCGAGGACCTCGCGGTGACCCTCCTGGCGGACGAGGAGGCCCACCGCACGGAGTTCCGCGGTTTCCGCAAGGAGTACGCGCAGGACTGAACCGTCGCCGACGGACGCCCGTCGGACCCTGCCGCGACCTTTTTCCCGCCCCCCCCCGACCCCTCGGTCATGAGCGACGACTCGGACTCGACGGGCGGGCCGCTGAGCGACCTCGACCTGCAGGCCGCCGAGGGGGAGATGGACGAGCCGACCCCGAAGGCCTTCGACCGCGTCGAACTGGGCGTGCTGGACGGCTCCGACGACCCCGAGGAGTGGATCGCCGCCATCCAGGACGGCGCGGTGCTGGTGCTGGACGTGGAGGGCGACCTCAACGAACTCGCCGCCGGCTTCGCCCGCGACGTGCGCGAACTCGGTGGCGAGTTGATGCACTTCCGGGGGTTCCTGGTGGTGTCGCCGCCCGACGTGGAGATCGACACGGACCGGTTGTAAGTTCGATTCTCGGCGCGAACGTCTGGAGTACGCCCGAAAATACGCGAACAATCTGGTTATCTGCCCTTCCCGTTAGCTCCCTCACTCCCCTGGACCGGGCCGCAGCCGGTCCGTCTCGGCCCCGCAGCCCGCACACGACAGCACGTACACCGTCACACCCTCCTCCTCGACGGAGTCGAACTCGCGACCCGTCTCCTCGCCGCACGCCGCGCACGGCTCGACGATGACGGCCCCGTCCGAGTCCTTCGGCGCACCGACGGCGATGACCCGCGCAGGGCTGTCACCGACGGCGACGGCCTTCTGCGGGTGATTGGGCGGGACGAACAGCACCTCCCCGGCCTCGACGCGGCGCTCGCCCTCGGCGGTCTCGACGCGCAACTCCCCTTCGAGGACGTGCAGCACCTCCTCGTGGTCCGGGTGGTAGTGGTAGCCCCACGGCAGCTTCTCGCCGGGCTCGGCGACGAAGACGTTGTAGCCGAAGGTGGTCCCGCCGACGGCCTCGTCCACCTCGCGCTTCGCGCGGGTCGGGTTCGGGGCGTCCGGCAGGTCCTCGACCGCGACCTGCCGGTAGTCGTACGCGCCGTCCAGCGGGTCCGGGTCGGGGTGTGCGTCGTCGGCCATGCCCGCTCCCTCGCGCCGCGCGGACAAAAGCCCGCTGCGGCTCACTCCCCGACGAACGTGAGGTAGTGCCCGTCCGGGTCCCGCACCCGGACGGCACCCGAGTCGAGGTCCTCGATGCGGTCGGCACGGCCCCAGACGGCGTCGGCTGCGGCCTCGGGGTCGTCGACGTACGCCCCGAGGTCGACGTGGACGCCGCCGCGGGCGTCGGCCAGTCCGAGGTGGGGCTCCCACAGTTCCAGGTCGAACGGGCCCGCCGTGAGCCGCGTTCGCTTGCGCCGGTCGCCCTGGTCGACGATCTCCATCCCGAGCGCGGTGTAGAACTCCTCGGCCCGGGCCAGGTCCTCAACCTCCAGGACGACCTCCATCAGCCCCGTGATGGCGGGTTCCGACCCCTGGTCGCGCTCGGCGGCTTCGCCGCCTCGCTGGGGCCCCTCCGGCGCCCCGCAACCCATCACCTCCACGCAGTTGCCCTCCGTGTCGTAGAAGTAGAGCGACCGCACGTCGCCGAACGTCTCCTCGTGGAGGTCGAAGTCCCCGGAGAGGCGGTCCCACCACTCGTCGTACGCGTCGGCGGGACAGGAGAAGGCGTAGTGGGTGTGGAGCCCCCCGCGGGGGACGCCGGCCGGTCGGCGCAGGAGGAGGTCCGTCTCGCCGGCCCCGAGCGCGGCCTCGCGGCCGTCCTTCCGCCGGAGCGGGAGGTCCAGGTGCTCGCGGTAGAACTCGACCGCCCGGTCGAGGTACTTGACCTCCAGCGCCAGCCACGCGAGTCCCGAGAGCATACCGGTCGTTCGCGGGGGTGCCTGTTAAGTCACGCCCCGGGCTCGCGGGGGCGGTCACCGCTTCCCCCGAGGAGGTCGCTCGCTTGCCCGGAGACGACCCTTTAACCGCGCTCCGGGCGAATCCAGTGGTATGCCGATGAAGTCATCCGGAGCGGGGTCGCTGAACGAGGTCAACCGGTTCGAGGGCGGCGCGAGCTGGATCCCCTTCCCCGAGGAGGAGATGCAGCGCGCGAGCCACGCCGTCGCCACCGAGGCGGGCCTCGTCGTCGTCGACCCCGTCGACGTGCCCGACCTCGACGACTGGCTCGCGGACCTGGCCGAGGACACCGGCGCGGACGGGGTCGCGGGCGTCGCGGTCCTGCTGGACCGCCACAAGCGCGACTCCGCGGCCGTCGCGAACCGTCACGAGGTCCCCGTCGGCGTCCCGTCGTGGATGAGCGGCGTCACGGGCGACCTCGATGCGCGCACGACCGACCTCGAGGACCTGGTCGCCGACACCTCCTACGAGGTCCGGCGGGTCATCGACAACCCGTTCTGGCAGGAGGCCGGGATGTACGACGCCGAGGCCGAGGTGCTCGTCCTGCCCGAGGTGTTCGGCACCGTCGACTACTACTGCGCCCCGGGCGAGACGCTGGGCGTCCACCCGATGCTGCGGTTCACGCCGCCGAAGAAGCTCAAGCGCCTCGAGGTCGACCGCCTCCTCGTCGGCCACGGCGAGGGCATCGCCGACGACGCGGACGACCTGATGCGGACGGCGCTCCGGAAGGCCACGACGAACGCGCCCGGGCTCTACATCAACACGCTGAAGAACGCCATCTTCTGAGGCTGGCGGGCACGTCCGCGGTGCTGTACGGCGAGCCACCGATGTTAAGCGACTCCGCAGCGTACGGGGGACAGTGACCGACGACCTCGACGCGGTGCTCCCGGATGCCGACTCGCCAGCCGAGCGGCCGCCGGTGTACGCCACGGTCGGCCTCGTCGAGGCGCTGCTGGACATCGCCGAGGACCGCTCCCCGTCGGAGGTGACCATCGCCGTCACCACCACGCCGGCCGGCGAGTTCGAGCCGCCGCTGGACCTGCCCCCCGAGACGCCCGTCTTCACCGACCTCTACCTCCCCGGGACCGGCGGCTCCGTCGCGGCCGTCTTCGGGATGGACCTCGGGACACCCGCCTCCGACGGCCGGTTCGTCTCCCACCCGGACGGACACCTGGCGGTCCGGCAGACGGACGACCTCCACGAGGTCGTGTTCGTCGGGGTCCCTCCGTGGGAGTCGACGGACATCGCCGCGTTCGACCGGCGCGGGCGCGGGCGGGACCTCGAACTGCTCGATGTCGAGCCGCCGGCCGAGTCGCTGCCGCCCTGACCGGTCGACGGCTCCGGGACCGCAGGCCCCGGCAGCTCCCGGGCGCGCTACTCGATGTAGCCCAGGTCCCGCAGCTGTGTGGTGATCTCCTCGAACTCCGCCTCCGTCAGTTCACCCTGTTTCTGGTGCTGGATGACGATGCTCCGCAGCAGGAAGCGGACGAGGTCGCTGGTCGAGGAGAAGGAGGTCCCCTCGATGGTCTCCTCGACGCGCTCGGCCAGGTCCTTCGGGATGGAGACGGTGGTGTACTCGGTCATACCGCCGCCGAGGGCGCCCGTCCCGATAGGGGTGACGCTCGCGGGGGGTCCGGCGCGGGAACGGCGTCGGCCGTCAGAACGGAAGCAGCGCCCGGAGCTGCCCGATGATGCTGTTGCCGGCGCGCTCGCGGTAGGACTCGAAGACGGGGTGGAGGGTGTTGAGCAGCTCCTGCTCGGAGTCGAACTGCTGGAGGTGGATCCGCTCCATCGCCGTCGAGAGCGCGACGGTCGAGCCGGAGGCGTCGTAGGGGATGTCCGGGTCACCGAGCTCGATTAGCAGCGATTCCTGGTCGGTCGGGAACTGCACGTCAGCGTTCTCCAGGTGGGCGTCCAGGGCTGCGATGCCGAACGTGATCGTGTCTGGCTCGTCGTCGTCGCCGTTCTGCGGTGGCCGGACTCCCATCGGACGTATCTACGCCGCGCCTCGTACAAAAGACTCCCTCATCGGGGGAGACGCCGGGCCTCGACGGTTCGTGGAGGGGGTCACCTGCCGGGGGGCCGGACCGCCGAGGACTCGCGCTGCTCCCCCTCGTGCTCCCGAACGACGTTCGGGACCGCCGAGGACTCGCGCTGCTCCCCCTCGTGCTCCCGAACGACGTTCGGGACCGCCGAGGACTCGCTCCGCTCGTCCTCGTGGACCCGTCTCTACGCGGTAGAGAACGGGACCGCCGAGACACGACGCGGTCGTGTCTCGAGGTACCGACGCTTCGAAGAAGCGAGCGGGACCGCGGAGATTGAAATCCCCTCGCCGCCTGCGGTCGGTATGGACCTCTTCGGCACGGCGGGCATCCGCGGGAGCGTGCGCGAGCGGGTGACGCCGGCGTTCGCCCTGCGCGTCGGGCGCGCGGCGGCCCGCGAGGCACGCGCCGACGCGCAGGGCGATGGTGGCGACGGCCCGGTCGAGTTCGTCGTCGGGCGGGACGGCCGGGAGACGGGCGAGGCGCTCGCTTCGGCGCTCACCTCCGGACTCCAGTCGGGCGGTGCACGGGTCGTCCGCGTCGGCCGGGTACCCACGCCCGCGCTGGCGTACGCCTCGCGCGGCCGGCACGGCGTGATGGTCACGGCCAGCCACAACCCGCCGACCGACAACGGCCTGAAGCTGTTCGCCGACGGCCAGGAGTACGACCGCGAGGCCGAGCGCCGGATCGAGGCGGCCGTCGCGGACGACGACCCGCCGGTCGCGTGGGACGACTGGGGCGAGGCCGAGCGGGTCGATATCCTCCCGGGGTACCGTCGCGCTGTCGTCGACTACGCCCGTGGCCACGGTGGCCCGCTCGACGGGGTCCGGGTCGCCGCGGACGCCGGCAACGGGGTGGCCGCCCGGGCCGTCCCCTGGGTGCTCCGGGAACTCGGCGCACACGTCGTCACGCTCAACGGGAACGTCGACGGCCACTTCCCCGGTCGGGAATCGAAGCCCACCCCCGAGAGCCTGGCCGACCTCCGCGCGTTCGTCGCGGACGGCGAGTTCGCGCTCGGGATGGGGTTCGACGGCGACGCCGACCGCATCGTCGTGGTCGACGCCGATGGCGAGGTCGTCCACGAGGACACCGTCCTCGCCGTGGTCGCCGAGCACTACACCCGCGCCGCCGCGGCCGGCGACCCGGTGGTCGTCACGACGCCGAACGCCTCCGCCCGCATCGACGAGCGCGTCCGGGCGGCGGGCGGCCGCGTCGAGCGCGTCCGCCTGGGTGCGCTCCACGAGGGGGTCGCCGCCGCCCGCGAGGCCGGCGGGGCCGACACCGAGGTCGTCTTCGCCGCCGAGCCGTGGAAGCATATGCACACCCGGTTCGGCCCGTGGATCGACGGCGTCGCGAGCGCGGCCGTCCTCGCACGGCTCGTCGCCGAGTCGGGCCTCGACGCGCTCCGCGACCCCGTCACCGAGCGGCCCTACCGGAAGGTCAGCGTCGAGTGCCCGGACGACCGGAAGGCTGCCGTGATGAGCGCGCTCGAGACCGCACTCCCGGCCGAGTTCCCCGACGCCGCGGTCGACACCGAGCACGGCGTCCGACTGGAGATCGACGGGGGCTGGACCCTCGTCCGGCCCTCGGGCACCGAGCCGTACGTCCGGGTGTACGCCGAGCACGATGACGTGGACGCGCTCGTCGAGCGGACGGTCGCGGTCGTGGAGGATGCCGTCGCGGACGCCGGGTAAGTCACCGGCCGCAGTCGCCGGACGCTCAACTACCAAGTACCCCGCCACCGACCACCACCCATGGACAGCGAGGACCCCAACGACGAGGTCCAGTACCACATCGAACTGGCGCCCGGCGACATCGAGGGGCCGGTCCTCCTGCCGGGTGACCCCGAGCGCGTCCCCGTCGTGGCCGAGCAGTGGGACGAGGCCGAGGACGTGGCCCAGCATCGCGAGTACCGGACGATGCGCGGAACGCGCGACGGCGCGCCCGTCGCCTGCACCTCGACCGGCATCGGTTCGCCGTCGGCGGCCATCGCCGCCGAGGAACTCGCCAACGTCGGCGCGGAGACGCTCCTTCGTGTCGGCTCCTGCGGGGCCATCCAGGCCGAGGCCGAGGTCGGCGACCTCGTCATCACGACGGGCGCCGTCCGGCAGGAGGGGACCAGCGACGAGTACGTCCGCGAGGACTACCCCGCGAGCGCCCACCCCGAGGTCGTCACGGCCCTCGTCACGGCCGCCGAGCGACTCGACTACGACTACCACCTCGGCGTCACCTGCTCGACGGACTCGTTCTACGCTGGACAGGGCCGGGAGGGCCACGGCGGGTTCCGGGCCGCCGGCGCCGACGAGCGCGTGGCCGAACTGCAGGCGGCCGGCGTGCTCAACTACGAGATGGAGGCGGCCGCGCTGCTGACGCTGGCCTCCATCTACGGGCTCCGGGCCGGCGCGGTCTGTACCGTCTTCGCCAACCGCGTCACCGGCGAGTTCCGAACCGAGGGCGAGGCCCGCGCGGCCGAGGTGGCCAGCGAGGCCGCCGTCGTCCTCGACGAGATGGACCGGGTGAAGCGAGCGGCGGGCGTCGACTACTGGCACGCCGGACTGTCGCTGGACGGGTGAGACCGAGACCGGGCGTGGTATCTCGAAGCAGTCGGCGGGTAGATAAATGTCGAGTCTATCCAATATATGTAAAGTTATAGAGATAAGTCTACCATATTGGTTGTAATTGGATAATTCTTGGTGTATTTCCCTTACTCCGTATCGTCGACCCGGCCGGAGAGCAACTCGTGCAGCTCCGCGTACGGGATGCCGTCGGCCATCCGGTGGTAGGTCCCCTCGTCGCGGAGTTCCTCGCCGATTTCCTGGAGGAACCCGAGCGTCGCGCGCATCGGGCCCGAGCCGACGCTCACACGCGCGACCCCGAGGTCCGCGAGCGCCGGAATCGACGGGGCACCGGGTCCGGCGAGGACGTTCAGCGGGCCGTCGATGCCGTCGACGAGGGCCGCGATGGTCTCCGGGTCGGTTACGCCCGGAACGAACAGACAGTCGCTCCCCGCCTCGCGGTAGGCGTTCGCCCGCTCGACGGCGCGCTCGACGCGGTCGGACGGGTCGCCCACGCCGCGCCAGAACACGTCCGTCCGGCCGTTGACGACCAGCGGGACGCCCGTCTCGTCGGCCGCCTCGCGCGCCGCCCGGATGGTCGTCACGTGCTTGTCCTGCGGGACCAGCGGTCCCGCCGGGCCGTTCGTCCCGTCCTCCAAGTTGACGCCGACGGCCCCGGCGTCGATGGTCCGGCGGACGGTCTCGGCGACCGCCGCGGGCGTCTCGCCGTATCCGGCCTCGATGTCGGCGCTCACGGGGAGATCGACGGCCGCGGCGATTCGCCCGACGACCGCCAGCATCTCGTCGCGGGAGAGCTGCTCGCCGTCGGGGACGCCGAGAGATGCCGCGACCCCGGCGCTCGACGTCCCGACAGCGTCGAACCTGGCCTCCTCGTAGACGATGGCGCTGGCCGCGTCCCACGCGTTCGGGAGCACGAGGGGCCCGTCGCTCGGCTCCGTATGGCGGTCGCGGAACGTCCGTGCGAGTTCCCGCTGGGTGTCGGGTGTCATGTGGAGAACGCCGACGGCAGCGACGGGCCGTCACCCGTACGCTCGTCGGTTCGTCGCGTAGAGATCGGCGAGAGCGTACTTGACTCTTGCCGGGGAGGGCGGAACGGGGGGAACGAGCGGAACGGGTCGGCGCGGCTATTCGGAGCGCCCGACCTCGACCGTCCGGCTCTGCGGTCGATCCCCGGAGATGGGGAGGCGGATCTCCAGTACGTCGTCGGCCTCGTTGTAGTCGGCGCTGATGGCGTCGGCGTCGACCGCGCGCGGGAACGACATATCCCGGTGGGTGACGCGGGTGCGCCCGTCCCGGTGGTGTTCGGCGGCGACGTGGAGGTGCCCGTCGACCCACTTCACGTCGATGTCCTCGGGGTCGGCGTCGACGTGGGCGAGTACGAGGTAGTGGTCGTCCTCCCGGTACAGCTCCAGTTCGTGCCGCGGATCCGTCATCGTCATCTCGTCCGCCGATTCGACATGGGTGTACTTCAGGATAGTGTCACTCCCCGACGTGTGGGAACGACCGCCGTAGCTGCCGATGGACGGTACTTCGGTCGGAGAGCCGTCGGCGGAGCCACGGCTGGTGGACGGTGGAAACGGGTAGAAACGAACTCGCTATCTCAGAGCTTGCCGGCGCGCTGCAGCTTCATGAGGTCCTCGGTGTCGAGGGTCTCGCCCTCCTTGAAGCGCTGGTAGATCTCCTCGGCCTCCTCCTGGGCCTGCTCCTTCTTGGCCTGGCGCTCGTCCTTGCGCTCCTCCTCCTCCTCCTTGTCCATCTCGCGGAGGCGCTTCTGGACGCGGACGAAGTCCTCGTGGTGGCGGTCGGCGGCCTCCTGGGCGTCGACGAACTTCTCGTGCCACTCGTCGGCCTCGTCGCGGATGTCGTCGGCCTCGCGGTAGGCCTCGATCATCTGGTTGTGGTGCTCCTGGGCCTTGTCCGCGAGCTCGGTCACCTTCTGGTGGTGCTCTGAGGCCTCGGCACGGACCTCCTGGGCCTCGGCCTTGATCTCCTCGAGGTCACCGGTGTCGTCGAGCTTGGCCTTGCGGTCCTGGAGCTTCTCGCGCTTGGTCTCGATCTTCTCGATGAGCTCGCGCTCCTCCTCGGTCGAGAGGACCTCCGTCTGCTGCTTGAACTCCAGATCCTCGATCTCCTCCTTGAGCTCGTCGGCCGACTTGCCCTCGTTCAGCTCGAGGTCGTCCTTCATGTCGTCGACCTTGTCGAAGAGCTCGTTGGCCTTCGCGTTGAGCTCGTTGCGCTGCTCCTTGTGCTCCTGGACCTGCTCGTTGAGCTCGTCGCGCTTCTCGCGGTGCTCCTGGGCCTCGTCGACCTTCTCGCGGGTCTTCGCGTTGAGCTCGTCGCGCTTGGAGGCGCGCTCGGAGGCCATCTGGTTCAGCTCGTTCCGGCGGTCGCGGAGCTGGCCGGCCTTCTTGATGAGCTGGCCCTTGGAGTCGTTCTCGAGGTCGTCGTCTGTCAGTTCTACGTTCTTGCTTTCGTCGATGCTCTCTGCCATTGTTACTAACTCTCTATCCATTACCGCTCCGGGTTCACACAGCGGTCCCTGGGGGACACTGCAGCCACCGAAGGATCGAAGGGTCCTGTCATTCTGGTCGGCTGGCGATGCTGGCGAACGCCGGAGGCGTTCTGGTACTTGCACCTTTATCATTGAGGCATATAGTGTTTTCGCCGCTGTCAGACCCGTGAAAACAGTCCACACGGCGCCGCTATCCCCGACAAGCGTTCCCATGGGACGTAGCCACAGTATATAAGGAAGCCACTGTGACGGGGGTCCCGACGGCAGCGTAGCATCGTTCGGAGACAGTCTGCCCCCTGGGCGTCGGAGCGTCGGCCTGAAGTGCGCCGGTCGCCCGAGTTCGGACATGAGCGACCCCACCGCGCCCGGCCCCGACGCCGGCCCCGGCCCCGACGCCGGCCCCGGCCCCGACGCCGGCGCCGCCCACGAGGGCTCCGACCTCGACGGTTCCCACGAGGACCCCGACGCTGGCGCCTCCCACGAGCAGGTCGTCCACGCACACGGGCACGAGCACGTCCGCGCTGCTCACGCGAGCACGTTCGAGGTGACGACCGACGACTGGCTCACGCCGGCCGGCGACTGCATCCTCGCCGTCGAGGCCGACCGCGCGCCCGCGGATTTCGACGATGCCTTCGTCGCGGCCTGCCGGGACACCGACGCCCGCATCGAGGCCACCATCGCGGTCGACCCCGACGGTGACTGGGACGACCCCACCTACGAGACGACCGTCTCGGGGCACGGGCACCCCGACCTCGACTTCGCGGACGACCGCGGCGCCGTCGCACGCACCAGCGACCACGTCGACGACCGGACGGTCATGCTGGGTGCGGACGCGGCGGCGGCCGACCTGGACCGCGAGATGGTCGCGGCACTCGCCGACGGCGCGGCCCTGCGGCTCACGCTCCGGGTCACGGAGAGCTGAGGCTCGCCCCGGTCGGCCAGCGACGGTCCTACTCGATATCGGCCGTCAGCACGCCGTTCGAGACGCGCCGGTCGGCGGCCGAGGGGTCGAACGGCAGGTCGAACGAGCGCTCGATGCCCTCGGCGTGGACCGTTACGCCGAAGCGGCCCAGCTCGACCGTCGCGTCCGGGTCGTCGACGACCACGGTGGCGGTCTCGCCGTCGGGGCCGACGTCGAACCGGACCAGCGGCTCGGGGCCCGCCGCCCCGTCGTCGGAGACTGCTCCCCGGCCCGCCGCGACGGCCCGGCGGACGGCCTCGGGGTCCGTCCCGCGGCGCACGAGGAGTACCCGCCGGCCCCCGTCGTCCAGCCGGTCCTCCACCTCGACGTGCTCCGTCCGCATCGAGGCGGAGACGCCGGGCACCATGTTCAGCGAGCGGACGAACAGCCGTAGCGGGGCGAGGAACGGATTCATTACCCTATAATGGTCTCTTCTGGTATTCATTGGTTTCGGTCGTTGCGGGTGGCCGCAGGACACGGCCACGCCCCCGGGTCGCGAACCGCAGCCATATGCCGCCGCCGTCCCTCCGTTCGACCATGAGCGAGCAGCCCGGAGACGGTTCCAGCGACCCCGGGGCGGACCCGGAGCCGGCCGAGAACATCTCGGGGGGCGACGCCGGTGGCGGCCGTGCGGCGCCGTTCGAGCCGGCCGAGGAGCCGGCGACCCGCGCGGAGGCCGTCGTCGACCGGCTCGGCGAGCGCTACTGGCGGAAGGCGTACGGCGGGCAGGCGGCCTTCGAGTGTCTGGTCCGGACGGTCCTCTCGCAGAACACCTCGGACAAGGCCTCGCAGCCGGCCCACGACGCGCTGATGGAGCGGTACGGGGCCGAGGGGCCGGCCTCCGAGGGCGACCTCGCAGCCTCGCTGGCGGCCGCCGCGCAGGACGACCTCGCCGAGACCATCTCCTCGGCCGGTCTCTACAACCAGAAGTCAGAGACGCTCATCCGCCTCGCCGAGCGCGTCCTCGCCGAGTACGGGAGCGCCGATGCCTTCGACGCGTTCGTCACCGGGGAGGACCCGGAGACCGTGCGCGATGCGCTGCTGGACATGAAGGGCGTCGGACCGAAGACGGCCGACTGTGTCCTGCTCTTCTCGGGCGGCCGTGGCGGCGTCTTCCCCGTCGACACGCACGTCCACCGTATCGCCCGGCGGATGGGGCTGGCTCCCGCCGACGCCGACCACGAGGGGGTTCGCGCGGCCCTCGAGCGTGACGTGCCAGCCGACAAGTGTGGCTTCGGGCACACGGCGATGATCCAGTTCGGTCGGGAGTACTGCACCGCGCGGAAGCCGGCGTGCCTCGACGACCCGGACGCCTGCCCGATGGCCGATATCTGTGACCAGGTCGGTGTCTACCCGGAGACCGGAGAGGTGATCGACCCCGCCGAGGCCCCCGAGGCGGGCGGGGGCGACTGAGTCTCAGCCGAGCAGGCCGCGCTCCCGCCCCGCGATGACGCCGACCAGCCCGATGACCAGCCCGAACGCCACCAGCGACAGGTTCGGGATGCTGAGGCCGACGACCGGGGCGCGCCACAGGACCGCCGCGCAGTCCCCCTCGAAGCCACAGGCTACGGTCGTCGCTTGCAGGTAGCTGTGGTACGCCGCGACGACGAGGCCGGGCACCGCGAGCGGGAGGACCGTCCGCCAGACCCCCGACCGTGACTCGACGGCCGCCACACCGAGGACGACCACGAGCGGGTACATCAGGATCCGCTGGTACCAGCAGAGTTCACACGGGACCAGTCCGAGGCCGAGCGAGAACCAGAGGCTCCCGGCCGTCGCGACGGTCGCGATCACCGTCGCCAGCCCGAGCACCACCCGCGTCCCGGGCAGCGAGGCGCCCACCGGGCCGTTCGTCTCCCCAGCCATCGCTTCAGCCCGTGATCCGGTCGAGCGCGTCCCGGAGCGCCCCCTGGTCGTTGAACGGTGAGTACGCGTCGTTCCCGACGACGATGCCGGGCGTCCCGCCCACGCCGGCGCTGGCCGCGAACTCCGTGTTCGCCCGGACCGCGCTCTCGTGCTCGCCACCACCGATGGCCTGCCCGACCGCACGTGGGTCGCCGACGCCGGCTTCGCGGGCGAACTCGACGAGCTTCGACCGCGTCGCCCACTGCTGGCCCTCCGGCGGCTGGTTGGCCATCACGTACTCGTGGTAGGTCCAGTAGGTGGCGGGGTCGACGTTCCAGACGGCCAGGCCGGCTCGCGCGGCCCGGGGCGCGTCGGGCCCCAGGAACGGCTCACCGTCCCCGGAGTACGAGAGCGCCCGGTACTCCAGCGCGATGTCGCCCGGCGCGACGTAGTCCTCGACGATGGTCTTCAGGGACAGCACCCGGTCGGAGCCGGTCGAGAACTCCGCACAGAACGGGCACTTCCAGTTCCCGACGTAGGTGATGGTCGACTCGGCGCCCGCGTCCATCCGGGCGTAGGTGTGCGAGCCCGGGTCGTCCGGGAGCGGCGCGTTCGCGACGGGCCCGTCCGGAGGGTCACTGGACCCGCCGTCGCCACCGTCGCCGCCACCGCCACCGAGGCCCAAACAGCCGGCGAGGCCTGCCAGCGTGGCTGTGCCGCCGGCCGCGAGGAAGCTGCGTCGTGTCGTCATGGGTGCCCTTCGACGGTCCCTCGTCTCAAGCTTCTGGTCGGAGCGTCGAAAACGTCGGTCGCGGTTGGGGCCGCCGTCGGCCTCGATAGCCGCCCTACCGGTCCTCGAGCGCGTCGGCGATGCGCGCGACCTCGCGGCGCAGGTCGTTGATCTCGTCCCGGGTCTTCCGGACCTCGCGGATGAGCTCCTCGTTGTCCTGGCCGCCCTCGTCGCGCCCGCGGCCCTCGGGACCGCCGGGCGAGCCGCCGAGCGCGCCGCCGGGACCGCCGCCGCCCATCATGCCGCCCATCATCTGCGCGAACGGGTTGCCGCCGCCACCGCCACCCATACCGGGCGGGCCGCCGCCCTCGCCACCCATGCCGGGCGGGCCGCCGCCGCCGCCCATCATCTCCTCCATCCGCTCCTCGGGGCTGGGGCCGTCGCCCTCCTCGCCCTCGCGCTCCTCGGCGCGCTGCTGTCGGATCTCCTCGACGCGCTCGCGGAAGGACTTCTCCTCGCCGCCCTCCTCGCCAGCGTCGTCGGCACTCTCGGCCGCCTCCTCGTTCTCCTCGGGTTCGTCCGTCATACTCCCCGATATCGGTGCGCCACTGAAAAACATGCGGGAAACGGCCGGCACCGGGGACGGGGAGGGTGGGCCCTCCCCACCACTCCCCGAACCAGCCGCGGTGACGGTCTCAACCGAACTTCCCCAGCGAGGACTGGATATCCCGCTCACCCGCCCCGTCACCGACCTCGTGGCCGACCAGGTCCCGGAGGTCGACCGCGTAGCTGCTCCCCGCGTTCTCCAGCACCAGCAGTCGGCCCTGCACCCCGCGGACGGTTCCCGTCGCGAGCGTCTCGCGGACCGGACGCCCGTCGAGGTCGAGTCCGTAGTCGAACTCGAACGTCTCCAGCGGGTCGAACTCGGCCAGCAGCGCCGCCCAGGCCTCCGTGTCCACCGGGCGCGCGAGCCCGGCCACCTTCGTCGGCGTCCGGACGCGGTCCGGGAGGCGCTCGGCGAGGCCGGCCTCCCGCTGGCGCGCGACCCGGCCGTCGGGGTGGTGCTCGAGCAGCGCGGCGCGGTCGGCACCCTGCTCGCGCAGGCGCGTCTCCAGCCGGTCGGGCTTCGTGACGCCCACCTTGAACACGTCGGGCGCGAACGCCGCGAGGTAGAGCACGTGCTCGCGATGGCAGTTCTCCAGCGGCATGTCGCAGTTCCCGGTGCACCGCGCGCACGCCCACGTCGAGGTGTGGTCCCGGCAGTACGGCGCACGGGACGCCCCGCAGGCCCGGTGGCGGAGGCCGGCCTCCCCGTCCGGGCCGTCCGTCGCGTCGGCGGCCACCACCGCGCCAGCACAGTGGCGCTCCTCCAGTCCGTAGTCGAGGGTCGTCCCGGGCGTCAGCGGGACGCGCTCGACAGCTCCCTCGTCGCCGAGCAGGAGGGCGGGGTCGGGCGACCGGTCGTAACCGACGATCTGCACAGGTGCCGTTCGGGGTGGATGGGCAAAGGGGTGCCGTCCCCCGGGCGTGTATAAATAGTAACACATGGCCGGTCGTCGGTTCATACCGGATGGTGGTGCGCGGGAGTAGGGGCCCGGCTGTCGATGGGACTGGTATGCAACAGGGTGGACGGAGCCGGCGGGCGGTCCTACAGGCGCTGGGTGCGGGAACGATGGCGGTCGGTCTCGGTGCGGGGACGGGAGCCGCGGGGACGGGCGACGGTCGCGGTGGTGGCGCGACGGCGCGCGTGAACGTCGGCATCCGACCGGGTGGGGCGGACGTCGTCCGGGACGCCGCGGCGATCGTCCATCGGACCTACGCGTTCGACGCGATGACGGCCACCGTCCCGACCGGGGCGGTCGCCGACCTGCGAGCGCGCGACGACGTGCGCTACGTCGAGCCCGACGCCGAGGTCCGGGTGGACGACGACGGCCCGCTGCGGACGGAGGACACGCAGTCGACGCCGTACGGCATCGAGCGCGTCGGCGCCGACGCCGTCGACGCGACCGGCGACGGCATCGACGTCGCCGTGGTCGACACGGGTCTCGACGCGACGCATCCGGACCTGCTCGGGCGGGTGGGCGGGAGCTGGACGACGGTCGGGAGCTGGGTCGCCGGAACGGCCGCGCCCGCCGGCCAGGACGACCACGGCCACGGGACCCACGTCGCCGGGACCATCGGCGCGACCGACGACGGGAGCGGCGTGGTCGGGGTCGCACCCGGCGTGACCTTCCACGCGGTCAAGGCGCTCACGGCCTCCGGAACCGGCTACAACGCCGACATCGCGCGAGGCATCGAGATGGCGGCGCAGAAGGGCTGGGACGTGGTGAACCTCAGCGTCGAGACCACCGCCGCGTCGGGGACCCGGATGCTCCGGGACGCCTGCAACTACGCTCGCGAGCGCGGTGTGGTCCTCGTGGCGGCGGCCGGGAACGACGGCCCGTGCTCGGACTGTGTCGCCGCGCCCGGGTCGCTGTCGGCGACCGTCGGCGTCGGCGCGACGGACCGCGACGATGCCGTCGCCGGGTTCTCCTCGACGGGTCCGGGCGTCGACATCGCCGCCCCCGGCGTCGACGTCCGGTCGACCGACCTGGGCGGTGGGTACGCGACGATGAGTGGCACCTCGATGGCGACCCCGCACGTCACCGGGGCCGCCGCGCTGCTCCGCGCGGCCGGCACCGACCCCGCCCGGACGGAGGAGCGACTCCTCTACACCGCCGAGGACATCGGCCACGACGTGGCCGAGACGGGTGCCGGCCTGCTGGACATCCCGGCGGCGCTCCGGCGGTAGTCCGGCCCCCCGGGGACGACACTTCCCGGTACGGGACGACACTCTCCAGGCCGCACAAACGCTTTCTTCCCGGGGTCGCAGGGGTACACCGTGTCATCGCTCGACGCATCGCTGGAGGTCACGGTCGACGGGGGCGGACAGCGGGTCGCGTTCGCCCTCGTCGTCGAGAACGCCGGGTACGACCCGGTCAGCGTGACCTTCCGCGACAGCGGCGACGCCGACTTCGCCGTGCTGACGGCCGATGGCGAGGAGGTGTGGCGCTGGTCCGACGGGCGGGTGTTCGCACAGGCGCTCCGCCCGGCGGAGTTCGCCCCCGGCGAGTCGGCCACGTTCGAGGCGGAGTGGCCCGACCCGCGGCCGGGCGACTACACCGCCGTCGGCGAACTCCGGGTCCGCGAGGTCGAGGTACGGGCCGAGACGCCGTTCTCGGTCTGATTACTCGATGGACAGCTCCGACCCGTCGTCGGGCGCGTCCTCGTCCCACTCCAGCTCCAGTTCGAGGCCGAGCTCGCCGGGGCCACTGGCCGGGCCCTCGCGCTCGACCTTCACCTCGAACTCGACGCGGTTCGGCGGCGTCACCGAGATGGACTGGTCGCCCGCGGTGAGCGTGACGGCCCCGTCGCTCTCCAGCGCGTCGGCGACATCGCGCAGGTAGGCGGCGACCTCCGATCGGCTCCGCATCGACTCTGTCTCGAACAGCACTTCTTCGGGCATACCTGTCCATGCGTGACTGGCGGGGATACGCGTATCGGCTGCTGCAAAGGATGACGGTGGTCGGGAATCCGGGATACGTGTTGGAGATCCAGACTTGATGAATTATCTGATTTAAAGATAATTTATTACGGATTCAGATGGGATAATTTGAATTTTGATCAATATCTTGCCCATCTGCAGACTCGTGTTGGATGCAGGGGGCTGGTTGTACCGATTTGTTAGATAGATTCGAAACTGAAGCGAAGGGGTTGGAAGCCCCTGGCCGTCGTCGGCGCTTCGCGCCGACTGCTCGGTGGACGGAGTCCATCGGCGACCGCGGCGGAGCCGCGGTTCCGGGAGACGGAGTCTCCCGACGCTCGACCATCCGGGGCTCGCTGCGCTCCTCGCTCCCTGCGGTCGCTGGCTCCGAAAATCGGAGATTTTCGGGATCACGAGACGGCGGAGCCGTCTCGGACGACGGTGCTTGCATCGCCCGGGATGGGTCGAGGCGGCCAGCCCCTTCCAGTCCCGCCCGAGATTGCCTGTTCCACGGAGCGCACGCACCGAGCCAGCATGGTGCGAAGCAACCCTGGAAGGCTGCACCGGGCGGGACTGAAAGGGGTCGCGCGCTTGACCCGGCCCCGGCGACGCAAGGACCGAAGGCCGACCTGAGAGAGGCCGAGGACCGCAGCGAGCCGCGGCCGGTCAAGCGCGCGGGGGCTTTCAACAGCCCCTAACCGTCGCTGTTGTACTTACTATCGCCGCCACACCAGTCGTTACAGACACATCCTCACCCCAGCAGCGCCTCGTGGACGGCATCGAGGATGCGCCGCGTTCCGGCGCCGTCGACGAACTCGCGGGCGCACTCGGCCAGTTCACGCCGGCGTTCGGCGTCGTTCGCGAACGTGTTCACCGCCCCGCGCAGCTCCGCGGCCGTCACGTCACGACCGTCGCCCAGGTACTCGACGACGCCGCGCTCGCCCAGCGCGCGCATCCGCTCGTGCTCGCGGTCGTTCTGCGCCAGCACGAGCGTCGGGGTTCCGGTCGCCGCGAGTTCGTACACGGTCCGCCCGCCCGAGCAGACCGCGAGGTCGGCCCACTCCATCAGCGGGCCCATCTCCGGGGCCCCGACGGCCTCGACGTTCGGCGCGTCGGCCAGCGCGTCGTCCAGGTCGGGGTCGTCGAAGTCCGGGCCGCGGACGAGTCGGTAGTCGCGGCCGTCGTCGGCCACCGCCCGGACGGCGAGCGGCGACAGGCCGGCGGGGTCGCTGCCGCCGAACGTCAGCAGGCCGTGGCGGGCCGCCTCCGGGACCGCGAGCGGTCGGTCGCGGAACTCCTCGCGCAGGACGAAGTACTCGGCCCCCGCGAGGTGGTTGCCGCCGCCCTCGACGAGTTCGGGCTCGTACAGCGCGTTCACGACGAGGTCGGCGTGTTCGGGGCCGCCCGCGAGGTCCTCCAGGTTCACGACGGCGGCCGCGGTCCGGTGGAGCCGGCGCACCCGCTCGGGGTCCGTGTCGAGCACGTCCAGGAAGACCAGGTCGGGGTCCATCCCGACGACCGGCGCGAGCGGGTCCCGCTCGTCGGGGTCGACGACGTGGACCTCGCGGCCGGCGTCGCGGACCGCCGCGCAGCCGGCCGGGTAGTCCGCCCGGCAGACGAAGGTCGACTCGGCGCGGAGGGTCCGCTCCAGCTCCGCGGCGAGCGTGAGACACCGGGAGACGTGGCCCATCCCCCGGGTGCCACCCCCGTCGACCCGGAAGGCGACGCGGGGCCCCTGGGCCAGCCGCTCGGCCAGCCACAGGTCGACCACGCCGTCGATGGCCAGCGAGGAGAGCCGGTCAGTGACGACGTAGCCCGGGGCGTCGCCCACGCGGGTTCCTTGTTGCAGGAGGGCGGTCGACGTGACGTTGATGGAGCCCGTCTCCCGGTAGAACGGCTCCAGGTCCGTCCGGAGCGCGCGCTCCTCGAAGCGGGGTTCGAGCCGCTCGCCCGCCGGCGTGGCGTCGGTCGGCGGACCGCCGGCCTCCCCGCCACCGTCCTCCCGTGCCTGCCAGAAGAACCGCCGTTCCTCGGCGACGCTGATGACCGCCGCGTGGCCTGCCCGGAACCGCTCGATGGCCGTCTCCACGTCCGCGACCCGCCGGAAGGGGACGTTGGGCTGCAGGACGACGATGGGTGTCTCCCCGGTGACGGGTCGCTCCGCGCGCAGCTCGTCGACGGCGTGGGCGACGACCTCGTGGAGGAGCGCGTCGCCGGCCAGCTCGGTCGGTCTGAGGAACGGTGCGCGCGCCCCGTGTTCGCGCGCCAGGTCGGCCAGCGCCTCGTCCTCGGTGGTGACGACGACCTCCTCGATGCCAGGGCACGCCAGCGCCGTCTCGAGCGTGTGCGCGAGGACGGGCTTGCCGGCCAGCTCCTTGAAGTGCTTCTTCGGGAGGCCCGGCGAGGTGCCACGCGCGGGCACGATGCAGAGCGGGTCCGTGGCGTCCATGGTTCGGTTGGTCCTGTAGTGTGTCTCGCCGTCCCGGTCAGTCGTCGTCCGCAGCCCCGGTCGGCAGTCCCTCCACGTCCGTGGCCGTCAGCACCGTGTCGGCATCGAGGTCGCGGGTCGCGCGCCACTCCCCCTCGTCGACCTCGAACAGCAGCTTCGGCGCGAGGCCCGTCCCCGGGCGCTTGACCGCGAGGTCCGTGCGTCGGATGCGCTCGCCGGCCTCGATGGCCCGATCCGTGACGAGCGAGCGCCGCGCCAGCCGCATCCCGTCGGCCTCGACCTCGGTCGGGCCCTGCTCGGCCCGGCCCATCGCGGCGTGGACCTCGCGGGTGCGGTCGACGATCTCGCTCATCACCTCCACGTCCGCGGAGAGCCGGTGGTCCGGGCTCTTCTCGAGCGACGTGTCGTAGGTGAAGTGCTTCTCGATGACGGCCGCGCCCATCGCCGCCGCCGCGACGGGGACGGTCGTCCCGATGGTGTGGTCCGAGAGCCCCACGGGGTGGTCGAACTCGCGCATGAGCGTCGACATCATCCGGAGGTTCGCGTCACCGATGTCGGTCGGATACCGCGTGATGCAGTGCAGCAGGACGATGTCGTCGTTGCCGGCGTCCTCGATGACGCCGACGGCGGCCCGGATCTCCTCGAGCGTCGCCATCCCGGTCGAGAGGATAACCGGCTCGCCGCGCGAAGCCACGTCCCGCAACAGCGGGTGGTGTGTCAGGTCCCCCGACGCGATCTTGTACGCGGGCACGTCGAGGTCGTCCAGCAGGTCGACGGCGAGGCCGTCGAACGGCGTCGAGAGGTACATCAGATCCTGGTGGCGGGCGTAGGCTGCCATCGCCTCGTAGTCCTCGCGTTCGAGCACGTCGAGTTCGGTGAACGTCTCGTACTGCGTGCCCTCGTCCCAGTACTTCGGCGCGTCGCGTGTGACGAGCCGCTCGGCGGTGTAGTTCTGGAACTTGACGGCGTCGGCGCCGCTCTCGACGGCTGCGTCGACGAGGCGCTTTGCCTTCGCCAGTTCGCCGTCGTGGTTGGCGCCGGCCTCGGCGATGACGTACGCCGGTTCGCCGGGGCCGACCGCGCGGTCACCGATGTGGACCGGGTCGATGTCGCGTTCGTCCGGCATCAGTGGTCCCTCCGTCCGTCGGTCGCTGACGTGCCGGCCGACATCAGTGGTGGTCGGCGCCCGCGGGCGTGTACGAGGTCGTCGCGAGCATGCGCTCGAACCCCGGCTCCTGGGGTGTCCCGCGGTGGAGGCCACCCTGGTCGGCGATGATGAGCGTGCCCTTCGAGGCCGTGCAGACCAGCGCGTCGTCGTCGTCGTAGAAGACCCCGTCCGTCGACGGGTTCCCGCGGACCCGGTTGACGAGCTTGGCGGCCTTCCGCCGCAGGACGGAGGGCTCGTGGCTCCCCGGGATGTACTGGAACGGCCCGTACCGCTCGTCGGGGACGTCCGTGAGGTAGACGAAGGACTTGAACTTGCCCGCGTACGTGTCGGCGTGGAAGTCCCGGGTGTCGGTCACGCCGCGGTTGACGTAGACGTTGAGGTTGTCGGGGGTGTAGCGCTCGGCGGCGGCGCCGTTGATCACCTCGGCGACGAAGCGGTCGCGCTTGAGCTGGGCCAGTGCCGGCACGGCGAGTCCCATGTTGAACACGTCGAGCATCCCGTCGTCGTTCTCGCCGGTGCGTTCCCTGACGACCGGCTCGCCCCGTGTCGCGAGCGAGCCGTAGTCGTCGTCGGGGCCGGCTCGCGGCAGCCCGTCGAGCCGACTCTCGACGGCCTCGCGGATCTCGTCGCAGAGCGACGGCGCGAAGAAGTCCTCCACCACCACGACGCCGTCGGCGGCCAGCGTCGCCGCGTACGTGTCGGCGTCGACGTCGATGTCGGTCGCCGGCTCCCCCTCGGCGTCGGTGACCGTAGCCATATCCCAGCGGATGGGTCTGCGCTGTAAGTGTTTTCCCGTCGCGGCTACGCTCACCGAGGCACCCCAGCGCCCGTGCTCACCGGGGCGTTCCCTCGTTCGCCAGCCGTTCGAGTGCCCGGGTCGCGTGCTCGGTCGCGTCCGGCCGGAAGTACGCGTCCGGGTCGAAGGCCACCGCGTCCCCGTGTTCCCGTCCACCGTGCGCGATGGCGTCCGCGACGGCCGCGGCGTCCGGCAGTAGTCGCGCGGCCCCGGTCTCGACGAGCCGCTCCATGTACGCGACGCCCGGCAGGTCGACCAGCAGCGTCTCGCAGCCGAAGGCCAGCCCCTCGAACAGTGCCGTCGAGTAGACCCCGACCTGGGCCCGGCTCGTCGCGAACAGCTCGTACAGGTCGACGGACGGGTCATCGACGACGCGGAGCCGCCCGGCCTCGGCAGCGTCGACCAGCCACGGCGTCCGCTCGCGCCAGCGGTCGTACTCCGAGGGGTGGAGCTTGTAGACGAGTTCCGGCGGCTCCCCGGCCGGCCCGTGTCGGTCGGTCGCTCCGGCGAGCCGCTCGGCCACCTCGCAGGCGACCCGGGAGAGCCGGACGCCGGCGGTCCCCTGCGAGACGAACGTCACGCGGTTCCGCGTGGCCGGCTCGGCGTAGCGCTCGCGCCCGCGCTCCAGTTCGGGGTAGCCGACCGGCAGGACCCGCTCCTCCGGGAGCGGGAGCGGGCAGAGGTCCGCCCAGCGCTCGCCCCACGAGCACAGGTAGTCCGGGAAGACACCCGGGGTGCCCGTCCATCCCCTGGCGTCGCTGTCGGGGTACGCGTAGCCGAGGTGGTACGGGCTCACGACGCCGTGCTGGAGTTCGGCGACCGGGACCTCCTCCTCCCGGCAGACCGCCACGAACGTCGGCTTCGTGTACCAGACCGTCACGACCGCGAGGTCGGGGTCGACGCGGCGGAGCAGCGCACGGAACGCCGGCCGCTCCAGCCGCCGCCTGGCGAGGCGCCGTCCGACCAGTTCCACGAGGTCCGGCGCCGTGCCGACGGCCTCGCGCAGGCGTGCCTCGGCGGTCCGGAGCTTCGTCCGCTCGGCCGCCGGGAGTTCGTCCGCCGGGTCGCCGAGGTGGTCCGCCAGGCCGGCGCCGTACAGGACGGGGTCGAGGTACCGGACGCCGTCGGTGTGGGCCGGGGTCAGGTGCTCGCCCTCGTGGGGTGACTCGACGTAGGTCCACGACGGGGACGGGTCGTCGGCGCTGTTCGCCCCGCCCCCATCGAACGTGTCGAGCAACGGGTCGCAGTACCGGTCGTGCCAGTCCCCCTCGCGCCGGGTCCGGCGTTCGTGGCCCCACACGAGCAGGTCGGTGTCAGATGCCAGCCAGGGGTTCCGCGAGGGCCGGAGTCCACGGAGGATGCGCCGGGCACGGTCCGCGGTCGTCAGCCCCCCCGACCCGTGGGCGGTGTCCGTCGCGCCCGTCAGTTCGAGGAGCCGTTGCTGCGCGTCGAACCGGACGTGTGACCAGTACCGGACCCCGTCGACCGTCCGCGACAGGAGGTCGAGGTCCGACTCCACGGCCAGCAGCGCGTCGGTGACCGCGGCGAGCGTCGGCGTGTCCTCGTCCCCTCGCGTGCCGGGCCCGTCCGCGGTGTCGTCCCCGCTCATGTCCCCACGACCGACTGCTTCGCGCGCCACGCCGCCCGGTAGGCGCGCCGGCCGAGCGCCCCCAGGCCGAGCATCGCGGCGTGGATCGGTTCGGGCGCGAGCCGGAGCGTCCGGGCGAGTTGCCGGACCGCCCGGCGCCGGTCGCCCCGTTCGAGCGCGGCCAGTCCCCGCTGCTTCGCGAGCATCGCCTCGAACCGCCGCCGCGCGTCCGGGTTGGCCGCGAGGTCGTCGGCGTACTTCCCACGGAGCCGCTCGCGGATGGCGACCTCGTAGGACGGGTCGCCGAACGCGGCGTCACCGGAGACGTTGTCGTCGGCGTAGCGGCGCTCCACGAGTGGTTCGGGAACGTACGCCCAGCGCCAGTGCCGGCAGAGTCGCACCGTGAGGTCCCAGTCGACGCCCCGTGGGAACGACTCGTCGTAGCCGCCGACGGCCTCGATGCAGTCCCGCCGGACGAGGTGGCCCGAGTGGGGCCGCACGTCGAAGCGGACCAGCACGTCGGGCCAGAGGTCGCCCGCCGCGCCCGTCTCGACCCGGCGGACGACCTCACCCGTGGAATCGCGGACCACGCCGCCGCAGTAGACGCCGCAGTAGTCCGCCGGGTCGTGGCCCTCGCGCTCGCGGAGCCGGTCGAGGGCCGCGAGCTGGCGCTCGACCTTCCGGGGGCGCCACCGGTCGTCGTCGTCCAGCTGGCAGACGTAGGCCCCATCGGCCGCCTCGATGCCGCGGTTCCGGGTGTGACTGATGCCGCGGTTCCGGTCGTTGTGGAGTGCGCGGACCTGCTCGTGGGCGTCGGCGTACTCCGCGACGACGGCGCGGGTGTCGTCCGTCGAGCCGTCGTTCACCACCACGACCTCCAGTCGGTCGTGGGTCTGGTCGAGCGCGCTCTCGATGGCCCCGCCGACCCGGTCGGCCCGCTCGTAGGTCGGGACGACGACGGAGACGAGCGCGTCCCGGGGGTGCTCGGGCGGCGCCGTGACGGCCGTTTCGACCGCCTCTGGCGCGTCGGATGCGGGGCCGGTCACTGACCGATGGTGGGGGTGGCGCGGCCGTATGGATTGCGGTCGATGGCGCTGTCGGGCGTTCGATTCTGGGGCTGGCTGTAGCGATTGGTTGTGTGGCCCTTTCTCCGGACGGAACGGGTAGGAAGCCCCTTCCATTCCCGCCCGGGATTGCGTGTTCCACGGAGCGTCCGCACCGAGCCAACACGGAGCGGAGCGACCCTCGAACGCCGAATCGGGTGGGACTGAAAGGCCCCCCGAGCGCGCGGGCTTTCAACAGCCTGTTCCCGTCGCTGTCGCCGTTGGTGTTGACCAATGCATCGCTACAGACGCACCATCGCTGTCACGAATCCGAACACCAATCCGAACACCGCTGCGGCCTCCCGGCTTTATGCCCCCGCCGCGAGAACGCCCGACCATGACGCTGTTCGACCTGACGGACGAGGTGGTCGTCGTGGTGGGCGGGGCCGGACGCATCGGGCCCGCGGTCTGCGAGGCGCTGGCCGACCACGGCGCCGAGGTGGTGGTCGCCGACGTGGACCGCGAGGCCGGCCGGGGCGTGGCCGACGACGTCGACGGCATCTACCACCACGTGGACGTGACCTCGGAGGCCTCGATCCGCAAACTGTACGACGCGGTCATCGACGGGTTCGACCGTCTCGACGCCGCCGTCCACGCGGCCTACCCCCGCGACGCGGCCTACGGGGACGCCTTCCTCGCGCGCGACCAGGCGGACTGGCGCGAGCAGGTCGACGCGCAACTCACCGCGACCGCGACGCTCTCCCGTGAGGCCATCCGCCGGATGCACCCCGACGGCGCCGGGACGGCGGGCCAGGCCGACCCGGACGACGCCGTCCGGGAGGGGGGCGCCGTGGTCAACTTCGGTTCGACGTACGGCGTGGCCGCGCCGGACTTCCGTGTCTACGAGGAGGCCAACATGCCACCGAGCCCGGCGCACTACTCCGCCAGCAAGGGCGGCATCCTCAACCTGACCCGCTACCTCGCCTGCGAGTTCGCGCCCGAGGTCCGGGTCAACGCCGTCTCGCCGGGCGGCGTCTTCGACGAGCAGGACCCCGAGTTCGTGGCCGCGTACGAGGACCGTACGCCGATGGAGCGGATGGCCGACCCCGAGGACGTCGCGGGCGCGGTCGTGTATCTGGTCTCGGACGCCGCGAGCTACGTCACGGGAGAGAACATCGCGGTCGACGGGGGGTGGACCGCGCAATGACCGACGACGCTCCCGCGCCGACGCCCGAGGACGTGCCCGCACTCGGGCTCGGCACGTGGAAGCTCACCGGCGACACCGCCACCGAGGTCGTCACCGACGCGGTCGAGGCGGGCTACCGGCACGTCGACACCGCGCAGCTGTACGACAACGAACTCGAGGTGGGGCGGGGCCTCCGGGCGGCCGACACGGACATCGACGCCGACGAGGTGTTCCTCGCCACCAAGGTCGCGCCGGAGAACTGCTCCTACGAGGACTGCGTCTCGTCGGTCCGGGCCTCGAAGGACCGCCTCGGCCGGACCCCCAACCTGGTCTACGTCCACTGGCCCCGCGCCGCGTACGACGCCGCGGAGACGTCCCGCGCGCTGGACGACCTCGTCGACGAGGGGACCACACGGGCCATCGGCGTCTCGAACTTCACGGTCGAGCTGCTCGACGAGTTCCTCACTCACGCAGAGCACGCCCCCCTGGCCCACCAGTTCGAGTGCCACCCCCTGCTCCCGCAGGACGAACTGGTCGACGCGTGCCACGAGCGCGACGTGCTCCCCGTGGCCTACTCTCCGGTCGCGCGCGGGAAGGCGCTCGAACACCCCGTGGTGCAGGAGGTGGCCGACGAGGTCGACGCGACACCCGGGCAGGTCTGTCTCGCGTGGCTCCGTGCGCGCAACGTCGCGGCCATCCCGAAGACGACCGGCGGCCACCTCGCGGAGAACCTCCAGTCGCGGGACGTGGTGCTCTCGGACGAGCAGGTCGAGCGCATCTCGGCCATCGAGGAGCGCCACCGCTGCGTGAACCCGCCGAGCGCGCCGTGGGATTGAGGGTGGAGTATCGCTGTTGATGATTTATTGCCGGAATCATCTGATAATATCCACGGTTTGGATGGTATATCTCGATTTATCTGGAAATTCGACACACCCGACTACCGGTTGGTGCGACGCCGAAAGAAGTGGTGACCGTGGAGTCGTCTAGTTCCCGACGCTCATCGCCCGCTCGACGACGTCCTCGCTGTAGAGCTCGGCGAGGTCGTCGTGCTGGTCCGGGCGGTTCTCGTAGACGTCCTGGAACAGCGCGACCGGCGTCATGAGCGCCTGGTAGGTCGCCTCGTCCCACATGCGGTCCTTGGCGATGTCGACCTCGACGCCGTCGATGGAGACGGTGGCGGACTGGGTCATCGCGATGGCACCCTTGCCGGCCTCCTTCGCGGCCTCGAACTCCTCCATGGAGTCGACGATGTCGTCCATCGAGGGGACGTAGTCGAGCAGGTCGAGCAGCTCCGCGACGAGGTCCTCCTCGGTCTCGAAGAACAGCTCGTCACCGCCGATCTCGAGCTCGTAGCCGCCGTCCTCTGCCTCGAGCTCGATGCGGTCGCCGGAGTAGACCTCGACGCCGTCCTGGCTCTCGAGTTCGACCTCGCGACCGTCGGCGTCGATGATCCAGTAGCCCTCGGCCGGCGGGAGCGGGCTCTGGTTGGCCTCGACGACCTGCCCCGGCGTGAGCGACCAGATGCCGAGCATCCCCATCGCGTTGTTGGCGGTGATGCGCTCGTGGTAGCCGTCCACGTCGCGGATGTCGTCGTACGGGCCGTCGACGGAGATGAGGCCCGCGGCGGAGGCGGCGCGGGAGGTGTTGTGGCGCAGCTCCTTCCACTCCGGCAGCGCGCCGGTCGGGGTGATGGCGCGCATGTCCTTCGTGTAGTCGACCTCACCGTCGACGAGCAGGAAGAGGCGCTCGAGGTTGTTCGAGGGCTTGCCCATCTCGTCGCGGAGCTTCTCCATGGCGAGCTCGGCGGAGCCGGACTCGATGATGACGCTCATCGCGAGCGACCCCTCCTCGAGGCCGTGCTCGTTCTCGACGATGGTGATGAACTCGTCGGCCTTCTTCCAGTCGTCGATATCGCCGACCTCCGGGATGACGAAGCCGTCGAGGTGCTCGACGGCGCCGTTCTCGGGGTCCGCGATGTGGAGCATATGCTGGAAACCCTTGTAGCGCGTCTCGGGGCTGTCGCGGTGCCAGACGACGCGCGGGTGGATCTCGCCGGGGAAGTCGGCGCCGCCCTCGGCGAGGACCTCGGCGATGTTCTCGGCACCCTCGTCGCGCATATTGGGCGCGGTGGCGTCCTCGTTGTCCGGCACCCA
This sequence comes from Haloglomus litoreum, assembly GCF_029338515.1. Classification (GTDB taxonomy): domain Archaea; phylum Halobacteriota; class Halobacteria; order Halobacteriales; family Haloarculaceae; genus Haloglomus; species Haloglomus litoreum. Next base: position 3,323,852 of record NZ_CP119988.1, on the reverse strand, counting down.
GACGTCGGGGGCCTGCATCCCGCGCAGGCCGATCGCGCTGCGCAGTTTCTTCGCGGAGTCGTCGACTCCCTTCTCGGCCGTCGGCGTGGTGAAGAACGTCCGCACGAACTTCCGGTCGTGGGTCCGCTTGTCGAGTGCAGCCATATCAGTCACCCGGGGAGAGAGGCGTGCGGAAGGAGTAGGTTTCGATACGCGCGGGTTCTGCGCCGCCTCCCGCACGTGGGACCGTCGCACGGCCGGGGGCAGATCCCGGTCACGGGCACGCCGCGGACGGGTGCGTTCGCCCTCAGACACCCAGCAGGGTCTCCGCCCGCGTCCGGAACCGCTCCCGGACCTCGTCGACCGGCCGACGGCCGAGGTCGTAGCCGAGTGCGGGCGGCTCGCCGGCCCAGCTCCCGTCGGCCAGCAGTTCGTCGGCCTCGTAGGTCAGCAGCCGGTCGTCGGCGGCCATGACGCGTTCCCATTCGGACTCCGTCGGCGGGTCGACGCCGAGCCCGTCCCAGACCGCCGCCAGCACGGCCGCCTCGACCTCCTCGAAGCCGTCCAGCCGCCGCTTGACCGGTCGCGGGATGTCGCCGACGTAGGCCTCGCCGGCGTCATGCAACAGCCCCAGCAGCGCCAGCCGGTCGCCGCCCTCGTCCGCCAGCTCCGTGGCCACGTACAGCGAGTGCTCCGCGACGCTGTAGAACCGCTGCGGGTGGCCGCCGAACCGGCAGGTGTGGGCCAGTCCGGCAGCGATGTCGGCGAGGTGGACGGTGGCCGGGTCGGGGTCGAACACGTCGAACCCGCGGCCGGTGTACGTCTCGACGGCGCTGCCGTCGCTCCACTCGTGCTCCATCAGTCGTGTCCGCGGGCGCCCGCCGTATCAGGCTACGGGTCCCCGCACCGTCTCCAGCTACGGGTCCCCGGGCGGGCGCCACGCCAGCCCACCCCAGGCGGGTGCCGCACCACGCCGGCCCCCCAGTTGCTGCCGCGCCACGTCGGGCCACTCGGGATGGCCGCCGTACCACGCCGGCCACCCTGCCGACGCGCCGTCTCAGACGCCGTCCAGGAAGTTCCGGACGATGTCGTGGCCCACGCCCGTCAGGACGCTCTCGGGATGGAACTGGACGCACTCGATGGGGTGGTCCTCGTGGCGGACCCCCATCACGAGGTCGACGTCGTCGTGGGCGGTCGTCGCCGTCACGTCGAAGCAGTCGGGCACCTCGGTCGCGACGAGCGAGTGGTAGCGCCCGCCCTGGAACCCCTGGTCCAGGCCGACGAACACGCCCTGCCCGTCGTGTTCGACCGGGAACGCCTTGCCGTGGATGGGTTCCGGTGCGCGCCCGACGGTGCCGCCGTAGGCGTACACCGCCGCCTCCAGCCCGAGACAGACACCCAGCGTCGGTACCTCCCGCGAGAGGTCGTGGAACACCTCGTTGGTGACGCCCACGTCCCGGGCGTTCTTCGGGTGGCCGGGGCCCGGCGAGATGACGATAGCGTCGGGGTCGATGTCGCGCAACTCCGCCAGGGAGGCGGTGTTGCGCCGCACGGTCGTCCGGGCGTGCTGGCTGACGTACTCGACGAGGTTGTACGTGAACGAGTCGAAGTTGTCGACGAACAGCACCAGCGGCGCGTCGTCGGCCACATCGGCGGCGGCCTCGACGCTCATCGTGACACCTCCGGCTCAGCGGCGTCGTCCACGACATCCGGCGACTCCGACTCGATCTCCTCCAGCGCCACGAGGACGCCGCGCATCTTGTTCTCGGTCTCCTCGTACTCGCTGGTCGGGTCCGAGTCCGCGACGATGCCCGCGCCCGCCTGCACGGTCACGAGGTCCGTCCCGTCGGGGCCGGCGCCCGCCTCGACCGTCGCGGTCCGGATGACGATGGCCATGTCGGCGTCGCCGTCCCAGGAGACGTAGCCGACGCCACCGCCGTACGGGCCGCGGGGGGTCCGCTCGAGGTCGTCGATGATCTCCATCGCGCGCATCTTCGGCGCGCCCGAGAGCGTCCCAGCCGGGAACGACGCCCGTGCCGCGTCGAAGGCGTCGGCCCCGTCGGCGAGTCGGCCGGTCACGGTCGATTCGATGTGCTGGACGTGGCTGTACTTGAGGACGTTCATGAACTCCTCGACCCGCACCGACCCGGCCTCGCTCACCCGCCGCACGTCGTTGCGCGCGAGGTCGACCAGCATCGTGTGCTCGGCGCGCTCCTTCCCGTCGGCCAGCATCTCGCCCGCGAGCCGCCGGTCCTCGACGGGCGAGGTGCCGCGGTCGCAGGTGCCGGCGATGGGGTTCGAGGTGACGGTGTCGCCGCGCACCGACACCAGGGTCTCCGGCGACGCGCCGACGATGGTCAGGTCGTCGTGGTCGAGCAGGTACATGTACGGCGACGGGTTCACCTCCCGCAGCGCCGCGTACAGCCCGAGCGGGTCGATATCGCCGTACAGCTCCCGGGTCCGGGAGATGACGCCCTGGTAGATGTCGCCGTCGAGGACGTGCTCCTTCGCGGTCCGGACGGCGTCCTCGTACGCGTCCTGTGGCCCAGCGCGCTCGCCCGTACGGACGAACCCGCCCGGCGACGGGGCCGGTGCGTCCGCGAGGAGGCCGGCGACGCGCTCGGCCTCCGCGAGCAGGTCGTCGTACACCGCGTCCGGGTCGTCCCCGGGCCGGACGACGGGGGTGAACGCCAGCGAGACGGTGTCGCGCTCGTCGTCGAAGACGACCGTTCGGGTCGTCAGCAGGAACTCCGCGTCCGGGAACCGGGAGTCCGGCCGCTCGATGCCCACCTCGTGGAGGTGGAGGTCGTAGACGGCGTCGTACGAGAGGAAGCCGACGAGCCCGCCGTCGAGGCGCTGGCGGTGGCCGTTGCCGAACCCACGGCGTGCCACGTCCGGCAGGGCCGCCCGGAGGGTGTCCAGCGTGTCGCCCTCGCCCGGCGTCACGAGGTCCTCGTACCGCTCGTCCAGCACCTCGATGTCGACACGGTCCTCGCCCTCGGGGTGGACCGTCACACGGGCGGCGGGGTCGTAGCCGACGAACGAGTAGCGTGCGTGCCGGTCGGCGCCGCTCCGGTCGGGCGTGAACGCGCCGTCGGGGTCGCTGGATGCGACCTTCTCCGCGCTCTCCAGCAGGAAGGTGTGGTCGGCAGCCGGGGCGTCGGTGGTCCGCCCGCTCAGCGCGGCGTACGCGGTGAGCGGCTCGACCTCGACCGGGAGCGTCGCCTCCGCGCGGACCACGACGCCCGTCTCGCTCCCCGCGTCGGTCCGCCGTCCGTGGGCCACGAGGTCGCCGAACCGCTCGCGCGAGACGTCCAGCGTCGGCTCGCCCCCCACGTCGTCGCTCATCTCGCCACCTCCTCGCCGTCCAGCGCCCGGGTCGCGTGTCGCACGAACGCCCGTACCGCCTCCGCATCCTTCACACCGCCCTCGCGCTCGACGCCCGAGGCCACGTCGACCGCGAACGGGCGGACGGTCCGGACGGCCGTCGCGACGTTGTCGGGCGTGAGGCCGCCGGCCAGCACGACCGGGACATCCAGCTCCGTGACCAGGTCGCGCGTGCGCTCCCAGTCGTGCGTCTCGCCCGTGCCCCCTCCGCCCTCGTCGTCGAGCGAGTCCACCACGAGCGCGTCGGCCGCGTCGGCGTATCGCCGTGCGTCGGTGGCGTCCACGGCCGGCAGGACAGGCACGGATGCACGGACGCGCAGTGCCGCCACCCGGTCGGGCGCGAGCCCGTGGACCTGCACGGCGTCCGGTTCCAGCCGCTCGACCAGCCGGACCGCCGCCTCGGCGTTCTCCGGCATCGTCACGAGCGTCCCCGTCACGAACGGGGGGACCGCGTCAAGCAGGTCGCGGGCCCGGTCGACGGTGACCGCCCGGGGCGACTCGACGGTCACGTCCGTGATGACACCGACCGCGTCCGCGCCCGCGGCGACCGCGGTCCGGAGGTCCGCCTCGCGGGTGATGCCGCAGATCTTCGTCCGCGTCCGCGCCGGCGTGGCGAGCGCACCGTCGTCGACCGCGGCGCTGGCCACCATCTCAGGCACCGTCACACAGGTCGGCCAGTTTCGCCGCGGCGTCGCCGGACTCGATGGCGGCCAGCGCCCGCTCGGCGCCGGCCGCCAGCGAATCGGCCTCGCCGGCCACGTAGATGGCGGCACCGGCGTTCGCGAGGATGACATCGCGTTTGGCCCCGGTCTCGTCGCCCTCGACGATGGCCCGGAGATCCGCGGCGTTGTCCTCCGGGGTACCGCCCGAGATGTCATCGACGGGTGCGCGGTCCAGACCGAAGTCCTCCGGTGCGAGTTCCAGTTCGGTCACGTCGGCGCCGTTCACCTCGGCCGCGACCGTCTCGCCGTGGAGGCAGATCTCGTCGAGACCGTCGCCGTGGACGACCAGCGCCCGCTCGACGTCCATCCGGGCCAGCGCTTCTGCCATCGGTACGACCAGGGCCGGGTCGTACGTGCCGACGACCTGTGCGTCGGCCCCGGCGGGGTTCGTCAGCGGCCCGAGGATGTTGAACAGGGTCCGCATCCCGAGTTCGCGGCGGGGACCGATGACGGCCTTCATCGCGGGGTGGAACACGGGCGCCAGCATGAAGCCGATGCCGTCGCGCTCGATGGCCCGCTCGACGGCCTCGGGCTCGGCCTCGACGTTCACCCCGACGACCTCCAGCACGTCCGCGCTCCCCGACGACGAGGAGACCGAGTAGTTGCCGTGCTTCGCGACGGGGACGCCCGCGCCGCTCGCGACGATGGCGCTCGTCGTGGAGACGTTGATGGTGTCGTAGTCGTCACCGCCCGTCCCGCAGGTGTCGACCAGCGGCTCGCGGTCGGGCGAGATGGTCCGTGCGGCCGCGCGCATCCCCTCGGCGAAGCCGGCGATCTCCGCCTCGGTCTCGCCCTTCGCCCGAAGCGCCGCGAGCAACGCGCCGATCTGTGCCTCGGTCGCCTCCTCGAAGACCAGCGTCGAGACCTCCCGGGCCTCGGCCTGCGTCAGGTCCCCGCCGTCCGTCACACGCTCGATGTAGTCCTGCATTGAGAATCACTGATGTACAGTTCTGTCTTGTAATGGACGAAGTCGTACGGCAGTAAAAGCGTGTCGGGTCCCGGCGCGTGGCTGTCGCTGGGGGTGCGAGCGCAGAGCGGAGATGAAGGAGGAAGAACGACCGCGCAGATCCCGTGCTTACGGCGAGGGGACCGGCTCCGGCGGACTCGGGATCATGTCGAAGATCATCGAGCCCGGGCCGGCGTAGACGCCGGTGTTGTCGGCCGGACTGCAGCGGTAGTCGTCGCACTCGAGGCCGACGATGACGCCGGCGCCGTCGCCCTTCGCCAGGACGTAGACGTCGTCGTCACCGGGGTAGGCGCCACTGTCGTAGGCGGTCTCCAGGTTGGCCTGGCGGCCGTTGCCGGAGAGCTGTGCGTCCTCCTCGGCGACGGTCTGGTTGTAGTTCGTCCCGAAGACGACGTCGTTCTCGCCGCTGGGGAGTCCGTCACCGAGCGTCGCCCGACGGTCGTCCATGATGACCGCACCCTCCTGGCCGACGTTGGTCGTCGGTTCGCCGGTGTCGGCGTCCGGACCCGGTTCCGGGTCCTCACCGCCGCTCCCGCCGCCGGCCGGGACGGCCGGGATGGCGTTACCGCTGGGGACGCCACCGGCCTTCGGCTTGCACGCCGAGCCGTTGCACTCGATGCTCAGGCTGGCACCCTGGCCGAACGCCTCGGCGAAGGCGACGTAGCTGCCCTGGTTGGGCTGGTTGCCGGGCATCCGGGCGTCGACCGCTCCACCGGTGTTCGTCCGGCCGTTCGTCGCGCTCGGCTCGACGATGACCGCCGTCATGTTCCGCGAGGCCATGACGACCGCCATCGTCTCGCCACCGGGCGCGTCCTCGCCGGTCGTACCCTCGGCGAGCCAGTTGACGTAGACGCCCTCCTGGCCGGCGGACTGGCCGCGCGGGTCGAACGACGCGCTCGGGTCGTCCGGCGGGCTCGTCGGGTTGACGGCCGGGTCGTACGGGTTGAAGACATCACACTGGTCGATCGGGGAGCTGACCAGACCCAGCGGGTTGCCGACCGGGGTCTGCGGGGGCTCGCGGACCTGCTTCGGGAGCTGCTCCTTCGCGCCCGTCCCCGCGAAGGGGTCGGTCGGGTCGACCGGGTTCGCCTCCCGGACGTCCTCCACGCCGTACGGCGGGTTGCAGAAGTTCGGGAACGCATCGAACGGGACGTCCTCCTCGTAGTTCACGGGGAGGTCGGGCGCCTCGATGGGCTCGTCGGGGCTCGAAATCTCCTCCAGTCCGGGCGAGGGGGCGGCGCTCCCACCGTCGCCACCGTCGCCGCCGTCGTCACCGCCACCGATGCTCGGGACCTCGGGAGCGTCGCCGGGGCTCGGTGCCTCGGGAGCGTCGTCGCCACCGACATCGGGCGCCTCGGGCGCGTCGTCCGGGCTCGGTGCGCCGTCGGTGCCGCTCGGCTCACAGTCCGCGTCCTGCGAACTCGTATCGAGGCTGCAGTCGACCGCGCCGTCGGTCCCGCTGCCGTCGCCCCCACTCACCGAGGCGTCGGCATCGACACCGTCCTGGTCCGCGTCGGCCGAAAGGGTCGAGCTACCGTTCGCGCTGCCGTCGTCCCCCGCGCCGACGGCCACCCCGTCGTCGCCGCCGACGTTGACGCCATCGCCACCAACGCTGACGTCCCCGTCGTCATCCGCCAGGGCCGGGCCGACAGCGACGCTGCCGACCATGGCCAGGGCGAAGAGGATTGCCGCGATCTTCCGTGCAATGCTGGCTGCCATGTTGTGCCCGATACTGTCTCATCTCGCCCCATACCCCTTGCGGCCGCTATGTCCGGGTGTTTATTACGGCCGTTTTTGACTGAATGTTCAATCAAGTTGGCCGATACCAGGGAGTACGCGTGGAGAAGCATCGAGCACCCGGAATCCGCCGGAGGAATCGAGCGGTGAGCCGGCCGCGGATCAGGCCGGAAGGCCCGGGTCACCGGCGAGCGGGTTCGGGATCTCGGGGAGCGCACCCAGGCTCGGGAGCCCGGAGTAGCTGGGCTGGCAGCCGCTGCTGTCGCACTCCAGCCGGAGCTTGACGATCTGCTTCTGGACCACGCTCGGGGCGACCTCGCCGGAGAACTCCCCGGTCTCGGGGCCGTTCTCGAAGCCGGTGTCGAGGCCGGCGTAGTCCTCCCGCAGCGAGGTCTGGTAGTCGCCGGACGTGACGCCGTCCGCCCGCTCCGTGCGCGTGTCGATGAGGACGTACTGGTACTCGCTGTTCGAGGCGTCGACCTCGAAGACGCCGGCCTGCTGCTCCTGACTCAGGACCACGGCGGAGACGCCGTCGGCGGTCCCGATGTTACCGCCCGGTCCGACCTCGAACATCCGGACGCCGCTGAGGCCGTCCTGGGTGCTGAACCCGCCGTTGCCGACATCGAACGTCGGGCTGGACTGCCCCGGCTCCGCCGCCGGGTTCGCCACCGGGTCGGCCAGCGGCTTCGTGACCTCACACGGCGCCGGGGCCGCGCCGAACGCGAGGCCGAGCACCGCGTCGTTGGTCAGCAGCGAGGTCGGCACGCCCGGCAGGGTACCCTTCGGCAGGTCAGAGAGCCCGGGGAGCTGCTCCGCGGGCAGGTCGTCGGGGCCGACGGGCTTGTTGCACGGTGCCACGACGCCGCTCTGGTCGATCGTCTGCGGGAACGGGTAGTTGTTGCGCAGCGTCTGCGTGTACTCGTTGTCGGGGAGCTGCTCGTAGATACCCGCCGTCCCGGTCCGGCACTCCTCGCCGTTGCAGTTGATGCCGCCACCGAGCCGTTCGGGCGCCTCCGGACCGACCGGCGCCGACGGGCCCGCGCTGGCGATGCCGGCAGGGTTCAGGCCACCAGCCAGCGTCCCCTCCTGGGTGCCGGGCGTGTTCTGCGCGTTGACGACGCCGGCCTGCTCACCCTGGACGAAGCCCATGCCACTCGCCTGGAGGTTGTCACGCGAGAGCGCGAGGATGTACGTCCCGCCGCTCTCGTTCACCGTGTAGAGTGCGCCGTCGGCGTTCTCGAGCCCGTCAGGGCTCGCGGTGCCCCTGTTGTCGAGGTCGAGGTAGGTACGGTCCGTCCCGGAGGCCTCCAGGTTGGAGACGAGCGTCTGCTCGGTGTCGCCGGTCGGGGCGGTCGCCAGCACCAGATCGAACCCGGCCCCCTCCGGACCGGCGTCGGAGCCGGCCATGACGACGCCGTCGTTGACAGAGCTCAGCGAGTAGCTGATGTCGACCGGCACCGGACCGGTCGGGACATCGCCGCTCCCCGCACCGGGGAGACTATCGCCGCCCGGAAGGCCCTCCGCACCGGGGAGGCCATCCGCACCGGGGACGCTGTCGCCGCCTGGGAGTCCGTCGCCGCCGACATCCTGCCCGGCCACGCTGACGCCGTCGGTGCCGACATCGACACCGGAGTCGCCGCCGGCGCTCACGCCGTCCGTGCCCACGGAGACACCCTGGTCGCCGCCGATCTCGAGGTTCGAGCCGTCGGTGCCGACCGGGCCGTCCTCGGTACCGGGGAGCGAGGCCGAGTCCCCGGAGACGGCGTCGTCGCCGACATCCTGTCCGGCCACACTGACGCCGTCGGTACTCACGTTGACGCCGGAGTCGCCGCCGACACTCACGCCGTCCGTTCCGGCCTCGACGCCGGAGTCACCACCCACACTCACGCCGTCGGTGCCGACATCGATACCGGAGTCGCCCCCCAGCGTGCCGTCGTCCGAGTCGTCGCCACCGAGCAATCCACCATCGTCCTGTGCGGCCATCGCTGGCCCTGCTGCCATCGAGAGCACGACGGCCAGTGCCACGATGGCCGTCGCGAATATCCGTCCCGTTCGACTGAACATACATTCTCTTGACTGTTCGTTTAGTGCATACGTTTTGGCGCGGTAATCTCTGGTGATTTAAGTGAAGGGGTGGGGAGCACGAGTGCCCCTCGCACCCGAATTGGTCGATACAGTGTCGGTCGCTGTCACGAGGGTCGGTAACGCATCGAAGTCCCCTCCGCTCGGGCCACCGTTCCGAAACCTTCAAACTACCAAACGCGGTACGAGGAAGTGCAGGTCGGGTTGGTGGTCTAGGCTGGTTATGACACCTCCTTGACATGGAGGAGGTCGGCGGTTCAAATCCGCCCCAACCCACTGCAGTAAAAAAGAGGTACATTACCTCTCAAGCCGTTTTTCAGGGGGTGCGTTCCGATGAGTGAGCCGCAGCGCTCACTCGACATCGGGTCCCTCCCCGACCCGGTGTGCTGGTTCTGTGGCGAGCGCTTCGACCCCGACCAGCCGCCCCGCTGCACCGCTCGCGAAGACGGGAGGTGTCGGCCATGAGCGTCGAGCAGCAGCGGCGCCCCGACGACGGCCCCGAGCCGGCCTGTAGCCGGACCAACAGCGACTGGCGGGCCGAGCCCGCGACCGGCGGCCTGCTCGCCTTCCATCCGCCGTGTCAGCACTGCTTCCCCGAGGACGGGCCCGACGAGGGTGAGACCGTCCTCCGGTCACGGGGTACCCACGGGAACCGGGTTCACCGGCCGGCCGACGAGGGTGATGCCTGATGGCGGCGACCGACGCCACGCCAGATGGGGCCGTCCTCGCGACGTACTTCCCCGACGATGCGGATTTCCGGGCCGCAACCGAGCCCCGGACCCTCCCCGCCAGCTGGCGGGCGGCTCGCTTCGACCGTGCCGACCGGGACGCGACCGAGCACGTCGGCTACGCCGTGCTGATGGTCCGCGGCCGGTTCCGGGGGCTCGACGGCGACCGCGGCCTGATCCGCGTGCTCTACGTGGACCGCGCGGTCTCTCGCACGTGGTATCGGGATTACGAGGCCCACTACGACGGCGAGGGGTATCGGCCCCGCGCGGTCCAGTGGGCTTGTACCCGAGCGTTCCCCGGTGCCTTCGGTGGCGCGGGCGACCCGGTGGCTGGCGCCGAGGCCGAGGTGCTGGCGCGGCTGCTCGACGAGCAGTACGACCTCGACAGGGGTGAGCTGGCGTGAGCCTCACCGGAAACTCCCACTGGGGCGGCGACGCCGAGTATCCAGACCCGGTCGCTGCACAGGGACCCTCGGAGATCGTCACCCAGGGCGTCATCGCGCCAGGGCTCCTCCAGGACTGGCTCGCCGCGCTCGACATCGTCCACCCGGAGGCGCCGCTCCGTGTCGACGGCGACGGCATCCACGCCTCGGTCGTCAACGACGCGAAAACGATGCAGCTGGAGACGACGCTGTTCGCCGAGGCTTTCGAGGAGTTCCAGCACTTCGGCGACGAGCCGACCGAGCGCATCGTCGCGCTGCGGCCGTTCCACGAGACCGCCCGGCTGGCCGAGCCCGACGCGGAAGAGGCCGTCTCGATCACCGTCGACCAGCCCGGCCAGCCCCTACACCTTCGGGCGGGGCCGGTCGACCGCACCGTCGCCGTCTACGACGACCTGGGCACGCTGCGGGCGTCCGAGCTGGAACGCGACTACGATTACCGCGCCGCCGTCGACCGGCGTCAGCTGGTCGCTGCAGCCCGACACGCCCGCGTTCCCTTCCGTGCAGTGGACGGGTTCGGGAGTACCAGCGACCAGTACCACGTCCGCGGCGAGCCCGACGGCACGCTGCACGTCATCGGTGACAGCGATATCGACAACGTCGACGCGCCGGTCGCGACCGAGGACGCCATCCGGACGCCCGAGACCGAGGTCGAGTCTGTCTACTCCGGCGATCTGGTCCGCGATGTCGTCGGATCCATCCCAGACGGCGCCGTCGTCTCGTTCCAGTTCGGTGCGGACACGGACTTCCGGCTGCGCTGGACGCTGAAAGCCGAGCGCCACGGCGAACAGCGGCCCGTCGCCGAGGCCGAGTACCACGTCGCGCCCATCCTGCAGTCCGGAGGTAGGGCATGAGCGTGTCCCGCCGTCAGCCCGAGGCCGACAGTCGACTCGCCCGGTCGAAACGCCTCGGCGAGCGCGTCGAGGCGACGGTGATTCAGCGGGTCGAGGAACTTCGGGCCGCGCCCGAGCGAGACAGCCGGCACGATGCCATCGCCGAGCAGTGCCTCGCGCCAAGTGAGCGGCTCCCGTTCGCCGGCATCGCGCTGGTCGAGCAGGGCACGCCCGTCGAGATCAAGAGCGTCGCCGCTGTCCAAGGCCAGGCCGAGAAGACCGGGCGCTTCTACCTCCGCGAGGGGCAGCACGCCGAGCTGCTGGAGTCCGCCGGCGTCTACGTGTTCGTGGTTGCGGTGCCGTATCCCGACCGCGACCCCCTGGCCATGAAGCTCGTCCCGGCGTCGCTGGTCGACGAGCTGCGCGGGAGCTGGATCGAGGTCGACGGGCGGTGTACGCACACGAAGCTGGCGTGGTCGCACGTCTTCCGGGACGCGGAGGTGAGCGACGGTGTCGAGTGACGGTGCCGACCCGCCGTCGGACCTCCCGCCGGTCGATAAGGTCGGCGACGCGGAGTTCGGCCGGTCCAGCCCTGGGCGGTGTGCGGCCTGTCTGGCCTGGGTGCGGCATCCGTACCGCGAGCGGACCGTCGACTACTGCCCGACCTGCTACGACCTCACTGAGGCCGAGCGTGACCGGGTCCGGGAGCGGGTCAGACGGCGACTCTGGGGGCTCTGGCACAGCGACGGCGGGAGCCAGGAGCAGGTCGTCGACGGGGGTGAGGGTTGATGCCGTCTGAGTTCCAGAGCGCCGGCGACGACGACGCGACGCCGGCGTGGCGCGAGCCCATCGCGGCCGACATCGGCGAGGACCCCGGCCGCTGGCTCGACCGCGAGCTGGTCGAACGCGGGCCGGGCCACACCGACCGGACGCTGCAGCGCGCGGTCCACGCCCGCATCAAGGGCATCCGCTCACGCGAGGTGTTGGACGCCTGGCAAGCGGTCGAGGTCCGCATCGAGCGCGGCCCGCGCCAGCAGATCATGGCCTGGCTCAACCAGCGCGACAAGACGCTGAAGGAGCGCGACGAGCCCGCCGTCCGAGCCCGGCCCGCGCCCGCCCCCGAGCCGGAAGCGGACGCCGGCCCCGACCTCGTTCACGACGACTGCGGCAGCGTCGTCGAGGGCCGGGAGGGGCCGGGCTACCGGTGCCCCGACTGCGAGACGATCACGCGGTCGGTCGCCGAGCTGAGTGCCGTCTCGAACGCCACGCCGGTCGCCACTGACGGAGGGGACCCGTAGATGGCCCGGCGCCGCACCATCGCCCGCGAGCACCTCCACGGCGCGACCGTCTGGGCCTACGGCCGCGGCGCCGCCCGGGTCGTGCCCTGGACGCGGCGCGAGCACTTCGGCCGGCTGGAGGTGACCGCGTAGATGGCCCGCGAGCGCCGCGAACCAGTCGGCGACGACGAGATCGAGGAGGCCATCGACGCCGACCTCGACCCGGTCGCGCAGGCCGAGGCCGTCTTCGGCGACGCCGAGCCCGACACGAGCGACGCAGAGCGTGACGACGAGGACTCCGACGCCATCAGCGGCTGCCGCTGGTGCCGCGAGTTATTCTCGACCGTCACCGGACAGCGCACGCACACCTGCGAGGACCGAAGCGACGCCGAGGGCCGCTGGGAGGGCGACGAGCCCGGCGCCACCGAGCCGACGGCCATCCACGACACGGTGAAGCCCCAGGTCCACGAGCTGAACGCGCAGCTGCTGTTCACGCCGACGACCGACGAGCCCGGCGAGGACGGCCTCTACCCGTATCGGCTCCTGCTCGACCGCTGGGAGCCCGACCTCGTCTGTAGCTTCGAAGCCGCCGACACCGAATGGGTGTTCGCGAGCGAGGCGTCGCTGGAAGCCCACGGCATCCAACCGGAGGCGTACGACCACAAGAACGCGGGGTACTGGCAGGGGAACATCAAGACGCGCCCGCAGGACAGCGGGGAGAGCTACATCGAGTTCACCGCGCCGCTCGTCGACGCGTCGGACCCGAACCTGAACCGGCGCGTCACGCTCATCATTCGCCCCGCGCTCGAAGGCATCAACATCGACGACGACGAGCCCATCGACTCGCTCCGGGGCTGTCCCGAGGGCGTTCGCATCGAGGTGAAATCCTCGAGCGTCGATCGCGAGGACCTCCTCGATGTGATCCAGGGGTTCGCCGGCCAGCTCGGCATCCGCCCGGACTGGTTCGCCCGCGATCACGTCCACGAGCGCTCTCGAATCACCGGGCTCGCGTACTACGTGCGCGTGCTGAAGCAGGTCGCCGATCAGCACCTGGTCAACCCCGAGGGCCTGCTGGAGCGGCTCGCTGTCTTCTCCAGCCGCCGGCAGGGCCAGGGAGAGCTGAAGTGGGACAACGAGGACGTGTCGGGCAAGCGGACCGCCGTCTCGCTCAACCCGACCGGGCTCTCGAACCTCTACAGTGGGCACGGCGTCGGCAAGCTGCTGAAGTGCTACCTCATGAAGAACGCTCGCGAGGACGCGCGGGACCCGGACGGGCATCCGACCGACCACCCGAAGCTGGAGGTCCAGTGGTCACGGGGGTACACGCCCTACGACGTGTCCATCCCCTTCCTCACCGAGCACGCCGACGGTGGGCTGACCATCGACGATCTCGCAGTCGAGCTGCAGGAGTACCTCGTGAACGCCATCCAGTGGGCCGGGCTCAGTCGCCGGCCCGAGGCCGAGCACTGGGTCCCCGACGACCACTTCGCGCCCGTCGCGATGGAGCAGGAGGTCCGGCAGGCGGTCGACATCGTCGGTGATCCCATCGACCTCGCCGTCGACCAGGAGCGCAACCTCGCGACGAAGGCGATGCTGGAGGACCCACCGACCGAGCACCAGCAGGGTGTGTTGCGAGCGCTGGCCGACGGTGGCGAGTTCGAGGACCAGGCGGCGCTCGCCGACGCCGCCGACACGTCGACGAGTACGGTCAGTCGGACGTTCCGGAAGTACGAGTCGCTGCTGTCGACGATGCAGCAGCTCTCCTTCGCCGACAGCATCGTCCGGGACCGGGTGCAGGAGCTGATGGCCATCCTCGAACGCGACCTCGACGGCATCCAGCGCGGCATCCGGTCGCTCCTATCGAGTGCCGACCAGGAGGTTCCCGAGGACTCCCCGTTCGGCAAGTGGGTCCAGCGCTACGGCGCGACGCTCCAGGACCACCACCGCGACGGGCTCCGGCTCGATCTCGCCAGCGGCAACCTCTCCCGGCACGAGCTGGTCAAGGTGCTGCGGGCCGGGTTCGAGGCCGCCGACGCCACGCCCGGCATCGACGTCCGGAAGTTCGCGTTCGCGCACGTCGCCTACCACGACGAGCAGGGCGAGCGCGTCTGGAAGAACGAGAAGGTCGCGGTGAACAACGCCGTCGAGACCGAGATCCTCGGCCGCAAGGGGACCGGCCGCCTCGTCTGAGACTCGGTAGAGGCATCACTGGCCAGCGGTCGGTTCTTTTATAAACCACTCCGAGATAGCTCCGGATGGGTGCCCTCATTCGCACCCTGTCCCTTGCGATTACGACCGTCGAGCGACAGCTGGCGGCACGGGCGTTTGCACCTCGCGGGCAGGGCCCCTTAGGGAGGTGTGCCTAAGGGCACTGGCGAAAAAATAGACACCGCTCCGCTCAGCCCCGCGGGGCGTGCTAAATCATCCACTACAAAGGACGGTGGTGGTCTGGCCTTAATCTAGGGGACCCATCCTCATTCCGACTTGGGAAAAGATACCACCACTCTGGTGTCATCCGAAGATTGTCTGCCGGGGCGAGTTCAAACGGTTCCCTCGGGAATCGAGGCAAATACTCGTGGAGAACATTTTGTGGCCATCCCTTGTTCTTGCGAACCTCCTTTGGTAAGTGATCGTTCATAATCATGTAGATTACCGACACAAAATCGAACGGAGCGCAGGGGATACGTGGATAATCTGGATAGGAAGTGTTGTGAGTTTCGGGGTCCCAACGGTCAATTGCGCTGGTGTCTACACAATTCGGATTATACTGGGCATGAAAGACGGGATGGTTGGCATATTCCCCGTCCAGCTCGTGATCTGGGGTTATGTCAAAATCGAAGTGAAGTCCCTGGGCCCTCTCACGGTATTCTTCACCCTCTTCGTTCTCCTTAATCCTCAGATACACAACCTCTGTCGCAGATTTGACCACCTCGTAACATCTACGATCTTCGAGATCTTTTGCCCTCACTGTTAATCCGAATTGGATGTAGATCTCTATAGACTCGCTTGAGTCGCCGGGCCGATACGAAAGAGGTCCAATGAAGAGACATTCTGAATCTCCGGTTTCAAATATGATATGAGTGTTATCTTCGAATTCAAGATTAAACTTGTCTGAGAAACTGAATCTCTGGGGAGACTCAGTCTCAGATAGAATCTGGTAAATAAATGTTGAAAAAGCAGTTTGGAGGTTGTCAAGATCTTCCCCATTAACTTGTGCAATAGACATAATATCGTCAGTCCCACCCGCTTAGTTTCATATACTCCCCTTCGGAGATCCTCGATATCGATGCACCAGCCGGTATCCACGCTTCCGGACTCACTGAGTCGTCCTCACAGACTGGCTCTCCCGTCAGTATGCAATAATATCCTGCTCCATCGTGCCCTTCTAAACATTGTACTGGTCCGATATCGTATCCTTCTCGAGAGAGGAACTCTCTGCCAGAAATGACGCTACCATCTTCAGGGGTTGTATTTCGGTTTAGTAGGCCATCAATTTCGGCTTTCCACCACCAATTATCAAGTCCCGAGAAGGGCCCTTGATAGAGGGCTTCTTCCAGCGGTTCATGGTATTCTTCATCCTCAGCAAAGACTTCGTGATTTACCCCCAGATATGAGGCTGCTGCAACCGGATTCAGCAGGACACCAGGATATTCCAGAAGCTGGTTGTGGATCCAGTAGCCGAGGACAGTGGATTTACGGCGGATACTGTCTTGCTTATCTCCCCCTTCTTTCAGGATTGCAACGCTCTCTGACTGTCCCCAAGAGTATTTGTCGAGATTCGCTTTCGCACTTACGGGCACATCGGTAATATCCTTCATAAACTCCGATGGCGGCTCAAGGAGATCTTCAGGGTCAGCATCGGCCAATCGCTCTTTGAGTTTTTCTTGAATCTCGTTGAACCCCTTCGCTAAGATGGCACAGCTTTCTGCCATCTGCTCGTGTCCTTCTTTGGGATCCAATTTGATCAAGTGGTCTTCTGATTCTTTGATGTTCTCGGGGTCTGAATACTCACCTTCGTCACGATGATACACACAGAGAGGAACACCCAGTTCAAGACAAGCATCCTTCACATCCGACTTCCTTACGGTGCTTTCAATATATTGGTTGAGTTCTGCATCTAAAACTACGAGGACTGGATAATCTTCTTCCTCCAAGATTCTCATTACAAAATCGACATCGCTCTCGTCTTCATTTGCCGACCTATCTCCCGTGAAGTTCTCGACATAGAATTCGTCTGGATCAAGGTCCTCCTCGAGGGGATTGACCAAGTCCCAGAGATTTTCTTCCTTATCCTCGAATACCATCACGCACTTTGGGCTGGATTGACTCATCGTTTGAACCTAACTTCGAAACAGGTTTCGAACCCCTCCGGAGGCTCAACAACCTCGATTTGTCCATCAGAGCGTTCGACGACTCGCTTAACCACATACAGTCCGAGACCGACACCACTCCCGAGTGGCCCCTCATCCGAGATATCGGTTGTCGAGAAAAGCGGGTCGAAGATCCGCTCTTCCATTCCTTCTGGAATCCCCACACCTGTGTCGGAGACACGAAGTATGTGCCAGCCGTCCCGATTTTCAGCGTCGAATCGGATTATCCTTCCTGGGTCCTTTGCTGGCACATCTAGAACGGCTTTAACAGCATTAGTGAAGAGATTCATAATTACGCCCGTGTAGATGCTGGGATTCAATTCTGGAGTCTTGAGGCGCTGTGGGACATTCCTTTCAATCTCGATATATCGTTCCTCTGTATAGTGATCGAACTGGTGAATCACTTCGTCCAATTTGCCATTTACGAAGAGCTCGTTCTGTAACCCTTCATCAAGACCAGTCATGAACCGCTTCGCGTAACCCAGTTGCTTGTTGAATTTCTCCTTTGCCTCTTTTGTTGTCTCTAATCTCGACTCGAACGCTTCGTCACGTTCCTCCTCTGGAACCTGTTCCCAGGCCTCGATCATGTTGTCCGCCTCTCTAAGTAGTTCTCCTGTCTCGTGAGTCATGAACGCAGCTACTGCGCTCATGAGGTACATCGACTCGACAGAGGTTCGTAGGTTCTCTTGAGCCTCCTCGTACTCTTGGACTCTTGCTTCTAATTCGCTGTAGGACTCCTCAATCTCTGGTTTGATATCTTCGGTGAGCTTCTCGCGGACCTTCTCGCTAGACACTCCCCCAGCGTCCGAAACTGAACTTTGTGTAGAACTTCCTGTATCGGTGTCCCCGGTATCAACGAAGTCTCCGAGACTGCTGTCCCCATTCTCGCTGGCACCGGTGGAGGTAGTACCATTGTCAGCGTCGCTGACGGATTCGTCCGCTGTGGTAGAATCTAGCTCGTCGACGATCTCATCAATTTCTTCCTCTAATTGCTCCTTCGTCTCCTTGATTTCAGATTGGAGCTCCGAACCAGCGTCCTCGGCCTCCGCTTGCTCCCTTCGGAGTTTCTCTTCCCTGTCCAAGATGGCAATGATTTCCAACCCCCCTCGAGCCACATCCACCAGTTGATTCATCGCGTCGTTTTCAACGAATCCTTGGCGGTCCATCGCAGGAACGAGATGGTCGATACTGCCACGATCTACACTGGTATGTTCTGGTCTGTGGCTGGATACCTGGAGTGCTCCGAGAACTTGGTTCTTCCGAGGTAAATTGAGCTGGCTCTCTTCGACCTCATCGTCAGATATCTCATCATCGGCGGTAAGAGCGGCAGCAAAGGACGAACGCCATGCCCGCTCTCGACGTGCGTGCGACTCAGAAATATTTAGCCAGTCGTTCCCTTGGTCTCCATACGGTGGTACGCGGAAATTTTTGTCAATAACTCGGATTCCCCCATTCTCTTTGAGCCACTTTGGGGCAGAACGTCCGTCGATTTTGTCCATCCCCCGGAAAACCCCGGGATAATTTCGGTTAAAATACCGTATCTCACCATGTAGGTCCCCTATTAGATTCCTGTCGAGAGTAAATTCGTACGTTCGTTCCTCTGCTTCATCTTCATCATAACCATAGGGATATTCGCATTCGTAGGTTAGCTTGTCAGCTTCGATCTCTATACTTATCTTTGCAACATACCGCTCGTAAATCTCCTGTGCTGCGCTTTTCGTGGGTGACCCTTCTCCTGGTGGAGCAAAATATACTGAGAAACCAGGATCGACTTGTTCGTCGTCTTGGTCCATTAACGACCGATTCGTTTCGTAAGGTGCCGAGATGATATCGAGAACCTCTCCGGAGACCTCTTCCAACTCCTCCTGAGTCCAAGAGTCTTGAAGATCAGAGATGCGGAGTTCTGTTCCTTCCTCTGACTCGGTCGCTGGCTCAATTACGTACTCAACGTTTTCTTCTTCCAATTGTTCCCCGCTCTCGAAATCTGCCCATCGGAAATATGCGGTCAGCCTCCTATATTCATCATGTTCGTCGTATTTAGCAACTGTACTCAATTCAAGCTCAAGTCCGAGATTCCGGACTGCGAACCGCCCTACCCCCTTCGCTCCGGTAAGTTCCCGATTATATCTCTTGGAGGTTTCCTGCTCAAGTCGGCTTGTAGTCGCGACGGTCATCCAATAGTTGAGGAATTCTTCTTTGGTCATCCCATGACCGTCGTCCTTCACGACAAGGGTCTCTCGGTCATCCTCCAACCATATGTTGCACTTCGTTGCGTCCGCGTCGTAACTATTCTTGATGAGCTCGGCTAAGGCGATGTCGGGGGTTGCGATTAGCCGCTCCCCGATCTCCGAGAGAAGTTTGCTGTCGCTAGAGAAGGTAGTCTCACCAGATTCTAGTATCTCCTCACGGTCTGTCTGAGACACGGTTACTCAATTCTCCTTATTCTCCGCGTGTTAAAGTTTCTTGGTAGCCATCGATTCCGATGCTTTCACTCAAATTGTCTAGCAATTGTGTATATCCTAATTAAAATAATACGGCACGAGAATGGAGTCCGAAAAGGCCTTTACAAACGCTTGTAATGGACACTGTATGTCGAATACCCGGGAAAGAAGAACCGGCCAGTACCGTGCCGAATTTCCTCTTTTCCGGACCCTATTGACAGTAGGACTAGACGACGTGGATAAAACGAGCGGTGTGAAGGATAACCTCGGTTGTTGCACTAAGACTGCTCTCAATAAACTCCACCGGCTGGATGATTTCGGCGTAATTGAATCTGAGAAGTTCGGAAATTCATTTCGATGGACCCTGAATACGCAGATAGATTTCTCCTCGGAAGTCTCAACAATAGACGACCGGACTGTGACGGAACTTCTCTCCGAGACTATCCTGAGACTTGCACAAGGGCTCAACGGCAGCATAACAACCAGTGTGACGGAGTGGGCTACCGAGAGAGTCAATACAGAGAACACCCCGATTGAATCCTATTCAGCACGAGTCGCTGTTTTCAATCGGTTTCTGAAGGCGACGCTATATTCCCTTCACCAGAAAGAGGAGGATTCTCTCGCTCCACTTTCACTCGAGTTGGACTGGAGCGAATGCTTCGACAAGGCCCACCAACTAACAGAGAATCAAGGTTTCAAACCCTCCCTCGTCGACGAGGTCGTCAAGGATAGCCCAGGCGAGGTAGACAGCATCCTGTTAGCATTACGTAATGCATTCATCCGGTCTGCAAACCCCGCTAGCGTACTTTCCGACACATACGAGGCCCTGGTTTCCCAATCGTCACGGCGAAACCTCGGTCAGTTCGCCACCCCACCCCACATCAGCGAATTCATGGCATCTTGGACGGTCCAAAATTCCGACGACCGAGTTTTAGATCCTGGTATCGGTGCGGGCCAGCTGTCTTACCAGGTTCTATCGAAGAAAATCGAAAAGGGGGCGGCTCATCCACTGCGGGATCTTACCGGAATCGATATCGATGAGATTGCGATCACGATGGCAGCGACATCTCTGAAGCTCGCCGACGGAGGCGGCTCTCCAGACCTTCACCAAGGCGACTTCATCCAATTTAGCCCAATATTCTCTGGCAAAGATAGATTGCAAGAATATGATGGTGTGATTGGGAACCCTCCCTATTCGCGCCATCAGGCTTTGGATAACCAGATGAAGTCTGATCTGAATCGCGTAGTATCTGATGAGACTGGATTCAATTTCCTTGAAAAAACTCCACTGTATGGGTACTTCCTGATTCACTCAGCACAGTTCCTAACTCCGGGAGGAAGAGCAGCATTCATCATTCCCTCCCGATTCATGGATACGAATTTCGGACGCAAACTTAAGCAGTATCTCCTCAGGAGATTCGCAATTCATGCTGTGATACAACTCGATGACAGTGTGGAGGTATTTGAGGGAGTTCGGACCAGACCAAGCATCCTGCTTCTGGAGGCTGCCTCCCCGGATTCCACTCACGAGACGCAGTTCGTCCGGGTTAATGAATGGCCGTCGACAAGCAACGCCGAGGAGTTCCTCTCGGATACTGAATCTCTTGCAGAACGCCCAGAAGTGGACTTCGTGACAGGGATTGCACAGGAGATTCTAACGCCGACCGAACGCTGGACCCACTATTTTAGTGAAACCGACATTGGCGAGTTTCCTGAATTGGTCCCTTTCAATGATGTCGCGACCATCAAGCGAGGAATTGCGACGGGAAAAAACGATTTCTTCTGTCTATCATCTGATGATGTAGACCGACATTCGATTCCACGTCAATATCGCGAGCGGATTCTTCGTACTGCGAGAGGACTCGATATCCTCAACATCAAGAAATCAGACTGGGAGGAATGGCGAGACAATGGCGATGATGTCTGGTTGCTCTATTGTTTTGATGAGGAGGGAGTTATCGATAAGTCGGAGATAGAGTGTCAGAGCGTTCTTAACTATCTGGAGAAGGGTGAAAAGGAGGGCGTGACAGACGGAACACTCGTTTCAGGAAGGAACCCGTGGTATCGGGTGGATTCACGGGAGCCTACTCCAATCCTCGGTAAGTACATGAATCGGAATGGGTTCCAATTCTACCGGAACGAGATGGGATTGTTGACGCTCAATAACGTCCACAACATCTCACTTGATTTCGACTATAAGGATCATGACCGAGACGCCCTGCTGGCGTATCTGAATAGTACTTTTGTTGAACGAATTCTCAGTAAATCCAGCCATGACTATAGCGGCTTGGAAAAACTCGAAATCAGCCAACTGGAATCCGCTCCGGTTATCGATCCGAGAGAACTGGACGAGCCTGTCTGTAGCCAGTTGGCCGAACTCTTCGAGGGCCTGTGTGCAGCCAGACGAGAAGGGGACGGAGAAAAGGAAGCCGAGAAGCTATCCGAAATTGACCAACAAATCGAGTCTATACTGGGACTAGAAGCGTAATTTCCTCTTGAATGGCTCTGGTGAATCGCCAGAGGGCGTTTGATCTCACGGTGTGACGGCTCGCTTGATGTTGTGAACGACACATTTCAGGACGATTTCTCGGAACTCACGAAACCATGCTCGCGCACGCACGGCGTCGCCGAGCGTGCGCTTAATCGCCGAGAAGACGGTCTCACACATCGATCGTTGGCGGTAGCGAGGCCCATCGATCCGCGCGTTGTGCGCGTGATCGATGGGCCGGAACTCGCGGTGTTTGATCAGCGGTCTCACGCCGTCTTCCCTCAGTTTCTCGCGTAATTCCATCCAGTCGTAGCCCTTGTCGGCGGCGAGGCTGGTCAGGTCGCCCGCGTTGCGGCGGGCGACCTGCCAGCCGAGGTGGGTGTCGTGTGGTTTTCCGGTCGAGCAATGAACGTCGAGAACCGCTTGCGTTTCTGTGTCAACCAGAGCGGTCGTTTTCAGCGTCTGGACGCGGTAATTCGTCCGGCGGCAGTAGTGCTTGCTGGCGTTCTCGCGGTCGAAGAATGTCGCGTCGATCGCGGCGTGTCCGCTCGGGTCGTGCAGCTCCGACGAGAGTCGGAGCAGCACGCGCCAGAGTGCTGTCTTGAGCCTGTCAAACGCCTTCACTAACGTCGAGTGGTCGGGGAGATCGGCCTCGTCGAGGCCGATCTCGGCCAGTATTTGTGGCATCTCGCTCAGCAGATCGAGTGTTTCTCGGTACGATTTCTCCAAGTAAACCCGCAGACAGTGCAGCGACACGACCGCATACTCGGCGAAGCCGCCACCCCCTTCGGGGGCGGCGACTTCGCCTCGCTCACCAACAGCATTTTTAGCTAACTGGACGGCTTTGCTTGTGAAGCGGGAAATCTTCGACATAGAGCATCGACGGTTTCCCGCTTCATCTTCCTCGTTCTAACGGTCGAATCCGACGCAGTCAAGCGATTCACCAGAGCCTCTTGAATTATTACGCTCGATTGCCGGAACTAGTCGGGTGCGACCCCCACCAGTCGCACTCGAGATGTTACAGCTCCTCGGGGATACTCCGGATGTGTTCACATCGGGTGCTCGTGACCCCCGCAGATTGTGTTCACAATCCGGCGGTGCCGAGCGAGATCGAGGCGAATGCGAACCCGAATCGCCCCTCTGCTTATACCACGATGAGGCTTCGAGTTTCAGGCAGGAATCTCGACAAGGTGGTTTCTCCTGGCTCGACGAGTGATTAGCAGGGCTGTGTTCACCCCGCTCCTACTCGGAGGAGGTAGAACTCATCTGACAGCAACGGCGTGCTGCATATAGAGCGTGAAGTCAGCAGAGCTGTTCGATTATTAATCAGATTTGGTGAAGGCGTCCACTGGAGCAGGCTGGGTACTGAGATGTGTGTCTTTGAATCCGGATTCGAATTTCAGACCATATCCCACGAGACGGTCAGCTCCGATGTGGGCAGCCCAAATCAGAGCGATAAGGAGGGCCATTCGGATGTCAGCCCAGAAGCCGAGGCTACCGAGGGCGAGCGGTAATGTGTACGTATGGACGATATTATAGCTCAGACTGCCGATTCGAGTACCAGCGAGATACCCAATCATCGATAAGTCGGGGGCTAGCGCAAGAATGAGCAGCAACCAAACTGAGCCATCAAGGGTGAAATACCCAGCCAGCGCAATCCCCAAGACAGCCAGTCCCTCCACACGCAGGAAATTCCGGGGTTCCATACTGCATCCACTCTGACTTAGCTCTTGAATCCAGCGTCGATTGCTGCATATGCGCTGTGTATTCAGCACAGCAGTCAGAACCTATCACCGATTGAGGGTTTCGACAGAGCCTCGCACATCCAATTCCAGGGCAATCGGCAGCGTGCGCTGCTCCGGCGAGGCCTTCAGTCTCCCTCACACCCATTACGGAGGTGAGAACCGAGGTCGTCGATGAACTCCTCGCAGCGGGGGCATTTGACCTTCTGTGGCGAGCCTCGCGAGTCGGGGCCCGGATCGCCGGTCGGCATCCCGTATTCCTCTTCGAGTACGGTTCGAGCAGCATCGCGCCACGCCGGCCCGTGGCCGCCGAATCGTCGGACCAGCCCGTTCGGGGTCCCGTGCTCGATGAGGTGCTCGTTCGCTTCGAGGAAAGCGTCGATGACTTCGGCCGGCGGGTGCTCTTTGAGGTGGTAGACGGCAACGACCTGTTTCCCGAAGCTCGCACCAGCCCCATTTCTCGCCCCCCGAATCGTGAACGAGTGGACGCCGACCGCACGATGGCGAGCCGCTACCTCGGTCGGGAGATCCGAGCCTGGGGCTGGGCCATTCGCCTCCAGGTAGTCGATCACCTCGTAGGGCGGCTCCTCGCGCCCGCCACTGGTCATGAGTGAGGCGATTCGAACGCGCCCATTTGTGTTCTTTGCCTTCGCGAGGATGCGCCTCCGGTGAGCCGCAGAGGTAGCCACGCCGGTCGGCGGCCGTCCGGGAGAGACACCACCCACCCTGCAGTCTACAGCGCCCGAGAATCAGTCCGCCACACGAGATCGGCGCTCTGCCCCGGAGGTCGTGTGCAGGGATTAGTCGCGTGGGTCCTCGACGAGAATGAAGGCACCCTCGATGCCAGGGAGCCCCTCGACGTGTCCCCCGACCAGAAGCTTGCCGAACTCCCGTTCCACGGCCGTCTCATCAACCCCTTCTGCCGCAGCGACAATGGCCACCAGGCGGTCCTTCGTCCGCGAGCCCGCCTCGTTGAGTTTGTCGAGCAGTGCGTCTCGGACGGCTCGTGTGTCGCTATCCGCCGTCATGTCTCGGGGGTCACGCCCTCATCGTTACAGTAGCGTCTGATCGTCTCGCGTGAGATCGAGTCGGGCGTCTCCGGGTCGGCTTCCATCACGCGTGCGATGCTCGTGTAGGAGACTCCAGCTCGGCGCAGGTCGAACACCTCCGCTCGTTGCTCCTCGTCCAGCTTCTTCGGGCGGCCGACCGGCTCGCCGTTCTCACGGCGCCGCTGGACATTCTCCAGCGCCCGCTCCCGGGCGAGGTTCGCCCAGAACTCGTTGAACACACCGATCATCTGGAGCATCGCCGTCCCCATCGCCGAGTCCGTCGAGAAGTCCTCCGTGATCGAGTTGAACTCGACACCGTGCTCGTCGAGGCGTTCGATATCCTGAAGGACGCGCTTGAGCGAGCGGCCGAACCGTGACAGCTCCCTGACCGCCACCATGTCGAACTCGTCGAGACGGTCCATCATCTCCTCGTACGCTGGCCGGTCATCCGACTGACCGGAGATGGCGATGTCCTCGAAGACCTCGATCTCGTGGTCGTTGCGGTTAGCCCAGGTGGTGAGCTTCTCCCGCTGCTGTTCGTGGCTCTGTTCCTCTCGTTGCTGCTCCGTCGAGACGCGGACGTAGCCGGCTACCTTGCTCATGCACAGATACCCTACCCTATCGTGCGTTTACAGCAACCTAGTTTTTATCCTCAGAGTGGGGGTAGAACCACCCCTTTCTGTGTAGGAGACACGACCATTCACGGCGGCAGCGCACGCTCTCGCCACAGAGCCGCTACTGCAAGCCGTACCAGTACCCGTGCCGGTCGTCGGCCGTCGGGTAGACGAGGATGAGCAGCGGCACCGCGACCATCGTCCAGACCGTCGGCGAGAGGGTCGGAATCGGGTAGAAGGTCATGTAGAGGTAGATGCCCAGCCCCACGAGCGGCGCGAAGACGACCGTGGGGGCGACCGAGCCCAGTCGCGCCACGGTCGGCGAGCCGTCGAGGCCGTACGTGGCGGTCACGGAGGGCGCCGGCCACGCGATGGTGAGCGATACCGTCTCGGCATATCGCGCGTGGACGACGTAGTGGGCAGCTTCGTGGAGCGCGTAGGCCCCAGCGCACGCGATAAGATAGGCGACGATGAGGGTGAGGAGGTTCCAGACCATGGATATTCAGGAGGTACGAGGACGCTGACACAGATTGAACGCTTCTATCGCGGCGGTTTCTACGCCCGTCCCGAGTGGAGGTCTCGGAAGGCTCCTCACGGACTCCCCAGCGCAGTGGCATGGCGCCGTGTCAGCACCGCGACGGCGTCAACGCCGAACGGGGCGGCCGCGAGCGGGACGCCGTCGAGACCCTCACAGGCTGACAAAATCGGCGTGACCGATACAGAGAGTGTAGTCAGCAGAATCCAAAGCAGATTATTGAGATGGGTAAAGGTAGTTAGAGGCATCACACCATAAAATTAAGTTAGAGGGAAGGATTGGACCGGCATGGCCATCGGGGAGTGGATTAACCTCATTCGTGACTTGGGTTTTCTTTCAGTTGGAGCCGGACTTCTATATTTTATTGCGAAAAGTGCCATCACCCAGTATTTCGATAAGCAACTACAACAGTATCAAACTGAGTTGGAAAAGGAGAAGATCCGGTTTTCTGACCTACATACAAAACGGGGAGAAGTTGTCGGTGAATTATTTACAAAAATGGTTGACTTCGAGGAAGACATGCGGTCGCTTGTGAAACCCTTTCAAGGGACGGGAGAAATCCCCCAACATGAAAAGATCAAGCAAGCAGCTGACTCTGGCGAGTCGTTTCGAGAATACTATGAGAAGAATCGGGTCTATCTCCCGCCAGACGTGTGTGAAACCACCGAGGAAATGCTTGGCGAATTCAAAGAAGTATTTGATGATTTCGCTATTTATCGAGTTCATGAGCAGGGAACGTCAGCATTTGATCCGATAGAACGGATGGATGTATGGGTAGAAGATTGGGAGAAGATCGACGATGATACCGTTCCAGAGTTGAAGCGCGAACTGGAGAATCATTTTCGTGAGTTGCTCGGCGTTGAACTCAGACAAGGCTCGGATCAGGACACATAAATCGGGCTTAGTGATATTCGATGACTGTCTCAGCTAATTCGCGCCCGCGCCAATGACCCTCTGTCGTGACCGACTCGCGCACTGTATTCAGCAAGATCGCTGAAACATATCGCAGAGTGAGGGTTTCACCAGTTCTATCGGGTTCCAGTTGGTCGACAGCATCGTGACGGGTGGGTTGCATCCGGTTCTGGATTCGGTTCCAGGAGCTGTGTTCACACCGCGCCCCGTCACGGCCCGACCACCACCGCGTGCCCACACCGGAGACACCGGACGATGTCCACGCCGTCTCGCTCGACGATCTCCAGCAGCGCGTGGTGCTCACCCAGCTCGGCGACCGTCGCGAGAATCGCGTCGACGGTCATCTCCTCACGAGCCACCACCCACGAGCGACCGGGCCCGGGAGACCGCCCCCGAGAGCGCCGAACTGATGCGGAAGTCGGTGAAGCGCCGGACGAGCAGGTAGCCCACGCCAGCCGACAGGCCGATGCCGACGACCTGCTGCCCGGGCGTCGCCCCGCCCGCGCCAGAGCCGCCACCGCCGCCGAGCGGCCCGCCCAGCAGCGACGACTGCTGGAGCGACTCGGTGTAGTTGAACGTCGTGCCGTTGGCCGTGTAGTTGCCCGTGAGCGCGCCGTCGGCCGCGTCCGAGGCGTTTCCGGTCACGGCGTCGGCCACGCACCACGTCGCGTAGCCCGCGGCCGTGTCGAACTGCCGATCCCCGCTGTACGAGCTGTTCTCGTGCGAGACGTTGAACGTGAGGCTCGTCGTCTCGTAGGACGGGTCCCAGTACTCGATGAGGAGCCCGGTCGTGCCGTCCGTGAGGACACACTCCCCGGCGATGCGCGGCCCGAACCCGTCCGACGCGGTGTACGTCACGGTCGAGCCGGGCCCGTCGGTCTCGTCGCCGTCGGGGCACTCCTGGAGGTTCCCGTCGTTGTCCCGGTCGAAGGGGTCACACGGCGGATTCAGGCCAGGGTAATCGGGCCCTGACACGCCTCCTCCGCTGGTCCCGCCGTCCGTCGCGACGGGCGTGGCCGTCGGCGAGGTCGCCGTGCCGGTCGCGGTCGGCGTGGCCGTCACATCCTGGTCGCCGACGCTGATCAGGTACGGGTCCGGCGCCGACTTGTTCGCCCGCCAGCCCAGCGAGCCCCAGCGTGTCGAGCGGTCACCGCTGGTCGCGACGACCTCGACGCGGTAGGGCGTGCCGTCCTCCAGGCGGACGCTCGCCTTCCCGTAGGCGTTGATGTCCTTGTCGGAGATCTCCTTCCAGGTGCCAGGGCCGGCCTTGAACGTCGTGCCGCCGGGCAGCGGGAACTCGATAGCACGGTCGAAACGGTAGACCTCCAGCCGCGACAGCGAAGGCGGGTAGGTCTGCTTCGCGGCCTCGTCGAGCTGGAACTCGCGGACGAAGGTTCCGCTCTCGAAGAGTTTCAGGTCGACAGTTCGCGGGGCGCCGGCAACATCGAAGCTATCCGAGGTCTTGTTCTGGTAACCCGACGCCGAAGCGCGAATTTGGTAATCCGTTGCGTCAGAGACAGCATCGAACTGGTAGTATCCGCTGCTGTTGGTCGTCGTCGTGGAGATCACGGAGTCCGAGGAGTCCAGCAATTCCACAGTCCCGCCATTGATCCCGGAGCCGTCGGCCGTGGAGATAGTCCCAGAGACGGGCTGGCCGACAGCAGCCCCGTCAACTGCGAAGAAATCCCAATATTGATAGCCACCACTTCCTCCGAGAACAGCGAATTGCTCTACACTAACGCTATTTACGAAGCCAACGCCGGTTTGGTTGTAAATCTCATTTCCGTCAGCGTCCAGTATTATTACCGTGTAGGTATCGGAATTGTAATCAATATTTTTATACTTCCACCGTACCCACTCATTTTGAGGTATATCGAATCCGGTATCCGTCGAATCTACAAAAAGACTCCCGTCCGATTCCTTGACTTCTACGCGGGTTGCGACACTTCCGCTACTGCTTCGCAATTTAAATGCCGATGTTCGTGTTGAACTCGAATAATTTGCGTAGTAGACCCATGCAGAAGCACTAGATGGATTTGCAGAACTCAGGTCTTTCGTGATCCGCGCACCACCGCCGTTATCCGAGCCATCATGTAACATCGAATAAGACCCTTCATAAGCTCGATTCTGACTTGCCGAGAAGGCCTGCCCGTTAATCACCTTAGTCCAATCTGAAATCGAACCGTCCTCGAAATCGTCAACAACGGTTCCCGCAGCAGACGCGCGATCCGCAGCAGGGAGAGGTCCCAGGGAGATTGACACAGCACCGACGAACATCGACGTGACCACCATCAGCGCCAGCGCCACGCTCCGCGCCTCAACAGCCGACAGCCGACTGGTGACATCTCGACCCGCCGAGACGAGCGGTCGCGGGTCCGGTCGCACGATCAGGACGAGCGCGAGCACGCCCACGGCCGCCGCCTCGCCCGCGATCACGGACCAACGAAGCGTCTCGGGCAGGCCCGCGGTCGCGACCGCGTAACAGTTCAGCAGCCCGTCCGCGAGGAGGCCGCTCGCGAGAAG
This sequence comes from Haloglomus litoreum, assembly GCF_029338515.1. Classification (GTDB taxonomy): domain Archaea; phylum Halobacteriota; class Halobacteria; order Halobacteriales; family Haloarculaceae; genus Haloglomus; species Haloglomus litoreum. Next base: position 3,295,026 of record NZ_CP119988.1, on the reverse strand, counting down.
GCCGCCGAGGTGGTGCGTCTTCAGGAGATCGTCCGGCGCCTCGTTACGAGCGCGGGCGTACCGCAGCATGGTGAAACCCGCGAACACCAGCAGCGGCGTCCCGACCGCCCACGTCTCCATCGAGGCGTGCTCGATGACGAACGCGCTGACCGGATTCACCTCGCGGGCCGCCGCCGCGCCGACCATCACCATCGTCGTCACGACCGCGAGCCACGAGCCGAGATGGCCCGCCAGCTCCGCCAGCCGCAGTTTGTCCTCGACGATGCCTCCGCCGTCGTCCGTGTGATGTGTCTCGTTCATCGTTTCAGAGACCCTCCGCTACCGAACCGAGCAGTTCCAGCAGCTGTGCCACGACCCCGCTGTCCAGCGAGAGCGCACCCGTCGTGACGCCGCCGATGACCACGAGAGCGACCACGCCGACGACCACGCTTCCGATGCGAACCCACCGCGCCGCGCCGACGAGCAGCGTCGACAGTTCCCGCCCGTACCAGATGCCGACGATGACCAGCGCCAGCGCGCTGATCGACACGCCGAGCTCGACGCCGACGTGCTCGGCGAGGAAGCCCAGCACGGCCTCGACGAGCTCGAAAATCACCACGACTGACCACCCCCCTCGCGCTTGCAGGTTAAACACGCGCGCGTACGGGGCGTGTCAGCGCGCCGAGACGACGCAGCCCCGGTCGCCGGTGAAAATCCGGGGGTGGTGCTGCGCTCAGATATCACGGAGCGCCACCTCGCGTTCCGGGTAGGAGATGGAGATCTCGCCCTCGAACCCGTAGGTCCGGTACGGGTTCGGCCACTGGATGTCGACGAAGTTCATCGAGTTCCAGATGACCGCCTGCCCCTTCGAGAGGCGACTGGCGTAGTTGCCCTTGATCGGGACGCTATCCGGCAGTCCGGTCAGGCGCCCACTCGGCGTAGGCGTCTCCGGCATCGTCATCCAGAGGCGCTCTTTCTCCCTGACCGTCTCCTCGAACGTAGTCAGGGAGTGCGACATGAAGACGCACGAGAAGTTCTTCTTTCGAGCCTTGCCGTAGGCCTCCGCGAAGCCCTTCACCTTCGTCTTCGTGTCGTTGGCATCGTTCTCCGGGCGAATCGGCAGCATGTCGCCCGCCTCGTCGATGACCGCCGTCGTCGGGTGCAGCGTCACGTCCTTCTTCGCTCGGGCGTGGACGAGCCCGTGCATCCACTCGACGAGGCCCGTGTTCTCCTCGGTGTCCTCGGCCTGCCACGCCGAGGTGAACGAGGCCTCGACCAGCTCCTCGCACCCACGGAACTTCGGGTCCGGCAGCACGCCGTAGATGGCGCCTGGACAGGTCTGTTCCAGCAGGTCGACCGGGTCCGTGTACGTGAGCGTGTCACGGAAGACATCGGTCGGGTCGATCTCGACCCGCGGGAGCGAATCGTCCCTCGGCACTGCCATGAGCCGCACGTCGACACCGGCCGGCATCGCCAGCGTGACGTAGGGGGCCAGCGGGAGGATCTCGCACTCGTCGAGCGTCAGCTGCCAGAGGACGGTCTCGTTGTTGATCTCCGTCATCCGGGCGCCGCACAGGAAGTTCGCCGCGCTCGTCTTGCCCTTCCCTGGCTTCGAGTGGGCGTGCCACCCGATACCGCCGTCGTCCATCGCGTCCAGGATGTCGCGGTTCTCGGGCTTCGCGAGCCACTCCATCACCCGCTGGCGGGTCTCGGGTTCATCGGAGAACCGGTCGAGGTCGCCACGCTCCAGTGCCCAGATATCCGCGTCCGAGACGTGGATAAGCGCGTTCAGGTACGCGCTCGGGTAGCGGTAGGCCGGGTGGTTCGACGCCTCGATCTTCTCGAGGACCTTCCAGAACGGCTTCGCGCCGAAGTGCTGGTAGATGGACTCGCCGTCGTGGTGGCGATTCCGCTGCGCGTCGAGGCCGAACGAGCCGCCGGAGTCGTGGTAGTACGCCTGCTTCGAGGACGTGTGAGCCTGAAACTCCTCGCGAATCCACTCGCGAACGTCGCTCTTACCGGCGGTGCCGTCCAGTCGTGTGCGTTGTCGTGTCTGACTCATATCAGGTAGAGAGAGGCTCGTGGCTGTCGGTCACGGTCTCGACCGTCTCCTCAGCGCCCGACTGCAGTGTGCGGATGCCGCGGTTCATCGCCGGCAGTAGCACCGTCGCCGCGAGGTTCTCGCGGGCGGTCCGGGCCGGACCATCGTCCGGTGGGGCGACCAGTGGGTCGTATCCCATCGGCGTGTAGCAGCAGTACTCCAGGAACGACGCCGGCAGGTTGCCCTCGGTCGCCGGGCGAAGGTCGTGGACCCACAGCCGGATGGCCTCGCGGTCCGAGAAGCCCTCGAAGAGATCGACCAGCGCCTCGTGCTGGGCCCGGTCCGTCGCCGACAGCTCCGGGCGCATCGCGATGAACTTCTGCCGCTCAGGGTCCGGCGTCCCCTCGCGCTGCTCGCCCTTTTCCGAGTCCGTGTACTCGTGGACGCGCTCGCGAACGCGATGGAACGCGGTCCGGAACGCGCGGTGCAGCACCACGTCGCCGAGCTGGCCGCGGCGGAACTGTTCGATGTCACTGTCGCCGACGAGATCGTCTAGGACATCTGGGCGCAGCGCGACTGCCTGGAACCACTCGTCCGGGATGTATCCCAGCGACCGCACAGCCACGCGCTGGAGCCAGAGGAGCACATCCTCGCGGGTCTCGAACCCGGCGTGGAGGTCCTCGACGAGCGTCCGCTGGTCAGCGGCGAGCTTCCGTAGCGCTGGGCGACGACTCTCAGTCATCGGCCGGCACCTCCTCGTCACTCGTGTTCGGGTCGGTGTCCTGGAACTCCTCGTAGACCTCGTGCATCTCGCCGTTGACGCCGGCCGAGTAGCCCCGCATCAGGCTCATCGCCTGCTTGATGGGCTGGACGCTGGCCTCGCCGAGCTTCTGCTCCATCTCCTCGAACGTCTTCGCGTCCTCGGTCCCCTGCCGCATGGCGACCATCGACGCGTGGACGCTATCGAGATGCGCCGGCGCGAAGTCCGCTCGTGCGTAGGCGTCGTGTTTCGGCCCGAGCATCCCGACGAGCAGCGCCGTCGCGAGCGCGCCGACGCCGACGAGCGGGCTCAGTGCGAGTCCCGCCAGCGCACCGACCGCCGCGGCGCCGGCACAGCTGACGAGGATGCGGTCGACGTTCCAGGCCGACTCCGTGACCGGCTCGCCATCCTCGTCGAGGACCGTCTCGCCCTCGTCGGTCGTCTTCGGGACCGCCCGCTTCCACGCGAAGGTGAAGCCCTCCGGCTCGATGTCGAGGACCTCCTCGGCGTCGGGGTCGATGTAGATCTTCTCGTCGACGGAGCCTTCGTCGACCTCGACCATCGCCGCCCGCTCGTCGTAGTTGTAGAACGTCGCCGGCTGTCCGAACAGCCGAGAGAGGAACCGCAGCGGCCCCTTGCCGACGACCGCGTGGCCGCCGTCCGGGAGCTTGACGACCCGCTTCGTCGTCTCGGACTCGCCGATGCGGCCGACGACCGACTCGCCCCGCGGCGACTTGGCGTCCTCGACCTTCGGCTGGACGAAGCGGACCTTGTCGACGTTCTGCTGGAAGGTCTCCAGCATGATCAGCCACGCCAGCACGAGCACCCACAGCGATATCGCCCACGGATTCGCGACGACGAAGTTCGCGATGCCGCTGTAGTCGATGAACAGCGCGATGCCGGTCGTGAGCGACCAGCCCAGGACCCACGGGAAGTAGCCCCACTGCGGTCCCACGCCGGCGATGGCCATCGCCTTCCGGATGGACCACCCGCCGGTGATGAGGCCGACCAGGAGCAACCAGCCGAAGTCGAAGATGACAGACTGGAGGTAGTCGCCCTCCGAGTCGATGCCCGCCGACTGGGTGGTCGCGACCGAGTGGTGGCCGAAGACCCACCGCGTCTCCGGGTTGTCGGCCAGCCACATCGTCACGCGAACCGGGTTCTCGTGGCGCTGGAGCGGGACCTCGATGGTCGGCCGGCCGCGCTGGTAGTCCAGCGTCTGCGTGTGAACGCTCACGTTGGCCGCATAGCGGACGGTATCGGTCGAGTTGCCTCGCTGGACCGTGCGCGTCTTCGGCTCCCAGTAGGCGATCTTCAGGTCCGTCTCGCCCGAATCCAGCGCGAACGTCCGGAGGTAGACCTCGTTCTTCTTGACCGTCTGCATCCCCTGCGCGCCGACGTACTTCCAGTTCGAGTTGTCCGGGGCGCCGCTCGATCCGGCCGGCCACGCGATGAGCCACCAGAAGCGGTCCTCGGCGAGGCGCAGGCTCTGTGCGTCCGCCGCGACCGGCTGGCCGCCGCGGGAGAGCTCCTCGATGGTCGGGCCGTCGGGCTCCGCCGCAGCGCTGCCGGAGCTGGACTGGGCCGGCGCCGGCGTTGCGGTCGCCGTCGCCGTCGTGGTGGGGGTTGCCGTCGGGGTCGGCGTCGCTGTTGGCGTCGGCGACTGATCGAGCGACGCCGACATCCAGGCCGCAGGCGTGCTCGACTGGTTCGCGCCCGGGGTTGGGGTACCTGTCGCTGGCGTCGGTGTCGTGGTCGGCGTGCCGTCCTGCTGCGGGACAGCGACGGCGACCGCCGGAACGACCGACGCCACGAGCGCGAGGGCGGCCAGCGCCGCAGCGACGCGTGCCCGCACGTTCAGATCCCCTCCGGGATGGCGCCGAGGATGTCGTTGACGAGACCGGTCACGGCGTCCGGGGCGACGACGACCGCCGCCAGCACGGCGCCGCCGATGAGGAGAACGGCGACGGCGCGCATATCGACCTTGACGAAGGTCGCCATCAGTCGCCAGCACCTCCCGAGGACGGGCGCGGTTGACCGCCATCGACGCTCGATGGTGGGTCAGCGGCGACCGACCGCGGCTTGGATAGCTTCCGGACTGCGGGTTCCGCCTCGCCAGCCCAGGCCCGCGGTTCGGCTTCCCGTTCGTAGCGTGTCGCCGAGGGCGTCCTGTCGGCCGCTGAGGGCTGCCCGACGAGCGAGGTGACCCACTGGTCGTCTCGGGTGGGTCCACGCCAGCGGTCCGTCTCTCGGCGGCACTTGCGACACTCGTGGACGTGCGCGGGCGTCTGGACACAGAGCACCGAGTCCAGAAGCAGCCCGCCTCCGACGAGGCTCGCGCCGGCGAGCCCGACGCCGACCAGCGGGTCGCCCGTCGCCGCCATTCGTGCGCCGGCGTACACCAGCACCCCGATGAGAACGAGCATGAACACGAGGAGACCGAGCTGCTTCGTCTCCATCAGCGCCTCCAGCAGCGTCCAGTCGCGGTCCAGCGTCCGCTCGGCTGCATCCTGCTCGACCGCTGACCGCGTCTCACGCTCGTCGAACGAGCCGTGAATCACGACTCACGCACCTCCACGATGCCGATGCCGACGACCAGCGCGAGCGGGATTAGCGCCAGCGCTGGCTGCTCCATGATCTCCGGCGAGAGCGACAGTATCCAGCCGCCGGCGACGAACGCCGCGGCCGCCACGCCCGTCACGAGGAACGAGACGTAGCCCTGTCGACCCCCGTAGGAGAGCGCGATGCTCGGGTCCTCGTCGCTGCCGGCGACGACACGCCGGTAGGTGTACAGCAGCAGCACGCCCGTCGTGACCAGTGCGACACCGTAGCGTGCGCCGTCGACGACCGCTGGGAGCTGGTCAAACGGCATCGGTGCTCACCTCCGCGAGACCGTACTCGGCGTCGACGCGGTCGAGCCCGCGTCGGGGCACGTCCTCGTACCAGTCGAGGACCGCGCCGCCCAGCATATCCATCAGCATCCAGGCGATACCCAGCGTACAGGCCATGTACGGCACCGTGAGGCCAGGGTTCGACAGACTCGCCGTCGGACCGACCAGGAGTGCTGGTGGAATCGCAGCCAGCACCAGCGCCGCCAGCGCCACGGGGATGTACGCCTTCGTCTTGCGGGTCTCGCCACGACGTTCAGCCGCTTCGTCTGGAATCGGTGGCCCACCGCTGTACCGCTGGTAGGCACTGATGTACTCCGTGAGGCTGCCGTACTCACCCGTCAACGCCGTACACCTCCGAGAGAAGGTACGTGCCGAAGACGGCCATCAGCGCGAGACCGACGTACTGGTCGGTCGTCAGCTGGATGTTCCCCGAGAGCACGCCGGCGCCGAGGCCGATGCCGGCGAGGTTCGAGACGACGAACGGGTGCATCCCGATGAACTGCGTGCCCATCGCGACGATGTCCACGCCCTGGGTGATCGCCACGGCCGCCGTCGCCAGCAGGCCGCCGAAGATCATCCCCAGCCACCGGGCCGTCCGGTTGGTCGCCCACTCGAACCGGTCGTCGCTCGACTCCGGCGCGTTCAGGTACGCCGCGATGTAGCGGCCCGCCAGCAGCAGGAACGACCCACCGAAGACGATGATGAACAGCGTCACCGCTCCGGGCACCTGGAAGCCGAACAGCTCCGCCATCAGGCGCCACCTCCGGTAGTTCGGCCGCTCAGCGCGGCCGGCGATTCCTCCGTCTGAGTGTGTGTGATGTGTCTCATCGGTTGTTGTACCAGGATACCGCACGGTCCTTCAGCCGGTCCAGCTGGACGGTGACGAACGCGATGGCCGCCCCGAGCAGCAGTGGCCCGGCGATTTCGCCGTAGCCGAGTCGGGGGAGGATCTCGCCCGCCGAGACCGCGATGGCCGGGAACCAGTAGCTGGAGGTCGCCGAGATGAACGTCCAGGCCGGCTCGAACCAGCCGAATCCCCACGCGCCCAGCAGACTCACCAGCGCCGAGAGCTGCGTGAGTGGGTGAGCGAAGGCCTCTCGTGCTTGTGTTGTCAGTGTCATCGTCCGAGAAGTGCCATGATGCTGCTGCCGCCCGGGATGAACTCCAGCCCGGCCACGGTGACTCGATACAGAACGAACAGCGCCAGTCCGACGGCGCCCGCAGCGACGACTGGACCGGCCGGGCCGGCTGCCTCAACGGCGACGGCCAGCGACTCCTGGACCCCACGCAGTGTGCCGAGGATGTCGAACCCGACGAACGCGAACGCGAGCACGAGCTGGCGCTGCAGCCAGTTGAGACCGCCGACCAGCAGGTCGAACGGGTACAGCACGGCGCCGATCAGGAACTCGAAGAACCCCAGCACGACGCTCACGACGAACCCCGAGACGACGCTGATGACCAGCGCCGCCGGGTTGCTCGCGAATCGCCGGAGGAAGTCCGCCGTCTCGCTCGCGAACTGGGCGCTCCGGGCTGCCGTTCCGCCGCCGGTCGGGAAGAGCGGGATGCCGCCATCGTCCTCAGGCACGGCTGACCACCCACCTGAAGACGAAGACGGCCGTCAGCCCGATTCCCAGCGCGACGGGGAGGCCAGCCGGGCCTGCCTCGTAGACGAACATCCACGTCGCGAGGAAGCCCTCCCTGACGAGGACACCCGGCAGTCCGACGACGACCGCGACGACGCTCGTGAGGAAATCGCCGAGGCCGCCCAGCAGCGCAATCGGGATGTCGAAGACGCCGAACACGAGGCTCGTCAGGCCGGTGAACAGCGCCCCGAACGTCGCGCCGATGCCGACCTGGGTAAGGCGGCCGAAGTCTGGCGTCGTGAAGCCGTCCGGGCCGGTCGTGAGGAAGTCGCTGAGGCTAACCACGCCGGACCACCCCCGGCCGCACCTCGCCGTGAGTGGTTCGGCCCGGCATCGTCAGCCCTCCTCCTCTTCTTCGGCGTCGGTGAAGCCCGGCGTCGGGAGGTTGAAGCCGCTCCCGATCAGCGGGAAGAAGTTCGTCGTCTCCTCCTCGCTGGTGATGGCGATGATCACGTAGGCGGACAGCCCGATGATGGCGAACGCGATGGGGAGCGACAACGGGCTCGCGAAGAGCCCGCCTGGGCCGATGGACCGAGCGCTCGCGATGGCGCCGAAGTCGATGACGATGCCGAACGAGCCGAGGAACGACTCGACCAGGCCAGCCGACTCGGTTGCGAACGACTGCGCCGGCTTGATGAAGATATCCGCCAGCGTGAACACGCCGCTCGCGAGTACAGTGCCGATGGCCAGCAGCACCGCGCTCAGGCCCTGGAAGATGACGCCGCCGATGGAGCCGGCGTTCTTCGCCCGGTCGAACAGCCGCCGGACTCGGGGGCCACCCGCACCGGACGCGCTCATCTTCAGCTCCCTCCGCCGAAGATCTTCCCGAGACCGAGCGCGGTCACGAGCGCGCCACCGAGTCCGGCGACCTTGCCCCAGATAGTGCTGAAGAACCCGCCGGACTTCCCGGTCGGGCCGCCCATCGCGGGGGCGGACTGGTACACCGCGTCGGCCTCGGAGCTCGTGTAGACGATCTCCATCCCGACTGCGGCGTCGTGGTCGCTGGACGCCGAGATGTCCGTCGCCAGCTCGACGCGGTCGCCGATGGCGCCGCTGAACTGGCTCGTCGCGTCGGTGGTGGTGGCCTCGGAGTAGTTGCCGGCGTAGCCGGTGGCGTAGTCGACGCTGATGTACTGACTGCCGGGCTGGCGCTGCTCGGCCACGAGGTCGAGCGTGCCGTGAGTCACGTCGACCGGCGCCGGGATGTCCCAGACCGCGAGCGGCTGGCCCTCCAGCCGGTCGGAGTAGCTGGCGTAGTCCTCGGCGTCGGTCATGGTGACGTTCGACCCGTCGGCCATGCTCAGGCCGTAGTTGACCGTCGCGTCGCCGGCGCCGACGACGAGGTCGTGGACGTGGGCGTCGCCCCAGTGGTCCGCGAGCCCGTCGAGCGAGCGAAGGCGGACGGCACCGCCGTCGACGTTCGTTCGCGTCTCGGTCTCGTACCGGTCGTCCGAGTCGTCCTGGTATGCGACCGTCGCGAAGCTCTTCGTCTCCTTCGAGGAGATGTCCATCCCGGTGATGGCGAGGTCAGCGTCCGCCTCCGAGATGTTCAGCCGGACGGCGTTGATCTCGTCCATCGTCCCGTCGCCGGAGCCCTGGACGCCGTTCGCCGAGACCAGCGTGTCGACGCGGGTACTCGCGTAGAAGGCGCCGGTCTCGTTCGCGAACGTCTCCTCGTTCGCGTCAGCGGCGCTGGTGGAGATGTTCGAGTAGGTGAAGTCGCCGTCCTTGTCGACGATCTCGAAGCGGACGTGCGCGCCACTGTCGAGGGTGTTGACCTCACCAGCCACGGTGAGCACCCGCTTCCGGGCGTTGTCCAGGGTGACGTTGTCCGAGTAGTTGAACAGCACCGTGTCGCCGGCGGTCATGCTGCCGTCGGTGGCGAGCTGGGTCGGCGCCGCGCGGAAGTTCGGTGCGTCGGACCACTCCGTGGCGCTGCCCTTCGCGGAGGCGCTCCCGCTGATGGCCCAGTCACCCTCCTCAGCGACGAACGACTGGTCCTCGACGTTACCCTCGTCGTCGGTGACGGGGCCGTAGAGGTCCGGGTCGTCGATGTACGCCGGCGACACCTCGATGGGTGCGTCGGCGTCTGAGGCGTTCACTTCTGCCGGGAGCTCCGTGTTGCTCCCGTCGTCAGCCTCGTAGGCGAGCGGGTCCGTGCCGTGCTCGCCCATCCGGTGCTCGGCGATGGTCACGTCGGTCTCCTCGACCCAGACGCGCGGACTCTCGTCGCTCGTCGTGTCGATAGGCGGTGGACCGTTCTCGCGCTCGTCGTGATCGGCCATCGCGACCGGGGCGACCATCGAGGTCGCGAGCAGGATGGCGATCAGGGCGACGAAGCCGCTGTGGGCCAGCCGCCTCATCGGCGGCCCTCCAGGTCGAAGACCTCGAACAGCTCCTCGTCGACGGTTGCCAGGTCGCCGAGCTGGAGGTTCGAGGTGATGTCAGCGCGCGTCGCCACGCTGTCGATACCACTGGGTCGTGCCTCCTGCGAAAAGGAGGTCGAGAGCGGCTTACGCTCGCTCTCTGGTGTTGCGCTCATGGGTTGCGCTCCGCCCGCCGGGGCGACCGACGGACTTCCGCTCACCCACGGCCAGATAACGTGTCAACCGTCGGATTATACTGCGCGGATGGCGTGCGGATACTGTGCAGATACTGTGCAACAACCGCCGGTCTGCGGTCGCTCTGGACGCAGGATTTGTTACGATTGACCTCTCCGGTTATCGTATGTCAGCGCAGAACTGTTCTATTCGCTCGCTGATGTGTCTCGGGACACGTCGGCACGGGGTGACGCTGGACCCTGGGTGGGTGGCCGACGCCGGGCTCTCGGTGGGCGAGGCAGTCGGAATCGACCGTGGCGCCGGGAAGTACGCCGAGCGGGGGGCAACGCTTCACCTGGGCGACTACGATTCGGACGCGGTCGACTACGAGCGGACGCTGGGTGAGTGCGGGGACTCGGTCGCGGTGACGCTCCCGCCCGGGATCCGGGAGTGGCTCGATGCCGAACTCCAGGAGTCGCTGTATCTCATGCGGATGAGCGACGGTGAGGATGTGCTGGTCGAAGCGCCGTAATATCAGTAATCTTCAGTATAGTCTCTGACGGCTTCGTTTACTTCCTTCTCGGCACTTCTAGCAGCCCTAAAGCTATTGACCGCCGTTATTGTGCCTACTACTAGAAAGGCCCCTAAGATAATCTGGATTCCTTGTTCGCTATTACCGTTCGCAAGGACGGATCCAACGGCCATTATCAGTGCTGAACCTCCTGCAAAGAGAAGGTTGTTTGTGGTAGTTCCGTACTCGTCCTGTGTCGTGGATACTAACTCTGGAGGCCGGTCATACTCGCGAAGCGCTTCCTCTACTTCAGTCAGTTGTGTGCGATCTATGGATTCCATTGCATCCATAACTTCCAGATCATCTTCATCGGTGCCCTGATACTCCGCCATGTTAACGTCTTGAAGTACATCAGTGACAATATCGTGCAGTTCAGACCTGAACTGGCTTGCACGATAGGTCATCATATCGTCATAGTCTTCTCCATATTCCTTCCGTAGATTCCGGGTTTCTCGCCAGAGAAATGCCGCAGCAGTGATGTAAATACTACCCACCCCCACCATCACTTCAGGGATACCGACCATTATCTCAGAAACCTTTATATTCGGTATTCTCTGCCATATCTGGGTATTTGTTATAGACAAAGCTCAGCAACTGAGCCACCGGCTGTTGCACGTGCTTTCCCTTAATCCAGGATAAATGGCTCTTTTGCTCCGGGCGTAGATTCATGAATACTTCCTCCCCAGTTCGCTTCCCCTGGGATGTGAGTTCTATTCGATCTCCATTCTCTGGATGAGTGGGGACTTCTTTGACAAGCCCCCTCTCCTCCAGGCTCTCCAAGCTATCGTACACGTCTTGGTCAAATGGACCGTACTTGTAGGGCTCAAAATCAAAGCCAGTACCTCGAAAATCAGAGAATCTGTCAGCAAACATTCTCTCTATCAAGAATAGGCCCTTGACCAATCTGGTCCGACCCTCAATGGTAATATCGCCGTCGCTCTTGTTCTGCGGAGCGTAAAGGAGCCTCAATATCCACCGTTCCTGTTCAGACAAGTCATTAATAGTAGACATAATGGCTCCTGAGTGCAGTCTTGTTAAAAAGTAATGAGCCTCCTCTGTGTTAAGTTTTTGTCAATCCGCCTATAGGGCTTCTGGGCCTCCCATCACCTCGCCAATGCGTGCCTCGGTCGCTTCTTTCAGATACGGCTCGATGGCCGAGTAGTCACTCCAGCCACCGATGGACATCATGGTCCGTACGTCTCGGCCCTCCTCGACGAGGTGGTGGGTCGCCCAGCTGCGGCGGAGATCGTGGCTGGTCACCGACCGCCAGCGGTCGTCGCCCAACTGGTCGGCGATGTCGTCCGTCGCGGTGTCGACCCAGCGCCGCACCGTCGGCGTCGAGCGCGGGACCCACGGGTCGCCCCGGCCGAGGTCGCGCTCTCGCGTGTACTTGTTCAGGTCCTCGGCGACGCGGTCAGGCATCCAGGCGTCGCGGAGCTTCCGGTCGCCGCCGCTCGTGTTCTTGCCCCGGACCTCGAACAGCCAACACTCGCCCTCCTCGCTCCAGCGGAGATGCTCGTCGGCCGGGTACGGCACTTCGTGAGCGCGCAGGCCGCACCGGCCCATCAACTGGATGGCCACCTCGCGCATCCAGTCGTCGCGACCGGCCACCCGTTCCAGCCGGGAGAGTTCCTCCTGGTCGAGCCAGCACTTCGTCACGTCGCCGCCATCGTCCACGCGAACCATGAGCGTCTTGTCTGGTGTAGACCGGCACAAACGCTGGGGTGGGCGCGGTGATTGAGGCGGGTTCACCCCCGAATCGGCCGATGAGTGAGCGGGTTCACAGGATACTCGCTCACTGGAACGCGGGGATTGATACGCCCGTCCGGAGATGGGCACGCCAATGCCTGCTGGCGAACTGCGTCGCGTCGCCGACCCGACCGACGTCGGCGCCGTCCGCGAGCGGTTCATCGACACCTACGGGACCAGCAGCGAGACGGTTGACGCCGCAACGCTCGTCGAGAACTACCAGCGCGTTCGCGAGTACTCCGCCAGCCATCCGAACCAGGGCTCGGGCGCCGTCGCGACGGCGCTGGACCTCCCGCGAGGGCGGATTCGCGCCTGGGTCGACGGCGACGGGCGACCGGATGCGGTGCGGGCTCTGGACACGCTGACGGCCAACGGCTGGCTGCATCTCGACTGGGGTGAGTCGACACTGCGGGCGCTGTCGGCGCTCATCGTCTGGATCGTGGTCGGCGGGTCGCTCCCGCGGCAGGGGTGGCTCCCCGCGTGGTCGGTCGCCGACGGGACCGAGCCCGACATCGAGCACATCGGCTCGGTGCTCGGCCTGGAGTGGGGTCGTCGACACGTCGACGACGATATCAGCGGGACCGAGTGGGTCCCCAAGCGGGATGGCTCGGTGCTCGGGCGGCTGTTGGCGGTCCTGGGGGCGCCGACGAGCGCGACCGAGGGGCCGTCGCTCCCGCCGTGGCTGCTGCTCGACGCGCCGCGGCCGGTGCGGTTGGCTGCCGCCCGGGTCGCGGTCCGGCAGCGCGGGACGGCGCTCCCCGGAGGCGGGATGCCACTGCAGCTCGCGATGCACCACGACGGCCGCCGTGAGGCTATCGCCCGGCTGCTCCGGTCGGTCGCCCCGCAGGATGATGAGGTCCGGGTCGATGCCGGGACCAACATCCGGCTGGATATCCGGGCGGCCGAGTTGCTAGGGGCGCCACCCGTGCTGGACGGGTTCCTGCCGCGGTAGGGTGGTTTCGGGGTGGGAAAACGGTGGGGCTGTTTTTAGGCGTGGCCGGCGTAGGCGGTGGTGCCCACCACGTGCTGCATGAGCCCGGCACTCGTGGGGAGGGTATGTGAGTGGGGGGCCACTCTGCCCGGGTTGGTCCCCCGCCCGCGCTTTCAGTTCCTGAGCGGCCAGACCGGATATAGCCGGGGTGCGCGCCACACCCCTGGATGGTGGTGACCTTTATTAGCGACGTTCTAACTGGCCAGCAGCTTTATCAGGGGCTGTCAATCCTGGGCACGCCATCCGCGGTGGGAATCGCCGTTAATGGGCCATTACGCGGGTAGATTCCGGGGCGTTGGTGGATGTGGGTCGGTTCGTCGGCCTGGAGATGGCCTCTCACGGTTGTTTGTCCGGGATTCGTATGAATATCCGTGTGGATACGGGTTGGGTCTCGGTAGCCTCAGACGCTCGAATTCGGGCCGTAATGACGCATTAAACTCCTGTATCCGCGGCCGAACGGCACGTGCATTTATATGTGGAGAGTCGGTCCGGAAGATTACGCGACCCGGGCCGTGAGCCGGGCTGGACGGTCGGCGTCGGGCTCGATCCCGTCGGCCGTAAGCGTGGCTTACACACGACGCCCCTGGGCGCGAGACAACGACAATGAAACTCAACAACCTACTTGGCGACGACGACGCGGTGTCGCCGGTCATCGGGGTCATCCTGATGGTCGCGATAACCGTCATCCTGGCCGCCGTTATCGGCACGTTCGTGCTCGGTCTCGGGGACCAGGTCTCGAACACGAGTCCGACCGCGAGCTTCACGTTCGACTTCGACGGCAGTGTATCAGTCACTGACACAAGCGAACTGGCAAATAATGGTGACAACTCCGACAGTGGTGAACTGAGCATCACGCATGATGGTGGTGACGGGATTGCTGTCTCGCAGCTCTCCGTCACTGATGGAACCGACACTATCGAGAGCCCATCGGGATGGTCAAACGACGTAACTGCCGGTGATACCGCCACGGTTGATGCAGACAACAGTGATACGGTCCGCGTTGTCTGGGAATCCTCGAACGGTGGCGACACGGCTACGCTCGGAAAGTGGACTGGACCGGAGGCTAACTAACGATGGAATTCGGTAACCTGTTCGCCGACGAAGACGCGGTCTCGCCGGTCATCGGGGTCATCCTGATGGTCGCGATAACCGTCATCCTGGCCGCCGTTATCGGCACGTTCGTGCTCGGTCTCGGGGACCAGGTCTCGAACACGAGCCCGCAGGCGAGCTTCACGTTCGACTTTGACGATCGTGAGAATGGTGGGACGCCGCAAGACCGCCTAACGGTTACTCACGATGGTGGTGACAAGATTTCCGCGTCGCAGCTCAGTATCAAAGCCACTGGCGCTGTCGATGATCTTGATGCGAGCACCCCATCGGATGTCTTCATCCAGGGCGGTTCGCTCCAGGATGGAAGCAGCTGGCAGGCCATCGCAGATATGCAGAACGACAATACTGACGACAACGATGGACCCAGTGAGGTATCTGCCGGCAGTAGCATCACGATACAGGCCGAAGGAGGTAGTACCTACTCGGTTATCGCAAACTCTGAAACTGGAGGATCGACTGTAAACAACGTTGACCTGAACGAGGCCACTGTTCGGGTCACCTGGGCCTCCTCGAACGGTGGCGACACGGCCACGCTCGGCAAGTGGACTGGCCCGGACGCGTAATCAGCGAAAAAAATTTATCAAGAAAATGGAATTCACAAACCTACTCGGCGACGACGACGCGGTGTCGCCGGTCATCGGGGTCATCCTGATGGTCGCGATAACCGTCATCCTGGCTGCCGTCATCGGCACGTTCGTGCTCGGTCTCGGTGACCAGGTCAGTGACACGAGCCCGCAGGCGAGCTTCACGTTCGACCTGACTGATAACGCTCCGGGTACTGCCGATTCCCTTACTATCACGCACGATGGTGGGGACAAGATTGCTGCTTCACAGATTAGCTTCGCTAGTACTGGGGCAATCGGTACAGACAGCAACCCACAAACTGGAGTTCCGTACGATGCAAAGATACGCCCAGACTCTGATACCTGGGAGGAAGAAGCGGGCTCTGGCGATGTTTCGGCAGGTAGTGCGGCAACGCTTGCCGGTGATGACTTCCAACAGGCTAGTGCGGCAGACAATGCTAATGACCTCGACGGTGACAGCGACCAGTCGGTGAACGTCGACAGTGCTGATGAACCTACGGGGAGCAAGGAAATCGATAGCCTACAGCTGAATGGGGCGACTATCCGCGTGACGTGGTCCTCCTCGAACGGTGGCGACACGGCCACGCTCGGCAAGTGGACCGGTCCGGACGCCTAGAGCAGCTAACCACCGACTTCTCCATTCTTTCCACACCGCTGAGCGACAGCCACGGCGAACCCGGAAACCCGGAAGTCTGACCCTTCCGGTTATGACCCCCGCGGGGGACAGGACACGATATGATTACCAACGCCCGTGTCCTCCAGGCGGATTGGGTCCCGCGGGAGATCGTCCACCGCAACCCGGAGAAGAATCTCCTGCAGACCGCCCTCCAGCCCGTCGCCGACGGCGGGCGGCCCGAAGACGCGCTCATCACCGGGCCATCCGGCGCCGGGAAGACCTGTCTCGCGCGCTACTCGCTCCAGCAGATCGAGGAGGAGCGGCTCGACATCCACACGAAACATGTCGACTGCTGGGCCGCCAGCAAGCCGTTTCGCGTGCTCCTCGAACTCCTCGACCCGGTCGCGCCCACCCACGACATCCATCGGACCACAGCCCGTGACACGATGCTCTCGCGACTCCGCGATGTCGACGCCCCCTACCTCGCGGTGCTCGACGAAGCCGACCAGCTGGGCGACCCCGGGCTCCTCGGCGAACTCTACTCCATCCCGAAGCTGACGCTCGTCCTGGTGACCAACGACGAGCAGTCGCTCTCGGGCCTGTTCGACGAGCGCCTGCGGTCACGGTTCCGCTCGGGCGTCCATGTCCACTGCGACAGCTACAGCCTCGACACGCTCGTCTCCATCCTCGACCGGCGAGCCCGCGGCGCGCTCGAACCCGGCGCGGTCGAGCGACCGCAGCTCGAACGCATCGCCGACGCCGCGGCCGGGGACGCCCGCCGGGCCATCAGCATCCTCCGACGGGCCGCCCGGCGGGCGATGGACGATGAAGCGGGCGTGATCGACGGGAGTCATATCACCCCGGCCATCCCCGAGGCGGCTCGCGAGCAGCGACAGGCCGACCTCGAACGGCTGAACGACCACCAGCGGGCCGTCTACGCGGTGCTCGCGAACGCCGACGGCGGAGCGGCTCCGAAAGCGGTGTACGAGGAATATACCCAGCGGGTGTCGTCGCCGAAGACGAAGCGGACGGTCCGGGACTACCTCGGGAAGCTCCAGAGCTACAACCTGGCGACCGCGACCGGCGAAGGGCCTGCTCGTCGGTATCACGTCGTCGAGATCGACTCGCCCGAGGCCGAGCCCGCGGCCGAGTAAACCCGGAAACCCGGAAGCGCGCGAAGGACGCCTTTTACCCTCGTTTGCATCCGGCCAGGTATGGCAGCCATCACTGGCGACCACGAGCGGCGACGGGAGAAGCAACTTCGGCACGCCATCGGCAACCGACTCGCCCGCGGCGAGCGCCGGCTCGATGCCGCCGACCTCGCGGCCGAGCTGGGGAGCGACGAGCGGACGGTCGAATATCTGCTGCGGCGGGCCTGTCGGGTTCGTGGGCTGGACGTGGTGGAGCGAATCGAGGCAAACCGGAAGGTGTGGGTGGTGGTCTGAGCGTGCGGCGAGGGTGTTCAGAGCAGTGGCTTGGTCGTGGAGGAGCTGGTTCAGCCATCTATAATGCGGGTGCTCGTCAGCGATTACCGCTCCTGGCGCTCGCGCTCCATCCGGGCCGACCGGATCCCGAAGAACGAGAAGAACCGGCGGGCGCGCTCGGAGCCCTTGCGGACACGAATCGTGTCGTCGGACTCGGAGTCGGTATCGCTGTCGGACATCACAATCGCTCCTACTACTCCGCGACAGTAAAACTACTGGGTGTAGATTACCACCTCGATTTAAGCGCGAATAGCAGGAGTCCCGTCAGCACCGACAGGAACACGGCCCCTGTTGCCTGGAGTGGCTCGACCCCGTACGACTGCTTCAGCACCACTAACCCGGCAGCGAATACGAGGCAGAAAATCCCGATGAGTAGTGCGAACTGTGCGTCTTCCAAATATCCCCCGTTGGTCGTAATTTCATCCTCAAGCTCGGCTGTCCACTCATCATATTTCCCGAGGAGACTCTCAACCCATTTCTCACGACTCCGCCGCAGCGCCCTGTCGCGGAAGTCGTCGCGAACACCGACAGGGTACTCAGTCACGGTGTATGTGCCGATACCGACGAACGCAGCGATAAGGAGGAATGCAACGCCGAAGAAGAGAAACACCTGGGTCGTAAGCGGGATTCCACCCAGTTCGCTCGGGCCCGCAATCCCGGCAGTCGAGGCCACGAACCCGAGGACGATAATGGCCGTTCGGACCGTCCGCATGGCTTTGTCGTCGATACTCTCCAAGGTGGCGACCTGCTTGTCCATCACACGACGCGACTCTTCCAGTGCTTCGTCGCGGCCGTCGTTTCCCCCTCGCGATGTCACTATCGAGGACGTTGGAACGGGTTGTGAAAAAGCCACCCCTACGCGCGGGCGCGCGAGGGGCTACGGCCCGGTCGCAGGCAGTGGATCGTCGTTCGTTCCGTCCGCGTACTCCCGGAGTGTTCGCTGCCGCAGGTCGACGTGGGCTCGGTCGGCCCGCCCCCGGACCGTGTCGGCCGGGAACAGCCACTCGGTTCGCATCACTCGGCCTCCGTCCGGACGCTCGTCGGGTCCAGCTCGGCGCGGATGTTCTCGGCCTTGGACTCGACCAGCAACCGGACCGCGAGCGGGACGTTCGCCGCCTGGATCGCTTCGACGATGTCCGTCAGCTCCTGGTCGACGTAGTGCCCGTCGACAGGCGGCTGGTCGGGCCGGGGTGCCGGCAGACCGGCGAGGTCGCGAGCGGCCGGCGATTCCGGGTCCGTCGTATCGTCCCACGGGCAGACCGTCGCGCGGCCGCTTCGCCAGACCAGTACCTCCGCGCCGAACAGCTCCTCCAGGTGGACGACCTGGTCGGACATCACTCGACCCTCGCGAGCGCCAGTCGGTGGTCGGTCTCGCCGCGGTGCGTTCGGGCGACCGAGTCGGCTGCCCAGCTGGTCGAGCAGATCTCCTCGAACGCGCAGTCGCGGCAGACGACGTGGTGGCTTTCGAGCGGTCCCATCGGGCCGGACGATTTTTGTCCGGTGTCGGTGTAGGAACTCATGCGTGTTGTAGGAACGTTCGCCTCGACCCGTTGCACCGGGGCGGGGCGGCCACGTTCTCGGTGGCTCGACCCGCGAGAGGCGTCTGTTCCTATCCAGAATCATTCGGTGCTTTCACCATAAGTTCTTTGTTCGCACACAATGTACGACACGACCATGACCGCAGCCAATCCGGGGGGCGGGGACGATCCAGACCTAAGCCGAGAGCGCGTTCTGAATTTCATGTACGACGCCGACTGGCCAGTGACCAGCAAGTACGTAGGCGACGAACTCGGTACGAGTCAGCAGAATGCCTATTACTATCTTCGTCAGCTACGAGACGCTGGGGAAGTAGAGCGCCTGAAGCTATCGAGCAACGTGGTTCTCTGGCGGCCACTCAGTCCTCGGTAGCGAACATTCTGCCCGCATGCGTGATCCACCAGACGCGAGACGAGTGTTTGCTGGTCGCTTTTGAGCCGACGTATCCCATCCCCTCCAGCTTCTCCAATCGGCTGTACGCGCTCTGCTGCGTCTTATCCAGCGATTCGGCCACTTCTACGGTGAAAAGCACAGGTTCCCCCGCCTCGATGAAGAGTTGTAGAATCTCCTTATCGCTGTGCTCAGGTGGCCGTCCCATGCTTCGCCATTCAAACTCCTGTACGAAAAGTGGTCAGGTTGCTGATACGTTAATTGCCGGCGCACAACTAATTGTGTGCCAACAAATAAGTACCCGGCACCCACAAGCCAGAGACAGCCCTCGCTCGGCGGCATCCTGTCGGCTCCTCAGAAAGGGGGTCGGCGGGCGGACTCCACTCCGCGCCGCCGTGGGGGCCTCAGCATGAGGGAAGACGACGCCACGGGGCTTCAAACCCCCGCACGATTGCGAGGCGGTACCGCGAGCTTACCGAATCCAGACGGAGTGACTACCACATGATTCCCACCGAGAGCGACAGCGACGAGCGTACCGACCCGGTCAGCCGGCTCGACGGCCTGCTGACCAGCATCGAGCCGGGGCTGACCGACACGGAGATCGAGAGGTTCGAAACCGCGCTTGACCAGCTGCGCGAGGTCGACGATGGGCGCACCGTCCGCGTCTCGCCAGAGACCCACGAGCACCTGGACCACGTCACGTCCGCCGACGAGACCCACGACGACGCCATCCGGCGGCTCCTGTCGGCCGTGCCCGGCCCCAACGAGTGGACCTGCTGGCAGTGTGGCGACAGCGTGTGCTCGCCCGACGCCCATCACGAGACGAACGACCTCGTGCTCTGGCAGCTGCAGGTCGACGACAGCGATCACTACCGGCCCGGGGCGTTCTGCTCGCAGCGGTGCTTCCGCGAGCACATCGACGGGCTGGTCGGTGATGTGGAGGCAGAGCGATGAGCGCCGTTCGGACCGGTCCCGGCGTGAAGTTCTTCGTGCTCTCGCACCTGGTCGTCGGCCTGCTCGGCATCGTCCTGGGCGGGGTGCTCGTCGCCGGAGGTGGGCTCTGATGGCCCACGCCGACGACATCCTCGCGGCCCAGCGGGCGCTCGTCGAGGATGAGGACCTCCGTGACGAGCTGGGCATCAGCGACGCAGGCCCGAACGACCGGGCGCCGGCCGATGCACTCCAGCGCCACCGCGACGCTCGTGGCCGCCTGACTCACCCCGACGACGATACGGTGTACGCCTGCCCGTCCTGTGACGATTCGAACCCGCGGCTGCGGCGGGGGGACAACGTCACCGCCGTCCCGTCGGCACCGTGTTACTGTGGGACCTGCGGGACCGGATTCGGCCCGGCGGCGCTGGTCGTTCGCGAGCCCGGGGCTCGTGGCCCAGCTCCCGGCACCGGTGGGCGGCCACCGGCCGCGTGTGAGGACGATCTCGTGACCGACGGCGGGACGGTGACGTGCTGTCCCCGGTGTGACAGCACCAACATCCGCTGTAACGCCGGCGGCGTCGCCTTCGGTGGCGAGCCCGCCGCCGACCGGTGGACCTGCCAGGACTGCTCACACGGGTTCGCCGAGCCCCGCGAGCGAGACGACGAGGGCGAGTCGGGCCACTGTCGGCACGGGGCCGCGAAGGCGCTGCTGGATGCCGACGCCGACGACCTCGTGACCGACGGCGGCGTGCGCTACGAGCCGACCGACGCCAGCCTCACCGCCGGCGATGTCGTGGTCGATCTCGCGAGTGGCCAGGCGCTCCAGGTCGTCAGCGTCGCCACCCAACCCGCCGGCGAGCACCCACAGACTCGCTCGGACGGGACCGCCGCCATGTTCGACGCCGCCCCGGAGGAGCCCGTCTACAACTGCGTGTTCCTCCCGGACGGAGAGAAGATCAGCCCGCCGACGAAGACCTACGCCTACCCCGAGAGCCGGCTGCTGCGCTATCCGGTCGAGCGCGCCACCGACGGGGTCGGCCTGCAGACACACCTGCGGGCAGCCATGCTCACCCAGCTGTGTGCCGCCACGGCCGACGAGGGCGAGGTGGATGTCGTCGTCGGGCTGGCCCGGCGGGCGTTCGGCGACCAGGTGGCCGACCTGCTGGCCGCGCACGGACTGGAGGTGGACACATGAGCGACCTCGATTGGCCGGCAGGATTTGAGCGCACGCCACCCGCCGAACGCACTCGGTACCCGCACGGGTTCCGTGTCTCCCAGACGGAGGCGTTCGACTCCATCCTCGAACAGCTCGACCAGATGGACGCGGTCAACCCGCGCGTCGAGACGGCCGCGCCACACACCCAGCGGCACCCGCATCGGCCCTACCAGGACCGCGAGCCCGAGGACCCCGGCGTCGTGGTCTACTGCGACCTCGACGGGGAGGGCCGGGCGTTCCCGTGTGACCGGTGGACCACCCTCCGGGACAACGCCCGCGCCATCGCGAAGTACCTCGAAGCGAAGCGCGCCCTCGACCGATACGGCGTGGGCACAGTCGGCTCCGAGTTCGAGACCCAGGCCTTGCCCGGCGACGAGCCGGTCGCGACCGGCCCGCCACCGCACGAGGTGCTGGGCGTCGCCCCAGATGCGCCCGAGAGCGTCGTGAAGGGGGCCGCACGCGCCCGGAAGAAGGAGACCCACCCGGACAACGGCGGGAGCACGGACGCGTTCCAGCGCGTCGTCGAGGCCGAGGAGGCCATGCTGGAGGGAGATTCGTGAGCCGTGCCCCCGACCTCGACCCCCGCCAGGCCGTCGACCGCTGGCTCGACAAGCTCCGGGTCGACAAGGCCGAGGCGACCGTCTCGGGGTACTGGTACCGGCTCAAGTTGTTCGTCGAGTGGTGCGACGACCAGGAGGGCATCGAGTCGATTCGCGACCTCTCGGGCTGGGACCTCGACAGTTACGAGCACGACCGGCGCGCGACCGGCGTCAGTCCGGTCACGCTGTCGAACGAACTCACGACGCTGCGGCAGTTCCTCGCGTACTGTGAGCGCGTCGAACTCGTCGCGGATGGCCTGTCCGAGAAGATCGACCCGCCGAGTATCGACGAGAGCGACGAGGTCAACTCCGAGCGTCTCGAGGCCGGACAGTGCGCTGGCGATTATCCGCAGCTATCGCGACGGCTTCGAGCGGGCGACGACCCATCACGTCCTGCTGGAGCTGGCCTGGTTCATCGGCGCCCGTGTCGGCGCCATCCGCGGACTGGATATCCGGGATATCGACACCGATGCCTGCACGGTCCGGTTCGTCCACCGCCCGGAGACCGGCACCACCCTCAAGAACGGCGCCGGGGGCGAGCGGCTGGTCGGCATCCCCGACGAGACTGCGACCACCCTCACCCGGTATCTCGCCCTCAACCGGACGGAGATGGTCGACGACCACAAGCGTCGGCCGCTGCTCACGACGACGCAGGGCCGCCCGAGTAAGAACACCCTGCGTTCGTGGTCGTACTACGCCACCACGCCCTGCCGGGCCGTCGAGTGCCCACACGGGAAGCTCCGACAGTCCTGTGACTGGTTCACCCGTGGGGAGGCCGTCCACTGCCCGTCGACGCTCTCGCCACACCGCATCCGGACGGGGTCGATCACCTGGCAGCTCAACCGCGGGCTGCCCGTCGAGGTCGTCGCGAAACGCGTCAACGCGAGCCCGGAGGTCATCCGGAAGCACTACGACGTGGCCGGTGCCGACGAGGAGTTCTACGAACGCCGGGCGGAATCGGTTAGCCGCCTTTCGATGGAGGCTGACGATGACAACTGAACCCACCCAAGCAGCGGCAATCGCATCGGAAACCGGTGCTGCGCTTCTGAAATTCGGCAACCCGCCCCAACCCACTGCAGTAAAAAAGAGGTACATTACCTCTCAAGCCGTTTTTCAGGGGGTGCGTTCCGATGAGTGAGCCGCAGCGCTCACTCGACATCGGGTCCCTCCCCGACCCGGTGTGCTGGTTCTGTGGCGAGCGCTTCGACCCCGACCAGCCGCCCCGCTGCACCGCTCGCGAAGACGGGAGGTGTCGGCCATGAGCGTCGAGCAGCAGCGGCGCCCCGACGACGGCCCCGAGCCGGCCTGTAGCCGGACCAACAGCGACTGGCGGGCCGAGCCCGCGACCGGCGGCCTGCTCGCCTTCCATCCGCCGTGTCAGCACTGCTTCCCCGAGGACGGGCCCGACGAGGGTGAGACCGTCCTCCGGTCACGGGGTACCCACGGGAACCGGGTTCACCGGCCGGCCGACGAGGGTGATGCCTGATGGCGGCGACCGACGCCACGCCAGATGGGGCCGTCCTCGCGACGTACTTCCCCGACGATGCGGATTTCCGGGCCGCAACCGAGCCCCGGACCCTCCCCGCCAGCTGGCGGGCGGCTCGCTTCGACCGTGCCGACCGGGACGCGACCGAGCACGTCGGCTACGCCGTGCTGATGGTCCGCGGCCGGTTCCGGGGGCTCGACGGCGACCGCGGCCTGATCCGCGTGCTCTACGTGGACCGCGCGGTCTCTCGCACGTGGTATCGGGATTACGAGGCCCACTACGACGGCGAGGGGTATCGGCCCCGCGCGGTCCAGTGGGCTTGTACCCGAGCGTTCCCCGGTGCCTTCGGTGGCGCGGGCGACCCGGTGGCTGGCGCCGAGGCCGAGGTGCTGGCGCGGCTGCTCGACGAGCAGTACGACCTCGACAGGGGTGAGCTGGCGTGAGCCTCACCGGAAACTCCCACTGGGGCGGCGACGCCGAGTATCCAGACCCGGTCGCTGCACAGGGACCCTCGGAGATCGTCACCCAGGGCGTCATCGCGCCAGGGCTCCTCCAGGACTGGCTCGCCGCGCTCGACATCGTCCACCCGGAGGCGCCGCTCCGTGTCGACGGCGACGGCATCCACGCCTCGGTCGTCAACGACGCGAAAACGATGCAGCTGGAGACGACGCTGTTCGCCGAGGCTTTCGAGGAGTTCCAGCACTTCGGCGACGAGCCGACCGAGCGCATCGTCGCGCTGCGGCCGTTCCACGAGACCGCCCGGCTGGCCGAGCCCGACGCGGAAGAGGCCGTCTCGATCACCGTCGACCAGCCCGGCCAGCCCCTACACCTTCGGGCGGGGCCGGTCGACCGCACCGTCGCCGTCTACGACGACCTGGGCACGCTGCGGGCGTCCGAGCTGGAACGCGACTACGATTACCGCGCCGCCGTCGACCGGCGTCAGCTGGTCGCTGCAGCCCGACACGCCCGCGTTCCCTTCCGTGCAGTGGACGGGTTCGGGAGTACCAGCGACCAGTACCACGTCCGCGGCGAGCCCGACGGCACGCTGCACGTCATCGGTGACAGCGATATCGACAACGTCGACGCGCCGGTCGCGACCGAGGACGCCATCCGGACGCCCGAGACCGAGGTCGAGTCTGTCTACTCCGGCGATCTGGTCCGCGATGTCGTCGGATCCATCCCAGACGGCGCCGTCGTCTCGTTCCAGTTCGGTGCGGACACGGACTTCCGGCTGCGCTGGACGCTGAAAGCCGAGCGCCACGGCGAACAGCGGCCCGTCGCCGAGGCCGAGTACCACGTCGCGCCCATCCTGCAGTCCGGAGGTAGGGCATGAGCGTGTCCCGCCGTCAGCCCGAGGCCGACAGTCGACTCGCCCGGTCGAAACGCCTCGGCGAGCGCGTCGAGGCGACGGTGATTCAGCGGGTCGAGGAACTTCGGGCCGCGCCCGAGCGAGACAGCCGGCACGATGCCATCGCCGAGCAGTGCCTCGCGCCAAGTGAGCGGCTCCCGTTCGCCGGCATCGCGCTGGTCGAGCAGGGCACGCCCGTCGAGATCAAGAGCGTCGCCGCTGTCCAAGGCCAGGCCGAGAAGACCGGGCGCTTCTACCTCCGCGAGGGGCAGCACGCCGAGCTGCTGGAGTCCGCCGGCGTCTACGTGTTCGTGGTTGCGGTGCCGTATCCCGACCGCGACCCCCTGGCCATGAAGCTCGTCCCGGCGTCGCTGGTCGACGAGCTGCGCGGGAGCTGGATCGAGGTCGACGGGCGGTGTACGCACACGAAGCTGGCGTGGTCGCACGTCTTCCGGGACGCGGAGGTGAGCGACGGTGTCGAGTGACGGTGCCGACCCGCCGTCGGACCTCCCGCCGGTCGATAAGGTCGGCGACGCGGAGTTCGGCCGGTCCAGCCCTGGGCGGTGTGCGGCCTGTCTGGCCTGGGTGCGGCATCCGTACCGCGAGCGGACCGTCGACTACTGCCCGACCTGCTACGACCTCACTGAGGCCGAGCGTGACCGGGTCCGGGAGCGGGTCAGACGGCGACTCTGGGGGCTCTGGCACAGCGACGGCGGGAGCCAGGAGCAGGTCGTCGACGGGGGTGAGGGTTGATGCCGTCTGAGTTCCAGAGCGCCGGCGACGACGACGCGACGCCGGCGTGGCGCGAGCCCATCGCGGCCGACATCGGCGAGGACCCCGGCCGCTGGCTCGACCGCGAGCTGGTCGAACGCGGGCCGGGCCACACCGACCGGACGCTGCAGCGCGCGGTCCACGCCCGCATCAAGGGCATCCGCTCACGCGAGGTGTTGGACGCCTGGCAAGCGGTCGAGGTCCGCATCGAGCGCGGCCCGCGCCAGCAGATCATGGCCTGGCTCAACCAGCGCGACAAGACGCTGAAGGAGCGCGACGAGCCCGCCGTCCGAGCCCGGCCCGCGCCCGCCCCCGAGCCGGAAGCGGACGCCGGCCCCGACCTCGTTCACGACGACTGCGGCAGCGTCGTCGAGGGCCGGGAGGGGCCGGGCTACCGGTGCCCCGACTGCGAGACGATCACGCGGTCGGTCGCCGAGCTGAGTGCCGTCTCGAACGCCACGCCGGTCGCCACTGACGGAGGGGACCCGTAGATGGCCCGGCGCCGCACCATCGCCCGCGAGCACCTCCACGGCGCGACCGTCTGGGCCTACGGCCGCGGCGCCGCCCGGGTCGTGCCCTGGACGCGGCGCGAGCACTTCGGCCGGCTGGAGGTGACCGCGTAGATGGCCCGCGAGCGCCGCGAACCAGTCGGCGACGACGAGATCGAGGAGGCCATCGACGCCGACCTCGACCCGGTCGCGCAGGCCGAGGCCGTCTTCGGCGACGCCGAGCCCGACACGAGCGACGCAGAGCGTGACGACGAGGACTCCGACGCCATCAGCGGCTGCCGCTGGTGCCGCGAGTTATTCTCGACCGTCACCGGACAGCGCACGCACACCTGCGAGGACCGAAGCGACGCCGAGGGCCGCTGGGAGGGCGACGAGCCCGGCGCCACCGAGCCGACGGCCATCCACGACACGGTGAAGCCCCAGGTCCACGAGCTGAACGCGCAGCTGCTGTTCACGCCGACGACCGACGAGCCCGGCGAGGACGGCCTCTACCCGTATCGGCTCCTGCTCGACCGCTGGGAGCCCGACCTCGTCTGTAGCTTCGAAGCCGCCGACACCGAATGGGTGTTCGCGAGCGAGGCGTCGCTGGAAGCCCACGGCATCCAACCGGAGGCGTACGACCACAAGAACGCGGGGTACTGGCAGGGGAACATCAAGACGCGCCCGCAGGACAGCGGGGAGAGCTACATCGAGTTCACCGCGCCGCTCGTCGACGCGTCGGACCCGAACCTGAACCGGCGCGTCACGCTCATCATTCGCCCCGCGCTCGAAGGCATCAACATCGACGACGACGAGCCCATCGACTCGCTCCGGGGCTGTCCCGAGGGCGTTCGCATCGAGGTGAAATCCTCGAGCGTCGATCGCGAGGACCTCCTCGATGTGATCCAGGGGTTCGCCGGCCAGCTCGGCATCCGCCCGGACTGGTTCGCCCGCGATCACGTCCACGAGCGCTCTCGAATCACCGGGCTCGCGTACTACGTGCGCGTGCTGAAGCAGGTCGCCGATCAGCACCTGGTCAACCCCGAGGGCCTGCTGGAGCGGCTCGCTGTCTTCTCCAGCCGCCGGCAGGGCCAGGGAGAGCTGAAGTGGGACAACGAGGACGTGTCGGGCAAGCGGACCGCCGTCTCGCTCAACCCGACCGGGCTCTCGAACCTCTACAGTGGGCACGGCGTCGGCAAGCTGCTGAAGTGCTACCTCATGAAGAACGCTCGCGAGGACGCGCGGGACCCGGACGGGCATCCGACCGACCACCCGAAGCTGGAGGTCCAGTGGTCACGGGGGTACACGCCCTACGACGTGTCCATCCCCTTCCTCACCGAGCACGCCGACGGTGGGCTGACCATCGACGATCTCGCAGTCGAGCTGCAGGAGTACCTCGTGAACGCCATCCAGTGGGCCGGGCTCAGTCGCCGGCCCGAGGCCGAGCACTGGGTCCCCGACGACCACTTCGCGCCCGTCGCGATGGAGCAGGAGGTCCGGCAGGCGGTCGACATCGTCGGTGATCCCATCGACCTCGCCGTCGACCAGGAGCGCAACCTCGCGACGAAGGCGATGCTGGAGGACCCACCGACCGAGCACCAGCAGGGTGTGTTGCGAGCGCTGGCCGACGGTGGCGAGTTCGAGGACCAGGCGGCGCTCGCCGACGCCGCCGACACGTCGACGAGTACGGTCAGTCGGACGTTCCGGAAGTACGAGTCGCTGCTGTCGACGATGCAGCAGCTCTCCTTCGCCGACAGCATCGTCCGGGACCGGGTGCAGGAGCTGATGGCCATCCTCGAACGCGACCTCGACGGCATCCAGCGCGGCATCCGGTCGCTCCTATCGAGTGCCGACCAGGAGGTTCCCGAGGACTCCCCGTTCGGCAAGTGGGTCCAGCGCTACGGCGCGACGCTCCAGGACCACCACCGCGACGGGCTCCGGCTCGATCTCGCCAGCGGCAACCTCTCCCGGCACGAGCTGGTCAAGGTGCTGCGGGCCGGGTTCGAGGCCGCCGACGCCACGCCCGGCATCGACGTCCGGAAGTTCGCGTTCGCGCACGTCGCCTACCACGACGAGCAGGGCGAGCGCGTCTGGAAGAACGAGAAGGTCGCGGTGAACAACGCCGTCGAGACCGAGATCCTCGGCCGCAAGGGGACCGGCCGCCTCGTCTGAGACTCGGTAGAGGCATCACTGGCCAGCGGT
Organism: Haloglomus litoreum; assembly: GCF_029338515.1. Taxonomy (GTDB): domain Archaea; phylum Halobacteriota; class Halobacteria; order Halobacteriales; family Haloarculaceae; genus Haloglomus; species Haloglomus litoreum. The sequence goes on along the minus strand of NZ_CP119988.1, from coordinate 3,267,098 downwards.
CGGTTCTTTTATAAACCACTCCGAGATAGCTCCGGATGGGTGCCCTCATTCGCACCCTGTCCCTTGCGATTACGACCGTCGAGCGACAGCTGGCGGCACGGGCGTTTGCACCTCGCGGGCAGGGCCCCTTAGGGAGGTGTGCCTAAGGGCACTGGCGAAAAAATAGACACCGCTCCGCTCAGCCCCGCGGGGCGTGCTAAATCATCCACTACAAAGGACGGTGGTGGTCTGGCCTTAATCTAGGGGACCCATCCTCATTCCGACTTGGGAAAAGATACCACCACTCTGGTGTCATCCGAAGATTGTCTGCCGGGGCGAGTTCAAACGGTTCCCTCGGGAATCGAGGCAAATACTCGTGGAGAACATTTTGTGGCCATCCCTTGTTCTTGCGAACCTCCTTTGGTAAGTGATCGTTCATAATCATGTAGATTACCGACACAAAATCGAACGGAGCGCAGGGGATACGTGGATAATCTGGATAGGAAGTGTTGTGAGTTTCGGGGTCCCAACGGTCAATTGCGCTGGTGTCTACACAATTCGGATTATACTGGGCATGAAAGACGGGATGGTTGGCATATTCCCCGTCCAGCTCGTGATCTGGGGTTATGTCAAAATCGAAGTGAAGTCCCTGGGCCCTCTCACGGTATTCTTCACCCTCTTCGTTCTCCTTAATCCTCAGATACACAACCTCTGTCGCAGATTTGACCACCTCGTAACATCTACGATCTTCGAGATCTTTTGCCCTCACTGTTAATCCGAATTGGATGTAGATCTCTATAGACTCGCTTGAGTCGCCGGGCCGATACGAAAGAGGTCCAATGAAGAGACATTCTGAATCTCCGGTTTCAAATATGATATGAGTGTTATCTTCGAATTCAAGATTAAACTTGTCTGAGAAACTGAATCTCTGGGGAGACTCAGTCTCAGATAGAATCTGGTAAATAAATGTTGAAAAAGCAGTTTGGAGGTTGTCAAGATCTTCCCCATTAACTTGTGCAATAGACATAATATCGTCAGTCCCACCCGCTTAGTTTCATATACTCCCCTTCGGAGATCCTCGATATCGATGCACCAGCCGGTATCCACGCTTCCGGACTCACTGAGTCGTCCTCACAGACTGGCTCTCCCGTCAGTATGCAATAATATCCTGCTCCATCGTGCCCTTCTAAACATTGTACTGGTCCGATATCGTATCCTTCTCGAGAGAGGAACTCTCTGCCAGAAATGACGCTACCATCTTCAGGGGTTGTATTTCGGTTTAGTAGGCCATCAATTTCGGCTTTCCACCACCAATTATCAAGTCCCGAGAAGGGCCCTTGATAGAGGGCTTCTTCCAGCGGTTCATGGTATTCTTCATCCTCAGCAAAGACTTCGTGATTTACCCCCAGATATGAGGCTGCTGCAACCGGATTCAGCAGGACACCAGGATATTCCAGAAGCTGGTTGTGGATCCAGTAGCCGAGGACAGTGGATTTACGGCGGATACTGTCTTGCTTATCTCCCCCTTCTTTCAGGATTGCAACGCTCTCTGACTGTCCCCAAGAGTATTTGTCGAGATTCGCTTTCGCACTTACGGGCACATCGGTAATATCCTTCATAAACTCCGATGGCGGCTCAAGGAGATCTTCAGGGTCAGCATCGGCCAATCGCTCTTTGAGTTTTTCTTGAATCTCGTTGAACCCCTTCGCTAAGATGGCACAGCTTTCTGCCATCTGCTCGTGTCCTTCTTTGGGATCCAATTTGATCAAGTGGTCTTCTGATTCTTTGATGTTCTCGGGGTCTGAATACTCACCTTCGTCACGATGATACACACAGAGAGGAACACCCAGTTCAAGACAAGCATCCTTCACATCCGACTTCCTTACGGTGCTTTCAATATATTGGTTGAGTTCTGCATCTAAAACTACGAGGACTGGATAATCTTCTTCCTCCAAGATTCTCATTACAAAATCGACATCGCTCTCGTCTTCATTTGCCGACCTATCTCCCGTGAAGTTCTCGACATAGAATTCGTCTGGATCAAGGTCCTCCTCGAGGGGATTGACCAAGTCCCAGAGATTTTCTTCCTTATCCTCGAATACCATCACGCACTTTGGGCTGGATTGACTCATCGTTTGAACCTAACTTCGAAACAGGTTTCGAACCCCTCCGGAGGCTCAACAACCTCGATTTGTCCATCAGAGCGTTCGACGACTCGCTTAACCACATACAGTCCGAGACCGACACCACTCCCGAGTGGCCCCTCATCCGAGATATCGGTTGTCGAGAAAAGCGGGTCGAAGATCCGCTCTTCCATTCCTTCTGGAATCCCCACACCTGTGTCGGAGACACGAAGTATGTGCCAGCCGTCCCGATTTTCAGCGTCGAATCGGATTATCCTTCCTGGGTCCTTTGCTGGCACATCTAGAACGGCTTTAACAGCATTAGTGAAGAGATTCATAATTACGCCCGTGTAGATGCTGGGATTCAATTCTGGAGTCTTGAGGCGCTGTGGGACATTCCTTTCAATCTCGATATATCGTTCCTCTGTATAGTGATCGAACTGGTGAATCACTTCGTCCAATTTGCCATTTACGAAGAGCTCGTTCTGTAACCCTTCATCAAGACCAGTCATGAACCGCTTCGCGTAACCCAGTTGCTTGTTGAATTTCTCCTTTGCCTCTTTTGTTGTCTCTAATCTCGACTCGAACGCTTCGTCACGTTCCTCCTCTGGAACCTGTTCCCAGGCCTCGATCATGTTGTCCGCCTCTCTAAGTAGTTCTCCTGTCTCGTGAGTCATGAACGCAGCTACTGCGCTCATGAGGTACATCGACTCGACAGAGGTTCGTAGGTTCTCTTGAGCCTCCTCGTACTCTTGGACTCTTGCTTCTAATTCGCTGTAGGACTCCTCAATCTCTGGTTTGATATCTTCGGTGAGCTTCTCGCGGACCTTCTCGCTAGACACTCCCCCAGCGTCCGAAACTGAACTTTGTGTAGAACTTCCTGTATCGGTGTCCCCGGTATCAACGAAGTCTCCGAGACTGCTGTCCCCATTCTCGCTGGCACCGGTGGAGGTAGTACCATTGTCAGCGTCGCTGACGGATTCGTCCGCTGTGGTAGAATCTAGCTCGTCGACGATCTCATCAATTTCTTCCTCTAATTGCTCCTTCGTCTCCTTGATTTCAGATTGGAGCTCCGAACCAGCGTCCTCGGCCTCCGCTTGCTCCCTTCGGAGTTTCTCTTCCCTGTCCAAGATGGCAATGATTTCCAACCCCCCTCGAGCCACATCCACCAGTTGATTCATCGCGTCGTTTTCAACGAATCCTTGGCGGTCCATCGCAGGAACGAGATGGTCGATACTGCCACGATCTACACTGGTATGTTCTGGTCTGTGGCTGGATACCTGGAGTGCTCCGAGAACTTGGTTCTTCCGAGGTAAATTGAGCTGGCTCTCTTCGACCTCATCGTCAGATATCTCATCATCGGCGGTAAGAGCGGCAGCAAAGGACGAACGCCATGCCCGCTCTCGACGTGCGTGCGACTCAGAAATATTTAGCCAGTCGTTCCCTTGGTCTCCATACGGTGGTACGCGGAAATTTTTGTCAATAACTCGGATTCCCCCATTCTCTTTGAGCCACTTTGGGGCAGAACGTCCGTCGATTTTGTCCATCCCCCGGAAAACCCCGGGATAATTTCGGTTAAAATACCGTATCTCACCATGTAGGTCCCCTATTAGATTCCTGTCGAGAGTAAATTCGTACGTTCGTTCCTCTGCTTCATCTTCATCATAACCATAGGGATATTCGCATTCGTAGGTTAGCTTGTCAGCTTCGATCTCTATACTTATCTTTGCAACATACCGCTCGTAAATCTCCTGTGCTGCGCTTTTCGTGGGTGACCCTTCTCCTGGTGGAGCAAAATATACTGAGAAACCAGGATCGACTTGTTCGTCGTCTTGGTCCATTAACGACCGATTCGTTTCGTAAGGTGCCGAGATGATATCGAGAACCTCTCCGGAGACCTCTTCCAACTCCTCCTGAGTCCAAGAGTCTTGAAGATCAGAGATGCGGAGTTCTGTTCCTTCCTCTGACTCGGTCGCTGGCTCAATTACGTACTCAACGTTTTCTTCTTCCAATTGTTCCCCGCTCTCGAAATCTGCCCATCGGAAATATGCGGTCAGCCTCCTATATTCATCATGTTCGTCGTATTTAGCAACTGTACTCAATTCAAGCTCAAGTCCGAGATTCCGGACTGCGAACCGCCCTACCCCCTTCGCTCCGGTAAGTTCCCGATTATATCTCTTGGAGGTTTCCTGCTCAAGTCGGCTTGTAGTCGCGACGGTCATCCAATAGTTGAGGAATTCTTCTTTGGTCATCCCATGACCGTCGTCCTTCACGACAAGGGTCTCTCGGTCATCCTCCAACCATATGTTGCACTTCGTTGCGTCCGCGTCGTAACTATTCTTGATGAGCTCGGCTAAGGCGATGTCGGGGGTTGCGATTAGCCGCTCCCCGATCTCCGAGAGAAGTTTGCTGTCGCTAGAGAAGGTAGTCTCACCAGATTCTAGTATCTCCTCACGGTCTGTCTGAGACACGGTTACTCAATTCTCCTTATTCTCCGCGTGTTAAAGTTTCTTGGTAGCCATCGATTCCGATGCTTTCACTCAAATTGTCTAGCAATTGTGTATATCCTAATTAAAATAATACGGCACGAGAATGGAGTCCGAAAAGGCCTTTACAAACGCTTGTAATGGACACTGTATGTCGAATACCCGGGAAAGAAGAACCGGCCAGTACCGTGCCGAATTTCCTCTTTTCCGGACCCTATTGACAGTAGGACTAGACGACGTGGATAAAACGAGCGGTGTGAAGGATAACCTCGGTTGTTGCACTAAGACTGCTCTCAATAAACTCCACCGGCTGGATGATTTCGGCGTAATTGAATCTGAGAAGTTCGGAAATTCATTTCGATGGACCCTGAATACGCAGATAGATTTCTCCTCGGAAGTCTCAACAATAGACGACCGGACTGTGACGGAACTTCTCTCCGAGACTATCCTGAGACTTGCACAAGGGCTCAACGGCAGCATAACAACCAGTGTGACGGAGTGGGCTACCGAGAGAGTCAATACAGAGAACACCCCGATTGAATCCTATTCAGCACGAGTCGCTGTTTTCAATCGGTTTCTGAAGGCGACGCTATATTCCCTTCACCAGAAAGAGGAGGATTCTCTCGCTCCACTTTCACTCGAGTTGGACTGGAGCGAATGCTTCGACAAGGCCCACCAACTAACAGAGAATCAAGGTTTCAAACCCTCCCTCGTCGACGAGGTCGTCAAGGATAGCCCAGGCGAGGTAGACAGCATCCTGTTAGCATTACGTAATGCATTCATCCGGTCTGCAAACCCCGCTAGCGTACTTTCCGACACATACGAGGCCCTGGTTTCCCAATCGTCACGGCGAAACCTCGGTCAGTTCGCCACCCCACCCCACATCAGCGAATTCATGGCATCTTGGACGGTCCAAAATTCCGACGACCGAGTTTTAGATCCTGGTATCGGTGCGGGCCAGCTGTCTTACCAGGTTCTATCGAAGAAAATCGAAAAGGGGGCGGCTCATCCACTGCGGGATCTTACCGGAATCGATATCGATGAGATTGCGATCACGATGGCAGCGACATCTCTGAAGCTCGCCGACGGAGGCGGCTCTCCAGACCTTCACCAAGGCGACTTCATCCAATTTAGCCCAATATTCTCTGGCAAAGATAGATTGCAAGAATATGATGGTGTGATTGGGAACCCTCCCTATTCGCGCCATCAGGCTTTGGATAACCAGATGAAGTCTGATCTGAATCGCGTAGTATCTGATGAGACTGGATTCAATTTCCTTGAAAAAACTCCACTGTATGGGTACTTCCTGATTCACTCAGCACAGTTCCTAACTCCGGGAGGAAGAGCAGCATTCATCATTCCCTCCCGATTCATGGATACGAATTTCGGACGCAAACTTAAGCAGTATCTCCTCAGGAGATTCGCAATTCATGCTGTGATACAACTCGATGACAGTGTGGAGGTATTTGAGGGAGTTCGGACCAGACCAAGCATCCTGCTTCTGGAGGCTGCCTCCCCGGATTCCACTCACGAGACGCAGTTCGTCCGGGTTAATGAATGGCCGTCGACAAGCAACGCCGAGGAGTTCCTCTCGGATACTGAATCTCTTGCAGAACGCCCAGAAGTGGACTTCGTGACAGGGATTGCACAGGAGATTCTAACGCCGACCGAACGCTGGACCCACTATTTTAGTGAAACCGACATTGGCGAGTTTCCTGAATTGGTCCCTTTCAATGATGTCGCGACCATCAAGCGAGGAATTGCGACGGGAAAAAACGATTTCTTCTGTCTATCATCTGATGATGTAGACCGACATTCGATTCCACGTCAATATCGCGAGCGGATTCTTCGTACTGCGAGAGGACTCGATATCCTCAACATCAAGAAATCAGACTGGGAGGAATGGCGAGACAATGGCGATGATGTCTGGTTGCTCTATTGTTTTGATGAGGAGGGAGTTATCGATAAGTCGGAGATAGAGTGTCAGAGCGTTCTTAACTATCTGGAGAAGGGTGAAAAGGAGGGCGTGACAGACGGAACACTCGTTTCAGGAAGGAACCCGTGGTATCGGGTGGATTCACGGGAGCCTACTCCAATCCTCGGTAAGTACATGAATCGGAATGGGTTCCAATTCTACCGGAACGAGATGGGATTGTTGACGCTCAATAACGTCCACAACATCTCACTTGATTTCGACTATAAGGATCATGACCGAGACGCCCTGCTGGCGTATCTGAATAGTACTTTTGTTGAACGAATTCTCAGTAAATCCAGCCATGACTATAGCGGCTTGGAAAAACTCGAAATCAGCCAACTGGAATCCGCTCCGGTTATCGATCCGAGAGAACTGGACGAGCCTGTCTGTAGCCAGTTGGCCGAACTCTTCGAGGGCCTGTGTGCAGCCAGACGAGAAGGGGACGGAGAAAAGGAAGCCGAGAAGCTATCCGAAATTGACCAACAAATCGAGTCTATACTGGGACTAGAAGCGTAATTTCCTCTTGAATGGCTCTGGTGAATCGCCAGAGGGCGTTTGATCTCACGGTGTGACGGCTCGCTTGATGTTGTGAACGACACATTTCAGGACGATTTCTCGGAACTCACGAAACCATGCTCGCGCACGCACGGCGTCGCCGAGCGTGCGCTTAATCGCCGAGAAGACGGTCTCACACATCGATCGTTGGCGGTAGCGAGGCCCATCGATCCGCGCGTTGTGCGCGTGATCGATGGGCCGGAACTCGCGGTGTTTGATCAGCGGTCTCACGCCGTCTTCCCTCAGTTTCTCGCGTAATTCCATCCAGTCGTAGCCCTTGTCGGCGGCGAGGCTGGTCAGGTCGCCCGCGTTGCGGCGGGCGACCTGCCAGCCGAGGTGGGTGTCGTGTGGTTTTCCGGTCGAGCAATGAACGTCGAGAACCGCTTGCGTTTCTGTGTCAACCAGAGCGGTCGTTTTCAGCGTCTGGACGCGGTAATTCGTCCGGCGGCAGTAGTGCTTGCTGGCGTTCTCGCGGTCGAAGAATGTCGCGTCGATCGCGGCGTGTCCGCTCGGGTCGTGCAGCTCCGACGAGAGTCGGAGCAGCACGCGCCAGAGTGCTGTCTTGAGCCTGTCAAACGCCTTCACTAACGTCGAGTGGTCGGGGAGATCGGCCTCGTCGAGGCCGATCTCGGCCAGTATTTGTGGCATCTCGCTCAGCAGATCGAGTGTTTCTCGGTACGATTTCTCCAAGTAAACCCGCAGACAGTGCAGCGACACGACCGCATACTCGGCGAAGCCGCCACCCCCTTCGGGGGCGGCGACTTCGCCTCGCTCACCAACAGCATTTTTAGCTAACTGGACGGCTTTGCTTGTGAAGCGGGAAATCTTCGACATAGAGCATCGACGGTTTCCCGCTTCATCTTCCTCGTTCTAACGGTCGAATCCGACGCAGTCAAGCGATTCACCAGAGCCTCTTGAATTATTACGCTCGATTGCCGGAACTAGTCGGGTGCGACCCCCACCAGTCGCACTCGAGATGTTACAGCTCCTCGGGGATACTCCGGATGTGTTCACATCGGGTGCTCGTGACCCCCGCAGATTGTGTTCACAATCCGGCGGTGCCGAGCGAGATCGAGGCGAATGCGAACCCGAATCGCCCCTCTGCTTATACCACGATGAGGCTTCGAGTTTCAGGCAGGAATCTCGACAAGGTGGTTTCTCCTGGCTCGACGAGTGATTAGCAGGGCTGTGTTCACCCCGCTCCTACTCGGAGGAGGTAGAACTCATCTGACAGCAACGGCGTGCTGCATATAGAGCGTGAAGTCAGCAGAGCTGTTCGATTATTAATCAGATTTGGTGAAGGCGTCCACTGGAGCAGGCTGGGTACTGAGATGTGTGTCTTTGAATCCGGATTCGAATTTCAGACCATATCCCACGAGACGGTCAGCTCCGATGTGGGCAGCCCAAATCAGAGCGATAAGGAGGGCCATTCGGATGTCAGCCCAGAAGCCGAGGCTACCGAGGGCGAGCGGTAATGTGTACGTATGGACGATATTATAGCTCAGACTGCCGATTCGAGTACCAGCGAGATACCCAATCATCGATAAGTCGGGGGCTAGCGCAAGAATGAGCAGCAACCAAACTGAGCCATCAAGGGTGAAATACCCAGCCAGCGCAATCCCCAAGACAGCCAGTCCCTCCACACGCAGGAAATTCCGGGGTTCCATACTGCATCCACTCTGACTTAGCTCTTGAATCCAGCGTCGATTGCTGCATATGCGCTGTGTATTCAGCACAGCAGTCAGAACCTATCACCGATTGAGGGTTTCGACAGAGCCTCGCACATCCAATTCCAGGGCAATCGGCAGCGTGCGCTGCTCCGGCGAGGCCTTCAGTCTCCCTCACACCCATTACGGAGGTGAGAACCGAGGTCGTCGATGAACTCCTCGCAGCGGGGGCATTTGACCTTCTGTGGCGAGCCTCGCGAGTCGGGGCCCGGATCGCCGGTCGGCATCCCGTATTCCTCTTCGAGTACGGTTCGAGCAGCATCGCGCCACGCCGGCCCGTGGCCGCCGAATCGTCGGACCAGCCCGTTCGGGGTCCCGTGCTCGATGAGGTGCTCGTTCGCTTCGAGGAAAGCGTCGATGACTTCGGCCGGCGGGTGCTCTTTGAGGTGGTAGACGGCAACGACCTGTTTCCCGAAGCTCGCACCAGCCCCATTTCTCGCCCCCCGAATCGTGAACGAGTGGACGCCGACCGCACGATGGCGAGCCGCTACCTCGGTCGGGAGATCCGAGCCTGGGGCTGGGCCATTCGCCTCCAGGTAGTCGATCACCTCGTAGGGCGGCTCCTCGCGCCCGCCACTGGTCATGAGTGAGGCGATTCGAACGCGCCCATTTGTGTTCTTTGCCTTCGCGAGGATGCGCCTCCGGTGAGCCGCAGAGGTAGCCACGCCGGTCGGCGGCCGTCCGGGAGAGACACCACCCACCCTGCAGTCTACAGCGCCCGAGAATCAGTCCGCCACACGAGATCGGCGCTCTGCCCCGGAGGTCGTGTGCAGGGATTAGTCGCGTGGGTCCTCGACGAGAATGAAGGCACCCTCGATGCCAGGGAGCCCCTCGACGTGTCCCCCGACCAGAAGCTTGCCGAACTCCCGTTCCACGGCCGTCTCATCAACCCCTTCTGCCGCAGCGACAATGGCCACCAGGCGGTCCTTCGTCCGCGAGCCCGCCTCGTTGAGTTTGTCGAGCAGTGCGTCTCGGACGGCTCGTGTGTCGCTATCCGCCGTCATGTCTCGGGGGTCACGCCCTCATCGTTACAGTAGCGTCTGATCGTCTCGCGTGAGATCGAGTCGGGCGTCTCCGGGTCGGCTTCCATCACGCGTGCGATGCTCGTGTAGGAGACTCCAGCTCGGCGCAGGTCGAACACCTCCGCTCGTTGCTCCTCGTCCAGCTTCTTCGGGCGGCCGACCGGCTCGCCGTTCTCACGGCGCCGCTGGACATTCTCCAGCGCCCGCTCCCGGGCGAGGTTCGCCCAGAACTCGTTGAACACACCGATCATCTGGAGCATCGCCGTCCCCATCGCCGAGTCCGTCGAGAAGTCCTCCGTGATCGAGTTGAACTCGACACCGTGCTCGTCGAGGCGTTCGATATCCTGAAGGACGCGCTTGAGCGAGCGGCCGAACCGTGACAGCTCCCTGACCGCCACCATGTCGAACTCGTCGAGACGGTCCATCATCTCCTCGTACGCTGGCCGGTCATCCGACTGACCGGAGATGGCGATGTCCTCGAAGACCTCGATCTCGTGGTCGTTGCGGTTAGCCCAGGTGGTGAGCTTCTCCCGCTGCTGTTCGTGGCTCTGTTCCTCTCGTTGCTGCTCCGTCGAGACGCGGACGTAGCCGGCTACCTTGCTCATGCACAGATACCCTACCCTATCGTGCGTTTACAGCAACCTAGTTTTTATCCTCAGAGTGGGGGTAGAACCACCCCTTTCTGTGTAGGAGACACGACCATTCACGGCGGCAGCGCACGCTCTCGCCACAGAGCCGCTACTGCAAGCCGTACCAGTACCCGTGCCGGTCGTCGGCCGTCGGGTAGACGAGGATGAGCAGCGGCACCGCGACCATCGTCCAGACCGTCGGCGAGAGGGTCGGAATCGGGTAGAAGGTCATGTAGAGGTAGATGCCCAGCCCCACGAGCGGCGCGAAGACGACCGTGGGGGCGACCGAGCCCAGTCGCGCCACGGTCGGCGAGCCGTCGAGGCCGTACGTGGCGGTCACGGAGGGCGCCGGCCACGCGATGGTGAGCGATACCGTCTCGGCATATCGCGCGTGGACGACGTAGTGGGCAGCTTCGTGGAGCGCGTAGGCCCCAGCGCACGCGATAAGATAGGCGACGATGAGGGTGAGGAGGTTCCAGACCATGGATATTCAGGAGGTACGAGGACGCTGACACAGATTGAACGCTTCTATCGCGGCGGTTTCTACGCCCGTCCCGAGTGGAGGTCTCGGAAGGCTCCTCACGGACTCCCCAGCGCAGTGGCATGGCGCCGTGTCAGCACCGCGACGGCGTCAACGCCGAACGGGGCGGCCGCGAGCGGGACGCCGTCGAGACCCTCACAGGCTGACAAAATCGGCGTGACCGATACAGAGAGTGTAGTCAGCAGAATCCAAAGCAGATTATTGAGATGGGTAAAGGTAGTTAGAGGCATCACACCATAAAATTAAGTTAGAGGGAAGGATTGGACCGGCATGGCCATCGGGGAGTGGATTAACCTCATTCGTGACTTGGGTTTTCTTTCAGTTGGAGCCGGACTTCTATATTTTATTGCGAAAAGTGCCATCACCCAGTATTTCGATAAGCAACTACAACAGTATCAAACTGAGTTGGAAAAGGAGAAGATCCGGTTTTCTGACCTACATACAAAACGGGGAGAAGTTGTCGGTGAATTATTTACAAAAATGGTTGACTTCGAGGAAGACATGCGGTCGCTTGTGAAACCCTTTCAAGGGACGGGAGAAATCCCCCAACATGAAAAGATCAAGCAAGCAGCTGACTCTGGCGAGTCGTTTCGAGAATACTATGAGAAGAATCGGGTCTATCTCCCGCCAGACGTGTGTGAAACCACCGAGGAAATGCTTGGCGAATTCAAAGAAGTATTTGATGATTTCGCTATTTATCGAGTTCATGAGCAGGGAACGTCAGCATTTGATCCGATAGAACGGATGGATGTATGGGTAGAAGATTGGGAGAAGATCGACGATGATACCGTTCCAGAGTTGAAGCGCGAACTGGAGAATCATTTTCGTGAGTTGCTCGGCGTTGAACTCAGACAAGGCTCGGATCAGGACACATAAATCGGGCTTAGTGATATTCGATGACTGTCTCAGCTAATTCGCGCCCGCGCCAATGACCCTCTGTCGTGACCGACTCGCGCACTGTATTCAGCAAGATCGCTGAAACATATCGCAGAGTGAGGGTTTCACCAGTTCTATCGGGTTCCAGTTGGTCGACAGCATCGTGACGGGTGGGTTGCATCCGGTTCTGGATTCGGTTCCAGGAGCTGTGTTCACACCGCGCCCCGTCACGGCCCGACCACCACCGCGTGCCCACACCGGAGACACCGGACGATGTCCACGCCGTCTCGCTCGACGATCTCCAGCAGCGCGTGGTGCTCACCCAGCTCGGCGACCGTCGCGAGAATCGCGTCGACGGTCATCTCCTCACGAGCCACCACCCACGAGCGACCGGGCCCGGGAGACCGCCCCCGAGAGCGCCGAACTGATGCGGAAGTCGGTGAAGCGCCGGACGAGCAGGTAGCCCACGCCAGCCGACAGGCCGATGCCGACGACCTGCTGCCCGGGCGTCGCCCCGCCCGCGCCAGAGCCGCCACCGCCGCCGAGCGGCCCGCCCAGCAGCGACGACTGCTGGAGCGACTCGGTGTAGTTGAACGTCGTGCCGTTGGCCGTGTAGTTGCCCGTGAGCGCGCCGTCGGCCGCGTCCGAGGCGTTTCCGGTCACGGCGTCGGCCACGCACCACGTCGCGTAGCCCGCGGCCGTGTCGAACTGCCGATCCCCGCTGTACGAGCTGTTCTCGTGCGAGACGTTGAACGTGAGGCTCGTCGTCTCGTAGGACGGGTCCCAGTACTCGATGAGGAGCCCGGTCGTGCCGTCCGTGAGGACACACTCCCCGGCGATGCGCGGCCCGAACCCGTCCGACGCGGTGTACGTCACGGTCGAGCCGGGCCCGTCGGTCTCGTCGCCGTCGGGGCACTCCTGGAGGTTCCCGTCGTTGTCCCGGTCGAAGGGGTCACACGGCGGATTCAGGCCAGGGTAATCGGGCCCTGACACGCCTCCTCCGCTGGTCCCGCCGTCCGTCGCGACGGGCGTGGCCGTCGGCGAGGTCGCCGTGCCGGTCGCGGTCGGCGTGGCCGTCACATCCTGGTCGCCGACGCTGATCAGGTACGGGTCCGGCGCCGACTTGTTCGCCCGCCAGCCCAGCGAGCCCCAGCGTGTCGAGCGGTCACCGCTGGTCGCGACGACCTCGACGCGGTAGGGCGTGCCGTCCTCCAGGCGGACGCTCGCCTTCCCGTAGGCGTTGATGTCCTTGTCGGAGATCTCCTTCCAGGTGCCAGGGCCGGCCTTGAACGTCGTGCCGCCGGGCAGCGGGAACTCGATAGCACGGTCGAAACGGTAGACCTCCAGCCGCGACAGCGAAGGCGGGTAGGTCTGCTTCGCGGCCTCGTCGAGCTGGAACTCGCGGACGAAGGTTCCGCTCTCGAAGAGTTTCAGGTCGACAGTTCGCGGGGCGCCGGCAACATCGAAGCTATCCGAGGTCTTGTTCTGGTAACCCGACGCCGAAGCGCGAATTTGGTAATCCGTTGCGTCAGAGACAGCATCGAACTGGTAGTATCCGCTGCTGTTGGTCGTCGTCGTGGAGATCACGGAGTCCGAGGAGTCCAGCAATTCCACAGTCCCGCCATTGATCCCGGAGCCGTCGGCCGTGGAGATAGTCCCAGAGACGGGCTGGCCGACAGCAGCCCCGTCAACTGCGAAGAAATCCCAATATTGATAGCCACCACTTCCTCCGAGAACAGCGAATTGCTCTACACTAACGCTATTTACGAAGCCAACGCCGGTTTGGTTGTAAATCTCATTTCCGTCAGCGTCCAGTATTATTACCGTGTAGGTATCGGAATTGTAATCAATATTTTTATACTTCCACCGTACCCACTCATTTTGAGGTATATCGAATCCGGTATCCGTCGAATCTACAAAAAGACTCCCGTCCGATTCCTTGACTTCTACGCGGGTTGCGACACTTCCGCTACTGCTTCGCAATTTAAATGCCGATGTTCGTGTTGAACTCGAATAATTTGCGTAGTAGACCCATGCAGAAGCACTAGATGGATTTGCAGAACTCAGGTCTTTCGTGATCCGCGCACCACCGCCGTTATCCGAGCCATCATGTAACATCGAATAAGACCCTTCATAAGCTCGATTCTGACTTGCCGAGAAGGCCTGCCCGTTAATCACCTTAGTCCAATCTGAAATCGAACCGTCCTCGAAATCGTCAACAACGGTTCCCGCAGCAGACGCGCGATCCGCAGCAGGGAGAGGTCCCAGGGAGATTGACACAGCACCGACGAACATCGACGTGACCACCATCAGCGCCAGCGCCACGCTCCGCGCCTCAACAGCCGACAGCCGACTGGTGACATCTCGACCCGCCGAGACGAGCGGTCGCGGGTCCGGTCGCACGATCAGGACGAGCGCGAGCACGCCCACGGCCGCCGCCTCGCCCGCGATCACGGACCAACGAAGCGTCTCGGGCAGGCCCGCGGTCGCGACCGCGTAACAGTTCAGCAGCCCGTCCGCGAGGAGGCCGCTCGCGAGAAGGCCGCCGAGGTGGTGCGTCTTCAGGAGATCGTCCGGCGCCTCGTTACGAGCGCGGGCGTACCGCAGCATGGTGAAACCCGCGAACACCAGCAGCGGCGTCCCGACCGCCCACGTCTCCATCGAGGCGTGCTCGATGACGAACGCGCTGACCGGATTCACCTCGCGGGCCGCCGCCGCGCCGACCATCACCATCGTCGTCACGACCGCGAGCCACGAGCCGAGATGGCCCGCCAGCTCCGCCAGCCGCAGTTTGTCCTCGACGATGCCTCCGCCGTCGTCCGTGTGATGTGTCTCGTTCATCGTTTCAGAGACCCTCCGCTACCGAACCGAGCAGTTCCAGCAGCTGTGCCACGACCCCGCTGTCCAGCGAGAGCGCACCCGTCGTGACGCCGCCGATGACCACGAGAGCGACCACGCCGACGACCACGCTTCCGATGCGAACCCACCGCGCCGCGCCGACGAGCAGCGTCGACAGTTCCCGCCCGTACCAGATGCCGACGATGACCAGCGCCAGCGCGCTGATCGACACGCCGAGCTCGACGCCGACGTGCTCGGCGAGGAAGCCCAGCACGGCCTCGACGAGCTCGAAAATCACCACGACTGACCACCCCCCTCGCGCTTGCAGGTTAAACACGCGCGCGTACGGGGCGTGTCAGCGCGCCGAGACGACGCAGCCCCGGTCGCCGGTGAAAATCCGGGGGTGGTGCTGCGCTCAGATATCACGGAGCGCCACCTCGCGTTCCGGGTAGGAGATGGAGATCTCGCCCTCGAACCCGTAGGTCCGGTACGGGTTCGGCCACTGGATGTCGACGAAGTTCATCGAGTTCCAGATGACCGCCTGCCCCTTCGAGAGGCGACTGGCGTAGTTGCCCTTGATCGGGACGCTATCCGGCAGTCCGGTCAGGCGCCCACTCGGCGTAGGCGTCTCCGGCATCGTCATCCAGAGGCGCTCTTTCTCCCTGACCGTCTCCTCGAACGTAGTCAGGGAGTGCGACATGAAGACGCACGAGAAGTTCTTCTTTCGAGCCTTGCCGTAGGCCTCCGCGAAGCCCTTCACCTTCGTCTTCGTGTCGTTGGCATCGTTCTCCGGGCGAATCGGCAGCATGTCGCCCGCCTCGTCGATGACCGCCGTCGTCGGGTGCAGCGTCACGTCCTTCTTCGCTCGGGCGTGGACGAGCCCGTGCATCCACTCGACGAGGCCCGTGTTCTCCTCGGTGTCCTCGGCCTGCCACGCCGAGGTGAACGAGGCCTCGACCAGCTCCTCGCACCCACGGAACTTCGGGTCCGGCAGCACGCCGTAGATGGCGCCTGGACAGGTCTGTTCCAGCAGGTCGACCGGGTCCGTGTACGTGAGCGTGTCACGGAAGACATCGGTCGGGTCGATCTCGACCCGCGGGAGCGAATCGTCCCTCGGCACTGCCATGAGCCGCACGTCGACACCGGCCGGCATCGCCAGCGTGACGTAGGGGGCCAGCGGGAGGATCTCGCACTCGTCGAGCGTCAGCTGCCAGAGGACGGTCTCGTTGTTGATCTCCGTCATCCGGGCGCCGCACAGGAAGTTCGCCGCGCTCGTCTTGCCCTTCCCTGGCTTCGAGTGGGCGTGCCACCCGATACCGCCGTCGTCCATCGCGTCCAGGATGTCGCGGTTCTCGGGCTTCGCGAGCCACTCCATCACCCGCTGGCGGGTCTCGGGTTCATCGGAGAACCGGTCGAGGTCGCCACGCTCCAGTGCCCAGATATCCGCGTCCGAGACGTGGATAAGCGCGTTCAGGTACGCGCTCGGGTAGCGGTAGGCCGGGTGGTTCGACGCCTCGATCTTCTCGAGGACCTTCCAGAACGGCTTCGCGCCGAAGTGCTGGTAGATGGACTCGCCGTCGTGGTGGCGATTCCGCTGCGCGTCGAGGCCGAACGAGCCGCCGGAGTCGTGGTAGTACGCCTGCTTCGAGGACGTGTGAGCCTGAAACTCCTCGCGAATCCACTCGCGAACGTCGCTCTTACCGGCGGTGCCGTCCAGTCGTGTGCGTTGTCGTGTCTGACTCATATCAGGTAGAGAGAGGCTCGTGGCTGTCGGTCACGGTCTCGACCGTCTCCTCAGCGCCCGACTGCAGTGTGCGGATGCCGCGGTTCATCGCCGGCAGTAGCACCGTCGCCGCGAGGTTCTCGCGGGCGGTCCGGGCCGGACCATCGTCCGGTGGGGCGACCAGTGGGTCGTATCCCATCGGCGTGTAGCAGCAGTACTCCAGGAACGACGCCGGCAGGTTGCCCTCGGTCGCCGGGCGAAGGTCGTGGACCCACAGCCGGATGGCCTCGCGGTCCGAGAAGCCCTCGAAGAGATCGACCAGCGCCTCGTGCTGGGCCCGGTCCGTCGCCGACAGCTCCGGGCGCATCGCGATGAACTTCTGCCGCTCAGGGTCCGGCGTCCCCTCGCGCTGCTCGCCCTTTTCCGAGTCCGTGTACTCGTGGACGCGCTCGCGAACGCGATGGAACGCGGTCCGGAACGCGCGGTGCAGCACCACGTCGCCGAGCTGGCCGCGGCGGAACTGTTCGATGTCACTGTCGCCGACGAGATCGTCTAGGACATCTGGGCGCAGCGCGACTGCCTGGAACCACTCGTCCGGGATGTATCCCAGCGACCGCACAGCCACGCGCTGGAGCCAGAGGAGCACATCCTCGCGGGTCTCGAACCCGGCGTGGAGGTCCTCGACGAGCGTCCGCTGGTCAGCGGCGAGCTTCCGTAGCGCTGGGCGACGACTCTCAGTCATCGGCCGGCACCTCCTCGTCACTCGTGTTCGGGTCGGTGTCCTGGAACTCCTCGTAGACCTCGTGCATCTCGCCGTTGACGCCGGCCGAGTAGCCCCGCATCAGGCTCATCGCCTGCTTGATGGGCTGGACGCTGGCCTCGCCGAGCTTCTGCTCCATCTCCTCGAACGTCTTCGCGTCCTCGGTCCCCTGCCGCATGGCGACCATCGACGCGTGGACGCTATCGAGATGCGCCGGCGCGAAGTCCGCTCGTGCGTAGGCGTCGTGTTTCGGCCCGAGCATCCCGACGAGCAGCGCCGTCGCGAGCGCGCCGACGCCGACGAGCGGGCTCAGTGCGAGTCCCGCCAGCGCACCGACCGCCGCGGCGCCGGCACAGCTGACGAGGATGCGGTCGACGTTCCAGGCCGACTCCGTGACCGGCTCGCCATCCTCGTCGAGGACCGTCTCGCCCTCGTCGGTCGTCTTCGGGACCGCCCGCTTCCACGCGAAGGTGAAGCCCTCCGGCTCGATGTCGAGGACCTCCTCGGCGTCGGGGTCGATGTAGATCTTCTCGTCGACGGAGCCTTCGTCGACCTCGACCATCGCCGCCCGCTCGTCGTAGTTGTAGAACGTCGCCGGCTGTCCGAACAGCCGAGAGAGGAACCGCAGCGGCCCCTTGCCGACGACCGCGTGGCCGCCGTCCGGGAGCTTGACGACCCGCTTCGTCGTCTCGGACTCGCCGATGCGGCCGACGACCGACTCGCCCCGCGGCGACTTGGCGTCCTCGACCTTCGGCTGGACGAAGCGGACCTTGTCGACGTTCTGCTGGAAGGTCTCCAGCATGATCAGCCACGCCAGCACGAGCACCCACAGCGATATCGCCCACGGATTCGCGACGACGAAGTTCGCGATGCCGCTGTAGTCGATGAACAGCGCGATGCCGGTCGTGAGCGACCAGCCCAGGACCCACGGGAAGTAGCCCCACTGCGGTCCCACGCCGGCGATGGCCATCGCCTTCCGGATGGACCACCCGCCGGTGATGAGGCCGACCAGGAGCAACCAGCCGAAGTCGAAGATGACAGACTGGAGGTAGTCGCCCTCCGAGTCGATGCCCGCCGACTGGGTGGTCGCGACCGAGTGGTGGCCGAAGACCCACCGCGTCTCCGGGTTGTCGGCCAGCCACATCGTCACGCGAACCGGGTTCTCGTGGCGCTGGAGCGGGACCTCGATGGTCGGCCGGCCGCGCTGGTAGTCCAGCGTCTGCGTGTGAACGCTCACGTTGGCCGCATAGCGGACGGTATCGGTCGAGTTGCCTCGCTGGACCGTGCGCGTCTTCGGCTCCCAGTAGGCGATCTTCAGGTCCGTCTCGCCCGAATCCAGCGCGAACGTCCGGAGGTAGACCTCGTTCTTCTTGACCGTCTGCATCCCCTGCGCGCCGACGTACTTCCAGTTCGAGTTGTCCGGGGCGCCGCTCGATCCGGCCGGCCACGCGATGAGCCACCAGAAGCGGTCCTCGGCGAGGCGCAGGCTCTGTGCGTCCGCCGCGACCGGCTGGCCGCCGCGGGAGAGCTCCTCGATGGTCGGGCCGTCGGGCTCCGCCGCAGCGCTGCCGGAGCTGGACTGGGCCGGCGCCGGCGTTGCGGTCGCCGTCGCCGTCGTGGTGGGGGTTGCCGTCGGGGTCGGCGTCGCTGTTGGCGTCGGCGACTGATCGAGCGACGCCGACATCCAGGCCGCAGGCGTGCTCGACTGGTTCGCGCCCGGGGTTGGGGTACCTGTCGCTGGCGTCGGTGTCGTGGTCGGCGTGCCGTCCTGCTGCGGGACAGCGACGGCGACCGCCGGAACGACCGACGCCACGAGCGCGAGGGCGGCCAGCGCCGCAGCGACGCGTGCCCGCACGTTCAGATCCCCTCCGGGATGGCGCCGAGGATGTCGTTGACGAGACCGGTCACGGCGTCCGGGGCGACGACGACCGCCGCCAGCACGGCGCCGCCGATGAGGAGAACGGCGACGGCGCGCATATCGACCTTGACGAAGGTCGCCATCAGTCGCCAGCACCTCCCGAGGACGGGCGCGGTTGACCGCCATCGACGCTCGATGGTGGGTCAGCGGCGACCGACCGCGGCTTGGATAGCTTCCGGACTGCGGGTTCCGCCTCGCCAGCCCAGGCCCGCGGTTCGGCTTCCCGTTCGTAGCGTGTCGCCGAGGGCGTCCTGTCGGCCGCTGAGGGCTGCCCGACGAGCGAGGTGACCCACTGGTCGTCTCGGGTGGGTCCACGCCAGCGGTCCGTCTCTCGGCGGCACTTGCGACACTCGTGGACGTGCGCGGGCGTCTGGACACAGAGCACCGAGTCCAGAAGCAGCCCGCCTCCGACGAGGCTCGCGCCGGCGAGCCCGACGCCGACCAGCGGGTCGCCCGTCGCCGCCATTCGTGCGCCGGCGTACACCAGCACCCCGATGAGAACGAGCATGAACACGAGGAGACCGAGCTGCTTCGTCTCCATCAGCGCCTCCAGCAGCGTCCAGTCGCGGTCCAGCGTCCGCTCGGCTGCATCCTGCTCGACCGCTGACCGCGTCTCACGCTCGTCGAACGAGCCGTGAATCACGACTCACGCACCTCCACGATGCCGATGCCGACGACCAGCGCGAGCGGGATTAGCGCCAGCGCTGGCTGCTCCATGATCTCCGGCGAGAGCGACAGTATCCAGCCGCCGGCGACGAACGCCGCGGCCGCCACGCCCGTCACGAGGAACGAGACGTAGCCCTGTCGACCCCCGTAGGAGAGCGCGATGCTCGGGTCCTCGTCGCTGCCGGCGACGACACGCCGGTAGGTGTACAGCAGCAGCACGCCCGTCGTGACCAGTGCGACACCGTAGCGTGCGCCGTCGACGACCGCTGGGAGCTGGTCAAACGGCATCGGTGCTCACCTCCGCGAGACCGTACTCGGCGTCGACGCGGTCGAGCCCGCGTCGGGGCACGTCCTCGTACCAGTCGAGGACCGCGCCGCCCAGCATATCCATCAGCATCCAGGCGATACCCAGCGTACAGGCCATGTACGGCACCGTGAGGCCAGGGTTCGACAGACTCGCCGTCGGACCGACCAGGAGTGCTGGTGGAATCGCAGCCAGCACCAGCGCCGCCAGCGCCACGGGGATGTACGCCTTCGTCTTGCGGGTCTCGCCACGACGTTCAGCCGCTTCGTCTGGAATCGGTGGCCCACCGCTGTACCGCTGGTAGGCACTGATGTACTCCGTGAGGCTGCCGTACTCACCCGTCAACGCCGTACACCTCCGAGAGAAGGTACGTGCCGAAGACGGCCATCAGCGCGAGACCGACGTACTGGTCGGTCGTCAGCTGGATGTTCCCCGAGAGCACGCCGGCGCCGAGGCCGATGCCGGCGAGGTTCGAGACGACGAACGGGTGCATCCCGATGAACTGCGTGCCCATCGCGACGATGTCCACGCCCTGGGTGATCGCCACGGCCGCCGTCGCCAGCAGGCCGCCGAAGATCATCCCCAGCCACCGGGCCGTCCGGTTGGTCGCCCACTCGAACCGGTCGTCGCTCGACTCCGGCGCGTTCAGGTACGCCGCGATGTAGCGGCCCGCCAGCAGCAGGAACGACCCACCGAAGACGATGATGAACAGCGTCACCGCTCCGGGCACCTGGAAGCCGAACAGCTCCGCCATCAGGCGCCACCTCCGGTAGTTCGGCCGCTCAGCGCGGCCGGCGATTCCTCCGTCTGAGTGTGTGTGATGTGTCTCATCGGTTGTTGTACCAGGATACCGCACGGTCCTTCAGCCGGTCCAGCTGGACGGTGACGAACGCGATGGCCGCCCCGAGCAGCAGTGGCCCGGCGATTTCGCCGTAGCCGAGTCGGGGGAGGATCTCGCCCGCCGAGACCGCGATGGCCGGGAACCAGTAGCTGGAGGTCGCCGAGATGAACGTCCAGGCCGGCTCGAACCAGCCGAATCCCCACGCGCCCAGCAGACTCACCAGCGCCGAGAGCTGCGTGAGTGGGTGAGCGAAGGCCTCTCGTGCTTGTGTTGTCAGTGTCATCGTCCGAGAAGTGCCATGATGCTGCTGCCGCCCGGGATGAACTCCAGCCCGGCCACGGTGACTCGATACAGAACGAACAGCGCCAGTCCGACGGCGCCCGCAGCGACGACTGGACCGGCCGGGCCGGCTGCCTCAACGGCGACGGCCAGCGACTCCTGGACCCCACGCAGTGTGCCGAGGATGTCGAACCCGACGAACGCGAACGCGAGCACGAGCTGGCGCTGCAGCCAGTTGAGACCGCCGACCAGCAGGTCGAACGGGTACAGCACGGCGCCGATCAGGAACTCGAAGAACCCCAGCACGACGCTCACGACGAACCCCGAGACGACGCTGATGACCAGCGCCGCCGGGTTGCTCGCGAATCGCCGGAGGAAGTCCGCCGTCTCGCTCGCGAACTGGGCGCTCCGGGCTGCCGTTCCGCCGCCGGTCGGGAAGAGCGGGATGCCGCCATCGTCCTCAGGCACGGCTGACCACCCACCTGAAGACGAAGACGGCCGTCAGCCCGATTCCCAGCGCGACGGGGAGGCCAGCCGGGCCTGCCTCGTAGACGAACATCCACGTCGCGAGGAAGCCCTCCCTGACGAGGACACCCGGCAGTCCGACGACGACCGCGACGACGCTCGTGAGGAAATCGCCGAGGCCGCCCAGCAGCGCAATCGGGATGTCGAAGACGCCGAACACGAGGCTCGTCAGGCCGGTGAACAGCGCCCCGAACGTCGCGCCGATGCCGACCTGGGTAAGGCGGCCGAAGTCTGGCGTCGTGAAGCCGTCCGGGCCGGTCGTGAGGAAGTCGCTGAGGCTAACCACGCCGGACCACCCCCGGCCGCACCTCGCCGTGAGTGGTTCGGCCCGGCATCGTCAGCCCTCCTCCTCTTCTTCGGCGTCGGTGAAGCCCGGCGTCGGGAGGTTGAAGCCGCTCCCGATCAGCGGGAAGAAGTTCGTCGTCTCCTCCTCGCTGGTGATGGCGATGATCACGTAGGCGGACAGCCCGATGATGGCGAACGCGATGGGGAGCGACAACGGGCTCGCGAAGAGCCCGCCTGGGCCGATGGACCGAGCGCTCGCGATGGCGCCGAAGTCGATGACGATGCCGAACGAGCCGAGGAACGACTCGACCAGGCCAGCCGACTCGGTTGCGAACGACTGCGCCGGCTTGATGAAGATATCCGCCAGCGTGAACACGCCGCTCGCGAGTACAGTGCCGATGGCCAGCAGCACCGCGCTCAGGCCCTGGAAGATGACGCCGCCGATGGAGCCGGCGTTCTTCGCCCGGTCGAACAGCCGCCGGACTCGGGGGCCACCCGCACCGGACGCGCTCATCTTCAGCTCCCTCCGCCGAAGATCTTCCCGAGACCGAGCGCGGTCACGAGCGCGCCACCGAGTCCGGCGACCTTGCCCCAGATAGTGCTGAAGAACCCGCCGGACTTCCCGGTCGGGCCGCCCATCGCGGGGGCGGACTGGTACACCGCGTCGGCCTCGGAGCTCGTGTAGACGATCTCCATCCCGACTGCGGCGTCGTGGTCGCTGGACGCCGAGATGTCCGTCGCCAGCTCGACGCGGTCGCCGATGGCGCCGCTGAACTGGCTCGTCGCGTCGGTGGTGGTGGCCTCGGAGTAGTTGCCGGCGTAGCCGGTGGCGTAGTCGACGCTGATGTACTGACTGCCGGGCTGGCGCTGCTCGGCCACGAGGTCGAGCGTGCCGTGAGTCACGTCGACCGGCGCCGGGATGTCCCAGACCGCGAGCGGCTGGCCCTCCAGCCGGTCGGAGTAGCTGGCGTAGTCCTCGGCGTCGGTCATGGTGACGTTCGACCCGTCGGCCATGCTCAGGCCGTAGTTGACCGTCGCGTCGCCGGCGCCGACGACGAGGTCGTGGACGTGGGCGTCGCCCCAGTGGTCCGCGAGCCCGTCGAGCGAGCGAAGGCGGACGGCACCGCCGTCGACGTTCGTTCGCGTCTCGGTCTCGTACCGGTCGTCCGAGTCGTCCTGGTATGCGACCGTCGCGAAGCTCTTCGTCTCCTTCGAGGAGATGTCCATCCCGGTGATGGCGAGGTCAGCGTCCGCCTCCGAGATGTTCAGCCGGACGGCGTTGATCTCGTCCATCGTCCCGTCGCCGGAGCCCTGGACGCCGTTCGCCGAGACCAGCGTGTCGACGCGGGTACTCGCGTAGAAGGCGCCGGTCTCGTTCGCGAACGTCTCCTCGTTCGCGTCAGCGGCGCTGGTGGAGATGTTCGAGTAGGTGAAGTCGCCGTCCTTGTCGACGATCTCGAAGCGGACGTGCGCGCCACTGTCGAGGGTGTTGACCTCACCAGCCACGGTGAGCACCCGCTTCCGGGCGTTGTCCAGGGTGACGTTGTCCGAGTAGTTGAACAGCACCGTGTCGCCGGCGGTCATGCTGCCGTCGGTGGCGAGCTGGGTCGGCGCCGCGCGGAAGTTCGGTGCGTCGGACCACTCCGTGGCGCTGCCCTTCGCGGAGGCGCTCCCGCTGATGGCCCAGTCACCCTCCTCAGCGACGAACGACTGGTCCTCGACGTTACCCTCGTCGTCGGTGACGGGGCCGTAGAGGTCCGGGTCGTCGATGTACGCCGGCGACACCTCGATGGGTGCGTCGGCGTCTGAGGCGTTCACTTCTGCCGGGAGCTCCGTGTTGCTCCCGTCGTCAGCCTCGTAGGCGAGCGGGTCCGTGCCGTGCTCGCCCATCCGGTGCTCGGCGATGGTCACGTCGGTCTCCTCGACCCAGACGCGCGGACTCTCGTCGCTCGTCGTGTCGATAGGCGGTGGACCGTTCTCGCGCTCGTCGTGATCGGCCATCGCGACCGGGGCGACCATCGAGGTCGCGAGCAGGATGGCGATCAGGGCGACGAAGCCGCTGTGGGCCAGCCGCCTCATCGGCGGCCCTCCAGGTCGAAGACCTCGAACAGCTCCTCGTCGACGGTTGCCAGGTCGCCGAGCTGGAGGTTCGAGGTGATGTCAGCGCGCGTCGCCACGCTGTCGATACCACTGGGTCGTGCCTCCTGCGAAAAGGAGGTCGAGAGCGGCTTACGCTCGCTCTCTGGTGTTGCGCTCATGGGTTGCGCTCCGCCCGCCGGGGCGACCGACGGACTTCCGCTCACCCACGGCCAGATAACGTGTCAACCGTCGGATTATACTGCGCGGATGGCGTGCGGATACTGTGCAGATACTGTGCAACAACCGCCGGTCTGCGGTCGCTCTGGACGCAGGATTTGTTACGATTGACCTCTCCGGTTATCGTATGTCAGCGCAGAACTGTTCTATTCGCTCGCTGATGTGTCTCGGGACACGTCGGCACGGGGTGACGCTGGACCCTGGGTGGGTGGCCGACGCCGGGCTCTCGGTGGGCGAGGCAGTCGGAATCGACCGTGGCGCCGGGAAGTACGCCGAGCGGGGGGCAACGCTTCACCTGGGCGACTACGATTCGGACGCGGTCGACTACGAGCGGACGCTGGGTGAGTGCGGGGACTCGGTCGCGGTGACGCTCCCGCCCGGGATCCGGGAGTGGCTCGATGCCGAACTCCAGGAGTCGCTGTATCTCATGCGGATGAGCGACGGTGAGGATGTGCTGGTCGAAGCGCCGTAATATCAGTAATCTTCAGTATAGTCTCTGACGGCTTCGTTTACTTCCTTCTCGGCACTTCTAGCAGCCCTAAAGCTATTGACCGCCGTTATTGTGCCTACTACTAGAAAGGCCCCTAAGATAATCTGGATTCCTTGTTCGCTATTACCGTTCGCAAGGACGGATCCAACGGCCATTATCAGTGCTGAACCTCCTGCAAAGAGAAGGTTGTTTGTGGTAGTTCCGTACTCGTCCTGTGTCGTGGATACTAACTCTGGAGGCCGGTCATACTCGCGAAGCGCTTCCTCTACTTCAGTCAGTTGTGTGCGATCTATGGATTCCATTGCATCCATAACTTCCAGATCATCTTCATCGGTGCCCTGATACTCCGCCATGTTAACGTCTTGAAGTACATCAGTGACAATATCGTGCAGTTCAGACCTGAACTGGCTTGCACGATAGGTCATCATATCGTCATAGTCTTCTCCATATTCCTTCCGTAGATTCCGGGTTTCTCGCCAGAGAAATGCCGCAGCAGTGATGTAAATACTACCCACCCCCACCATCACTTCAGGGATACCGACCATTATCTCAGAAACCTTTATATTCGGTATTCTCTGCCATATCTGGGTATTTGTTATAGACAAAGCTCAGCAACTGAGCCACCGGCTGTTGCACGTGCTTTCCCTTAATCCAGGATAAATGGCTCTTTTGCTCCGGGCGTAGATTCATGAATACTTCCTCCCCAGTTCGCTTCCCCTGGGATGTGAGTTCTATTCGATCTCCATTCTCTGGATGAGTGGGGACTTCTTTGACAAGCCCCCTCTCCTCCAGGCTCTCCAAGCTATCGTACACGTCTTGGTCAAATGGACCGTACTTGTAGGGCTCAAAATCAAAGCCAGTACCTCGAAAATCAGAGAATCTGTCAGCAAACATTCTCTCTATCAAGAATAGGCCCTTGACCAATCTGGTCCGACCCTCAATGGTAATATCGCCGTCGCTCTTGTTCTGCGGAGCGTAAAGGAGCCTCAATATCCACCGTTCCTGTTCAGACAAGTCATTAATAGTAGACATAATGGCTCCTGAGTGCAGTCTTGTTAAAAAGTAATGAGCCTCCTCTGTGTTAAGTTTTTGTCAATCCGCCTATAGGGCTTCTGGGCCTCCCATCACCTCGCCAATGCGTGCCTCGGTCGCTTCTTTCAGATACGGCTCGATGGCCGAGTAGTCACTCCAGCCACCGATGGACATCATGGTCCGTACGTCTCGGCCCTCCTCGACGAGGTGGTGGGTCGCCCAGCTGCGGCGGAGATCGTGGCTGGTCACCGACCGCCAGCGGTCGTCGCCCAACTGGTCGGCGATGTCGTCCGTCGCGGTGTCGACCCAGCGCCGCACCGTCGGCGTCGAGCGCGGGACCCACGGGTCGCCCCGGCCGAGGTCGCGCTCTCGCGTGTACTTGTTCAGGTCCTCGGCGACGCGGTCAGGCATCCAGGCGTCGCGGAGCTTCCGGTCGCCGCCGCTCGTGTTCTTGCCCCGGACCTCGAACAGCCAACACTCGCCCTCCTCGCTCCAGCGGAGATGCTCGTCGGCCGGGTACGGCACTTCGTGAGCGCGCAGGCCGCACCGGCCCATCAACTGGATGGCCACCTCGCGCATCCAGTCGTCGCGACCGGCCACCCGTTCCAGCCGGGAGAGTTCCTCCTGGTCGAGCCAGCACTTCGTCACGTCGCCGCCATCGTCCACGCGAACCATGAGCGTCTTGTCTGGTGTAGACCGGCACAAACGCTGGGGTGGGCGCGGTGATTGAGGCGGGTTCACCCCCGAATCGGCCGATGAGTGAGCGGGTTCACAGGATACTCGCTCACTGGAACGCGGGGATTGATACGCCCGTCCGGAGATGGGCACGCCAATGCCTGCTGGCGAACTGCGTCGCGTCGCCGACCCGACCGACGTCGGCGCCGTCCGCGAGCGGTTCATCGACACCTACGGGACCAGCAGCGAGACGGTTGACGCCGCAACGCTCGTCGAGAACTACCAGCGCGTTCGCGAGTACTCCGCCAGCCATCCGAACCAGGGCTCGGGCGCCGTCGCGACGGCGCTGGACCTCCCGCGAGGGCGGATTCGCGCCTGGGTCGACGGCGACGGGCGACCGGATGCGGTGCGGGCTCTGGACACGCTGACGGCCAACGGCTGGCTGCATCTCGACTGGGGTGAGTCGACACTGCGGGCGCTGTCGGCGCTCATCGTCTGGATCGTGGTCGGCGGGTCGCTCCCGCGGCAGGGGTGGCTCCCCGCGTGGTCGGTCGCCGACGGGACCGAGCCCGACATCGAGCACATCGGCTCGGTGCTCGGCCTGGAGTGGGGTCGTCGACACGTCGACGACGATATCAGCGGGACCGAGTGGGTCCCCAAGCGGGATGGCTCGGTGCTCGGGCGGCTGTTGGCGGTCCTGGGGGCGCCGACGAGCGCGACCGAGGGGCCGTCGCTCCCGCCGTGGCTGCTGCTCGACGCGCCGCGGCCGGTGCGGTTGGCTGCCGCCCGGGTCGCGGTCCGGCAGCGCGGGACGGCGCTCCCCGGAGGCGGGATGCCACTGCAGCTCGCGATGCACCACGACGGCCGCCGTGAGGCTATCGCCCGGCTGCTCCGGTCGGTCGCCCCGCAGGATGATGAGGTCCGGGTCGATGCCGGGACCAACATCCGGCTGGATATCCGGGCGGCCGAGTTGCTAGGGGCGCCACCCGTGCTGGACGGGTTCCTGCCGCGGTAGGGTGGTTTCGGGGTGGGAAAACGGTGGGGCTGTTTTTAGGCGTGGCCGGCGTAGGCGGTGGTGCCCACCACGTGCTGCATGAGCCCGGCACTCGTGGGGAGGGTATGTGAGTGGGGGGCCACTCTGCCCGGGTTGGTCCCCCGCCCGCGCTTTCAGTTCCTGAGCGGCCAGACCGGATATAGCCGGGGTGCGCGCCACACCCCTGGATGGTGGTGACCTTTATTAGCGACGTTCTAACTGGCCAGCAGCTTTATCAGGGGCTGTCAATCCTGGGCACGCCATCCGCGGTGGGAATCGCCGTTAATGGGCCATTACGCGGGTAGATTCCGGGGCGTTGGTGGATGTGGGTCGGTTCGTCGGCCTGGAGATGGCCTCTCACGGTTGTTTGTCCGGGATTCGTATGAATATCCGTGTGGATACGGGTTGGGTCTCGGTAGCCTCAGACGCTCGAATTCGGGCCGTAATGACGCATTAAACTCCTGTATCCGCGGCCGAACGGCACGTGCATTTATATGTGGAGAGTCGGTCCGGAAGATTACGCGACCCGGGCCGTGAGCCGGGCTGGACGGTCGGCGTCGGGCTCGATCCCGTCGGCCGTAAGCGTGGCTTACACACGACGCCCCTGGGCGCGAGACAACGACAATGAAACTCAACAACCTACTTGGCGACGACGACGCGGTGTCGCCGGTCATCGGGGTCATCCTGATGGTCGCGATAACCGTCATCCTGGCCGCCGTTATCGGCACGTTCGTGCTCGGTCTCGGGGACCAGGTCTCGAACACGAGTCCGACCGCGAGCTTCACGTTCGACTTCGACGGCAGTGTATCAGTCACTGACACAAGCGAACTGGCAAATAATGGTGACAACTCCGACAGTGGTGAACTGAGCATCACGCATGATGGTGGTGACGGGATTGCTGTCTCGCAGCTCTCCGTCACTGATGGAACCGACACTATCGAGAGCCCATCGGGATGGTCAAACGACGTAACTGCCGGTGATACCGCCACGGTTGATGCAGACAACAGTGATACGGTCCGCGTTGTCTGGGAATCCTCGAACGGTGGCGACACGGCTACGCTCGGAAAGTGGACTGGACCGGAGGCTAACTAACGATGGAATTCGGTAACCTGTTCGCCGACGAAGACGCGGTCTCGCCGGTCATCGGGGTCATCCTGATGGTCGCGATAACCGTCATCCTGGCCGCCGTTATCGGCACGTTCGTGCTCGGTCTCGGGGACCAGGTCTCGAACACGAGCCCGCAGGCGAGCTTCACGTTCGACTTTGACGATCGTGAGAATGGTGGGACGCCGCAAGACCGCCTAACGGTTACTCACGATGGTGGTGACAAGATTTCCGCGTCGCAGCTCAGTATCAAAGCCACTGGCGCTGTCGATGATCTTGATGCGAGCACCCCATCGGATGTCTTCATCCAGGGCGGTTCGCTCCAGGATGGAAGCAGCTGGCAGGCCATCGCAGATATGCAGAACGACAATACTGACGACAACGATGGACCCAGTGAGGTATCTGCCGGCAGTAGCATCACGATACAGGCCGAAGGAGGTAGTACCTACTCGGTTATCGCAAACTCTGAAACTGGAGGATCGACTGTAAACAACGTTGACCTGAACGAGGCCACTGTTCGGGTCACCTGGGCCTCCTCGAACGGTGGCGACACGGCCACGCTCGGCAAGTGGACTGGCCCGGACGCGTAATCAGCGAAAAAAATTTATCAAGAAAATGGAATTCACAAACCTACTCGGCGACGACGACGCGGTGTCGCCGGTCATCGGGGTCATCCTGATGGTCGCGATAACCGTCATCCTGGCTGCCGTCATCGGCACGTTCGTGCTCGGTCTCGGTGACCAGGTCAGTGACACGAGCCCGCAGGCGAGCTTCACGTTCGACCTGACTGATAACGCTCCGGGTACTGCCGATTCCCTTACTATCACGCACGATGGTGGGGACAAGATTGCTGCTTCACAGATTAGCTTCGCTAGTACTGGGGCAATCGGTACAGACAGCAACCCACAAACTGGAGTTCCGTACGATGCAAAGATACGCCCAGACTCTGATACCTGGGAGGAAGAAGCGGGCTCTGGCGATGTTTCGGCAGGTAGTGCGGCAACGCTTGCCGGTGATGACTTCCAACAGGCTAGTGCGGCAGACAATGCTAATGACCTCGACGGTGACAGCGACCAGTCGGTGAACGTCGACAGTGCTGATGAACCTACGGGGAGCAAGGAAATCGATAGCCTACAGCTGAATGGGGCGACTATCCGCGTGACGTGGTCCTCCTCGAACGGTGGCGACACGGCCACGCTCGGCAAGTGGACCGGTCCGGACGCCTAGAGCAGCTAACCACCGACTTCTCCATTCTTTCCACACCGCTGAGCGACAGCCACGGCGAACCCGGAAACCCGGAAGTCTGACCCTTCCGGTTATGACCCCCGCGGGGGACAGGACACGATATGATTACCAACGCCCGTGTCCTCCAGGCGGATTGGGTCCCGCGGGAGATCGTCCACCGCAACCCGGAGAAGAATCTCCTGCAGACCGCCCTCCAGCCCGTCGCCGACGGCGGGCGGCCCGAAGACGCGCTCATCACCGGGCCATCCGGCGCCGGGAAGACCTGTCTCGCGCGCTACTCGCTCCAGCAGATCGAGGAGGAGCGGCTCGACATCCACACGAAACATGTCGACTGCTGGGCCGCCAGCAAGCCGTTTCGCGTGCTCCTCGAACTCCTCGACCCGGTCGCGCCCACCCACGACATCCATCGGACCACAGCCCGTGACACGATGCTCTCGCGACTCCGCGATGTCGACGCCCCCTACCTCGCGGTGCTCGACGAAGCCGACCAGCTGGGCGACCCCGGGCTCCTCGGCGAACTCTACTCCATCCCGAAGCTGACGCTCGTCCTGGTGACCAACGACGAGCAGTCGCTCTCGGGCCTGTTCGACGAGCGCCTGCGGTCACGGTTCCGCTCGGGCGTCCATGTCCACTGCGACAGCTACAGCCTCGACACGCTCGTCTCCATCCTCGACCGGCGAGCCCGCGGCGCGCTCGAACCCGGCGCGGTCGAGCGACCGCAGCTCGAACGCATCGCCGACGCCGCGGCCGGGGACGCCCGCCGGGCCATCAGCATCCTCCGACGGGCCGCCCGGCGGGCGATGGACGATGAAGCGGGCGTGATCGACGGGAGTCATATCACCCCGGCCATCCCCGAGGCGGCTCGCGAGCAGCGACAGGCCGACCTCGAACGGCTGAACGACCACCAGCGGGCCGTCTACGCGGTGCTCGCGAACGCCGACGGCGGAGCGGCTCCGAAAGCGGTGTACGAGGAATATACCCAGCGGGTGTCGTCGCCGAAGACGAAGCGGACGGTCCGGGACTACCTCGGGAAGCTCCAGAGCTACAACCTGGCGACCGCGACCGGCGAAGGGCCTGCTCGTCGGTATCACGTCGTCGAGATCGACTCGCCCGAGGCCGAGCCCGCGGCCGAGTAAACCCGGAAACCCGGAAGCGCGCGAAGGACGCCTTTTACCCTCGTTTGCATCCGGCCAGGTATGGCAGCCATCACTGGCGACCACGAGCGGCGACGGGAGAAGCAACTTCGGCACGCCATCGGCAACCGACTCGCCCGCGGCGAGCGCCGGCTCGATGCCGCCGACCTCGCGGCCGAGCTGGGGAGCGACGAGCGGACGGTCGAATATCTGCTGCGGCGGGCCTGTCGGGTTCGTGGGCTGGACGTGGTGGAGCGAATCGAGGCAAACCGGAAGGTGTGGGTGGTGGTCTGAGCGTGCGGCGAGGGTGTTCAGAGCAGTGGCTTGGTCGTGGAGGAGCTGGTTCAGCCATCTATAATGCGGGTGCTCGTCAGCGATTACCGCTCCTGGCGCTCGCGCTCCATCCGGGCCGACCGGATCCCGAAGAACGAGAAGAACCGGCGGGCGCGCTCGGAGCCCTTGCGGACACGAATCGTGTCGTCGGACTCGGAGTCGGTATCGCTGTCGGACATCACAATCGCTCCTACTACTCCGCGACAGTAAAACTACTGGGTGTAGATTACCACCTCGATTTAAGCGCGAATAGCAGGAGTCCCGTCAGCACCGACAGGAACACGGCCCCTGTTGCCTGGAGTGGCTCGACCCCGTACGACTGCTTCAGCACCACTAACCCGGCAGCGAATACGAGGCAGAAAATCCCGATGAGTAGTGCGAACTGTGCGTCTTCCAAATATCCCCCGTTGGTCGTAATTTCATCCTCAAGCTCGGCTGTCCACTCATCATATTTCCCGAGGAGACTCTCAACCCATTTCTCACGACTCCGCCGCAGCGCCCTGTCGCGGAAGTCGTCGCGAACACCGACAGGGTACTCAGTCACGGTGTATGTGCCGATACCGACGAACGCAGCGATAAGGAGGAATGCAACGCCGAAGAAGAGAAACACCTGGGTCGTAAGCGGGATTCCACCCAGTTCGCTCGGGCCCGCAATCCCGGCAGTCGAGGCCACGAACCCGAGGACGATAATGGCCGTTCGGACCGTCCGCATGGCTTTGTCGTCGATACTCTCCAAGGTGGCGACCTGCTTGTCCATCACACGACGCGACTCTTCCAGTGCTTCGTCGCGGCCGTCGTTTCCCCCTCGCGATGTCACTATCGAGGACGTTGGAACGGGTTGTGAAAAAGCCACCCCTACGCGCGGGCGCGCGAGGGGCTACGGCCCGGTCGCAGGCAGTGGATCGTCGTTCGTTCCGTCCGCGTACTCCCGGAGTGTTCGCTGCCGCAGGTCGACGTGGGCTCGGTCGGCCCGCCCCCGGACCGTGTCGGCCGGGAACAGCCACTCGGTTCGCATCACTCGGCCTCCGTCCGGACGCTCGTCGGGTCCAGCTCGGCGCGGATGTTCTCGGCCTTGGACTCGACCAGCAACCGGACCGCGAGCGGGACGTTCGCCGCCTGGATCGCTTCGACGATGTCCGTCAGCTCCTGGTCGACGTAGTGCCCGTCGACAGGCGGCTGGTCGGGCCGGGGTGCCGGCAGACCGGCGAGGTCGCGAGCGGCCGGCGATTCCGGGTCCGTCGTATCGTCCCACGGGCAGACCGTCGCGCGGCCGCTTCGCCAGACCAGTACCTCCGCGCCGAACAGCTCCTCCAGGTGGACGACCTGGTCGGACATCACTCGACCCTCGCGAGCGCCAGTCGGTGGTCGGTCTCGCCGCGGTGCGTTCGGGCGACCGAGTCGGCTGCCCAGCTGGTCGAGCAGATCTCCTCGAACGCGCAGTCGCGGCAGACGACGTGGTGGCTTTCGAGCGGTCCCATCGGGCCGGACGATTTTTGTCCGGTGTCGGTGTAGGAACTCATGCGTGTTGTAGGAACGTTCGCCTCGACCCGTTGCACCGGGGCGGGGCGGCCACGTTCTCGGTGGCTCGACCCGCGAGAGGCGTCTGTTCCTATCCAGAATCATTCGGTGCTTTCACCATAAGTTCTTTGTTCGCACACAATGTACGACACGACCATGACCGCAGCCAATCCGGGGGGCGGGGACGATCCAGACCTAAGCCGAGAGCGCGTTCTGAATTTCATGTACGACGCCGACTGGCCAGTGACCAGCAAGTACGTAGGCGACGAACTCGGTACGAGTCAGCAGAATGCCTATTACTATCTTCGTCAGCTACGAGACGCTGGGGAAGTAGAGCGCCTGAAGCTATCGAGCAACGTGGTTCTCTGGCGGCCACTCAGTCCTCGGTAGCGAACATTCTGCCCGCATGCGTGATCCACCAGACGCGAGACGAGTGTTTGCTGGTCGCTTTTGAGCCGACGTATCCCATCCCCTCCAGCTTCTCCAATCGGCTGTACGCGCTCTGCTGCGTCTTATCCAGCGATTCGGCCACTTCTACGGTGAAAAGCACAGGTTCCCCCGCCTCGATGAAGAGTTGTAGAATCTCCTTATCGCTGTGCTCAGGTGGCCGTCCCATGCTTCGCCATTCAAACTCCTGTACGAAAAGTGGTCAGGTTGCTGATACGTTAATTGCCGGCGCACAACTAATTGTGTGCCAACAAATAAGTACCCGGCACCCACAAGCCAGAGACAGCCCTCGCTCGGCGGCATCCTGTCGGCTCCTCAGAAAGGGGGTCGGCGGGCGGACTCCACTCCGCGCCGCCGTGGGGGCCTCAGCATGAGGGAAGACGACGCCACGGGGCTTCAAACCCCCGCACGATTGCGAGGCGGTACCGCGAGCTTACCGAATCCAGACGGAGTGACTACCACATGATTCCCACCGAGAGCGACAGCGACGAGCGTACCGACCCGGTCAGCCGGCTCGACGGCCTGCTGACCAGCATCGAGCCGGGGCTGACCGACACGGAGATCGAGAGGTTCGAAACCGCGCTTGACCAGCTGCGCGAGGTCGACGATGGGCGCACCGTCCGCGTCTCGCCAGAGACCCACGAGCACCTGGACCACGTCACGTCCGCCGACGAGACCCACGACGACGCCATCCGGCGGCTCCTGTCGGCCGTGCCCGGCCCCAACGAGTGGACCTGCTGGCAGTGTGGCGACAGCGTGTGCTCGCCCGACGCCCATCACGAGACGAACGACCTCGTGCTCTGGCAGCTGCAGGTCGACGACAGCGATCACTACCGGCCCGGGGCGTTCTGCTCGCAGCGGTGCTTCCGCGAGCACATCGACGGGCTGGTCGGTGATGTGGAGGCAGAGCGATGAGCGCCGTTCGGACCGGTCCCGGCGTGAAGTTCTTCGTGCTCTCGCACCTGGTCGTCGGCCTGCTCGGCATCGTCCTGGGCGGGGTGCTCGTCGCCGGAGGTGGGCTCTGATGGCCCACGCCGACGACATCCTCGCGGCCCAGCGGGCGCTCGTCGAGGATGAGGACCTCCGTGACGAGCTGGGCATCAGCGACGCAGGCCCGAACGACCGGGCGCCGGCCGATGCACTCCAGCGCCACCGCGACGCTCGTGGCCGCCTGACTCACCCCGACGACGATACGGTGTACGCCTGCCCGTCCTGTGACGATTCGAACCCGCGGCTGCGGCGGGGGGACAACGTCACCGCCGTCCCGTCGGCACCGTGTTACTGTGGGACCTGCGGGACCGGATTCGGCCCGGCGGCGCTGGTCGTTCGCGAGCCCGGGGCTCGTGGCCCAGCTCCCGGCACCGGTGGGCGGCCACCGGCCGCGTGTGAGGACGATCTCGTGACCGACGGCGGGACGGTGACGTGCTGTCCCCGGTGTGACAGCACCAACATCCGCTGTAACGCCGGCGGCGTCGCCTTCGGTGGCGAGCCCGCCGCCGACCGGTGGACCTGCCAGGACTGCTCACACGGGTTCGCCGAGCCCCGCGAGCGAGACGACGAGGGCGAGTCGGGCCACTGTCGGCACGGGGCCGCGAAGGCGCTGCTGGATGCCGACGCCGACGACCTCGTGACCGACGGCGGCGTGCGCTACGAGCCGACCGACGCCAGCCTCACCGCCGGCGATGTCGTGGTCGATCTCGCGAGTGGCCAGGCGCTCCAGGTCGTCAGCGTCGCCACCCAACCCGCCGGCGAGCACCCACAGACTCGCTCGGACGGGACCGCCGCCATGTTCGACGCCGCCCCGGAGGAGCCCGTCTACAACTGCGTGTTCCTCCCGGACGGAGAGAAGATCAGCCCGCCGACGAAGACCTACGCCTACCCCGAGAGCCGGCTGCTGCGCTATCCGGTCGAGCGCGCCACCGACGGGGTCGGCCTGCAGACACACCTGCGGGCAGCCATGCTCACCCAGCTGTGTGCCGCCACGGCCGACGAGGGCGAGGTGGATGTCGTCGTCGGGCTGGCCCGGCGGGCGTTCGGCGACCAGGTGGCCGACCTGCTGGCCGCGCACGGACTGGAGGTGGACACATGAGCGACCTCGATTGGCCGGCAGGATTTGAGCGCACGCCACCCGCCGAACGCACTCGGTACCCGCACGGGTTCCGTGTCTCCCAGACGGAGGCGTTCGACTCCATCCTCGAACAGCTCGACCAGATGGACGCGGTCAACCCGCGCGTCGAGACGGCCGCGCCACACACCCAGCGGCACCCGCATCGGCCCTACCAGGACCGCGAGCCCGAGGACCCCGGCGTCGTGGTCTACTGCGACCTCGACGGGGAGGGCCGGGCGTTCCCGTGTGACCGGTGGACCACCCTCCGGGACAACGCCCGCGCCATCGCGAAGTACCTCGAAGCGAAGCGCGCCCTCGACCGATACGGCGTGGGCACAGTCGGCTCCGAGTTCGAGACCCAGGCCTTGCCCGGCGACGAGCCGGTCGCGACCGGCCCGCCACCGCACGAGGTGCTGGGCGTCGCCCCAGATGCGCCCGAGAGCGTCGTGAAGGGGGCCGCACGCGCCCGGAAGAAGGAGACCCACCCGGACAACGGCGGGAGCACGGACGCGTTCCAGCGCGTCGTCGAGGCCGAGGAGGCCATGCTGGAGGGAGATTCGTGAGCCGTGCCCCCGACCTCGACCCCCGCCAGGCCGTCGACCGCTGGCTCGACAAGCTCCGGGTCGACAAGGCCGAGGCGACCGTCTCGGGGTACTGGTACCGGCTCAAGTTGTTCGTCGAGTGGTGCGACGACCAGGAGGGCATCGAGTCGATTCGCGACCTCTCGGGCTGGGACCTCGACAGTTACGAGCACGACCGGCGCGCGACCGGCGTCAGTCCGGTCACGCTGTCGAACGAACTCACGACGCTGCGGCAGTTCCTCGCGTACTGTGAGCGCGTCGAACTCGTCGCGGATGGCCTGTCCGAGAAGATCGACCCGCCGAGTATCGACGAGAGCGACGAGGTCAACTCCGAGCGTCTCGAGGCCGACAGTGCGCTGGCGATTATCCGCAGCTATCGCGACGGCTTCGAGCGGGCGACGACCCATCACGTCCTGCTGGAGCTGGCCTGGTTCATCGGCGCCCGTGTCGGCGCCATCCGCGGACTGGATATCCGGGATATCGACACCGATGCCTGCACGGTCCGGTTCGTCCACCGCCCGGAGACCGGCACCACCCTCAAGAACGGCGCCGGGGGCGAGCGGCTGGTCGGCATCCCCGACGAGACTGCGACCACCCTCACCCGGTATCTCGCCCTCAACCGGACGGAGATGGTCGACGACCACAAGCGTCGGCCGCTGCTCACGACGACGCAGGGCCGCCCGAGTAAGAACACCCTGCGTTCGTGGTCGTACTACGCCACCACGCCCTGCCGGGCCGTCGAGTGCCCACACGGGAAGCTCCGACAGTCCTGTGACTGGTTCACCCGTGGGGAGGCCGTCCACTGCCCGTCGACGCTCTCGCCACACCGCATCCGGACGGGGTCGATCACCTGGCAGCTCAACCGCGGGCTGCCCGTCGAGGTCGTCGCGAAACGCGTCAACGCGAGCCCGGAGGTCATCCGGAAGCACTACGACGTGGCCGGTGCCGACGAGGAGTTCTACGAACGCCGGGCGGAATCGGTTAGCCGCCTTTCGATGGAGGCTGACGATGACAACTGAACCCACCCAAGCAGCGGCAATCGCATCGGAAACCGGTGCTGCGCTTCTGAAATTCGGCAACCCGCCCCAACCCATGGAGTTTTAACGGACACACCTTCGATAAGAGGTTTCATTCTGCAACCTCAGGCCGTCTCGGAGGTGCGTCACGATGAGCGAGACCCAGCCGCAGACCCCCCGTGACAACCCGAGCGGCATCAGCTGCAATCCGTGCGGGGGACGAACCGAGTGTGGCTGTGTTGCGCGCACGCGTAGGCGGGTTGCGTGCGTGAGCGCCGAGCAGCGGCGCCCGGGCCGTCGACGAGGCGACAAGGTCCTCCGGTCGCGAGGCACCCGCGGGAACCGCGTCCATCGTCCGGCCGAGGGCGGGAGTGAGACCTGGGGGTGGCGCTCGACGCCGAGCCCTCCCTCCCCGTCCGACGCTGGTGTCTCGCGACGCTACCCGCTCGGCCTCACGCGACCCGGTGGTCACGAACGGCCATCGGAACGGTTGCCTGGCGTCATGGGTGTCTCGACCGTACACGCTGCGAGTGCGTCCACGCCCGCAGGGTCGAACGCCCAGCCCAGTGTTCAGCGCCCGTAAGAGTTCACCAGTCCAAGAAAAGCCGACGTTTAGCCCTCCTCACGGCTGAGAACGGTAGCCATGACGACACCGCTCATGTTGTGTGGGCCTCTGCGAACGGCGGCGACACGGCACGCTCGGCAAGTGGACCGGTTCCAGCGCCTGAGCGAGTATCTCATTCGATGTTATTCTCGGTCTCGAGCGAATGCCTGGACAGCGTCCCCTCGCTAGTGGCAGCGCCTGATTTCGGAGACTTCGGTGCTGATCGATCGGCTGCCGAGTGGGGACCCAGCCCGTGCATGAAACGACGGCGTTCATGATGTCCGCCGCGGTAGCGGTCATCTCATATCCCGAAAACGGTGTGCCTGTTTTTAGGTCTCGGTTGCGTAGGCCAGGGTGCCTGCCACGTGCTGCATGAGCCCGGCACGCGTGGGGAGGTATGTATGCGGGGGGCCACACTCTGCCCGGGTTGGCCCTCCGCCTGCGTTCGACGCGCCGAGCGGCGCGACCGGATATAGCCGGGGTGCGCGCCACACCCTGGGGTGGTGATGGCCTTTATTACGGGCGCTCAGAATGGCCAGCAAGTTTTTATGCTCGTGACAGCCCAGCGCACGGCGTCCCCAGCAGAAACGGGCGTTAATGGGCCATTAGACGGGTGAAAACCGGTGCGTTGGCTGGTGTCACTCGTCGGAGGGGGTCGGAGACGGGCGTTGGCGGTGGTTTCCGGGTGTTACTTATGAATGGCCGCGTGGATTCGGTTCTGGCTCTCGGGTTCTCAAATGGCTGAATTCGGGAGGTAACGACTCGTTAAGTCGAGATATCTGGCCCCGAACAGCACGTACATTTATGTATGGCGAGTCGGACTCCGTGACTACGCGACCCGGGCAGCGAGCCGGGCTGGGCGGTCGGCGTCGGGCTCGATCCCGTCGGCCGTAGGCGCGGCTTACACACACCGACCTGGGCGCGAGACAACGACAATGCAATTCAGTAACCTATTCGGCGACGACGACGCCGTCTCACCGGTCATCGGGGTCATCCTCATGGTCGCGATTACGGTGATTCTGGCGGCCGTGATCGGCACATTCGTGCTCGGTCTCGGCGATCAGGTATCGAATACGAGTCCGCAGGCGAGCTTCACGTTCGACTTCGACGAGAGTGCAAGCCTTGGTAGTTCGGACTGTGGAGACATTTCAAGTTCAGGCGCTGGATCTAACGGCATCCTCACAATCACCCACGATGGTGGGGACGGTATCGAGGCAGGACAGATGAGCGTCTCCGTGGCATCCAGTACAGACCTGACAAGTTGCGGGTTCTCGGCCGGCGACACTGTTAGTGCTGGGACCTCATGGACGGCACAGGTTAACGGCGGTGACACTCTCCGCGTTACCTGGGAGTCCTCGAACGGCGGGGACACGGCCACCCTCGGCAAGTGGACTGGGCCGGCTGCGTAATCAATTGAAGATTCCCTCACTCAAATGCAACTCAAAAACGTATTCGGCGACGACGACGCCGTCTCACCGGTCATCGGGGTCATCCTCATGGTCGCGATTACGGTCATCCTCGCCGCCGTCATTGGCACATTCGTCCTCGGACTGGGCGACCAGGTATCGAACACGAGTCCGCAGGCTAGCTTCACCTTCGACTTCAATGACGAAGCTAACTACGACGGGTCTTCTGGTGTTGACGGCGATCAGCTCGAGATAACGCATGATGGCGGTGATAAGATTCCTGCAACTACTTTGAGTGCCAGTTGGCAAACTTCAGCGAATCTGTCAAGCACATCTAACCCGAGTTCGCCATCGACAGCAACCTCGGAGAACTTCGCCGATACAGGGCTTAAGGATGACGACGATGTCGTGGCAGGTACGACGGTGTACCTGCAGACTACATCTTCCTCAACGGAGCTAAACGGCGACACCGTACGAATCACGTGGGAGTCCTCGAACGGTGGAGACTCTGCCACCCTCGGCAAATGGACCGGCCCCAACGCGTAATCAGCTAAAAATTGGTAAATACACAATGAAATTCAGCAACCTACTCGGAGAAGAAAACGCCGTTTCACCGGTCATCGGGGTCATCCTCATGGTCGCGATTACGGTGATTCTGGCCGCCGTGATCGGCACGTTCGTCCTCGGACTGGGCGACCAGGTATCGGATACCGCACCATCTGCGAGCTTCACATTCGATTACACTAACGATACGTCCGCTACAGGCGATTCACTGGAGGTAGTTCATGATGGTGGCGATAAAATCGCTGCTAACAACCTCAATGCCTCAGTGAATAACGCGTTCATCAACGACGATAGTGCTACCGCGGGTAGTAAGTATAAGCCAGCTAACCATGTTGGAACAACGTTTGGTACCAGTGGTGACGTTACTGCTGGGACCTCCGATACGCTGGATGAATCTGACTTCAGCTTCGGCGGAAGTGGTACTACTCAACAGGCCGCGGACCACCTGGACCTCAGTAAGTCGACTGTCCGGATAACTTGGCAGTCCTCGAACGGCGGCGATACGGCCACGCTCGGCAAGTGGACTGGCCCAAGCGCATAATCACCGTCCAACCAAACAATTACAATGAAATTCGGAAATCTACTCAGCGACGATGACGCCGTTTCACCGGTCATCGGGGTCATCCTTATGGTCGCGATTACGGTGATTCTGGCGGCCGTGATCGGTACCTTCGTGCTCGGTCTCGGCGATCAGGTCTCGAACACGAGCCCGCAGGCGAGCTTCACGTTCGATCAGGAGTCGGTGTCTGGGTACGACAACGACAACACAAACCCTCTGACTCTCAAAGAAGTGACTGTGACCCACGACGGTGGTGACAAGATTTCCGAGAGTCAACTTTCGATTAAGGTCAACGGAAACCCGGCTGTGGACATCACTCAGCAGGGCTCGGGAGCTGCCGACGATTCCGCTGCCCCATTCGGCGGTTCTGGTGATGTTTCCGCCGGCACATCTGTCAAAGTCGACGCCATCTACACAGGGAACTCGTTCAGTGGCGATACCGGGGCTGGCACTATCACGTACGGTAGCAGTAGTATCAACGGCAACTTTGAACAACTCGAGAGTGACGACGAGCTTCGCGTGACGTGGCAATCCTCGAACGGCGGCGACACGGCCACGCTCGGAAAGTTCACGGTCGAATAAACAGCTGACCACCTTCCTGTTTTCTTTCGCTCGTTCAGCGTCAGCGTTACTCGCTGATGTGCACGGCGGCATTGAAGTGGCGGAGAATGGCGTCCATCACGGCTCCGTCGTCGACAATTGTGATGGTCTCCCCTACACGCAGTCGTGGTCGGCCAGCCGCTCGCGGGTCCCGAGGGCTCCGCAGGCGGGGCACTGCTCGATGGGCGCGCCGAGGTCGGGCGCCAGCTCGCCCAGAACCGGGCGGAGTTCCGTGTGCGCCTCGGGGTGCCGGGTGAGTCGCGAGGCCTACCGCACGCGAGCGCGGACGAACGGTCCGGGTCGGGGGTCGTCGATGGGGCCGATATCGGATCCGGGCACGCCGGTCCGCGGGTCGGGCGAGCGCCGACGCAAGAACCAATCTTAAGAGCGCGGGCGGTCAACCGATTCGGGAGAAGACGATGGACATCGCAGATATCGCGACCCGCGAGTACGTGCAGGTGGACAGTGACGAACGGTTGGCCAAGGTCCGGTCCCTGTTCGATCGTGAGAACCCGAAGAGCGTCGTCGTGACCGAGGACGACGAGTACGTCGGGGTCATCACGGAGCGGCAGCTCCTCCAGTCCCACGTCGAGGACGACACCAAGGCCTCGCGGATGGTCCAGACGGCGCCGCAGGTCGAGCGGACCGCCAACGTCCGGGACGTGGCGCGGATGCTCGTGGAAGGTGGCGTGAAGCTGGCGCCCGTCTTCGAGGCCGACCGGCTCTGGGGGGTCGTCACGGAGGACGCCATCCTCGAGGCGGTCCTGGACAACCTCGACGTGCTGACGGTCGAGCAGATCGCCACGAACGAGGTCACGACGCTCCCCGAGGACGCGAGCGTCGGGCGCGCGATCAACCGCCTCCGGGAGAACGGCATCTCGCGGCTCCCCGTGGTCAACGAGAACGGGCGGCTGGTGGGGATGCTGACGACCCACGACATCGCGGAGTTCGTCGTCCAGCGGAAGGACCGAACGACTCGGGGCGACCGCGCGGGCGACATCGACCGCGTGCTGGACCTCCCGGTCGCGGACCTGATGAGCAGCCCCGTCGCGACCGTGACCGAGGGCGAGTCCGTCCGCGAGGCCGTCGAGACGATGCTGGAGAACGACTACGCCGGTCTCGTGGTCACGCCGGACGAGGACGACGACCTCATCGCCGGCATCCTC
Organism: Haloglomus litoreum; assembly: GCF_029338515.1. Lineage (GTDB taxonomy): Archaea > Halobacteriota > Halobacteria > Halobacteriales > Haloarculaceae > Haloglomus > Haloglomus litoreum. The sequence continues at coordinate 3,225,117 of NZ_CP119988.1, read as the reverse complement.
ACGAAGACGGACGTGCTGCGTGCGCTCTCGTACACGGAGGAGGAGCACATGGACGTCCAGATCACGAACGTCGCGCTGCTGGAGACCATCTCGCGCGAGGAGATCGTCCGCTCCATCGAGGGGACCACGGACAAGTTCGCGAAGATGCAGGTCCAGCACGCCCACGTCCGCTTCCACGAGCACGACGAGAAGCTCCGAGGGACGCCGCTGGTGCAGTGCCAGATCCGCCTCCGGACGAACGTCGGGCAGATGGCGGGCTCCGGCGAGGGCTACGGCGCCGAATCCGCCTTCCACGTCGCGCTCGATACGCTCGAGCGGAACGTCCTCGAGCAGAAGGGGATGCGGGCCGACGAGGAGTACGAGGGCCAGCTTCTGCGGAAGCTGGGCGAGCTGTAACGGGGATCAGAACTCCGCGGGCGCCCCTTCCTCGACACCCTCCAGCCCGTTCTCCGTGATCCGGAACCGTGCCGTCTCCCCCGCAGCCTTCGAGCGGTGTTTCTCCAACGTGGCGCGCCGGTTCCCCGCCCGGAACCGCTCGACCCGCAGCACGACGCCGGACCAGTGGGTCAGCGTGTGCCCGCCGAGCGGGCGCGGGCGCTCGGACTCGCTGTCGGGGTCGGCGTACACCTGGTTCGTGATGACCACCGCGAGGTCGTGCTTGCGCGCGAGCGAGAGCAGGTGTGTCACCTGCCGAGCCACGTCCCGGAGCGCGGCGCCGCCGTCCTCGTCGTCGCGTGCGAGCCGGTAGAAGCCCGTCGCCGAATCGAGTACGACGAGGTCGACGCGGTCGGCGAACTCCGCGGCATCGCGCACCGCCTCGGCCTGCTCGTCGAAGTCGTACGCCTCCGTGATGATGATGCGCGAGGCGAGGTCCTCGACGGTGGCGTCGGGATCGTCCATCTCCTCGACGCGTGCCCGCGCGAGCTGTTCGAGCCGGTCGACCGAGAGCCCCTCCGTGTCGATGTAGAGGGCGGTCCCGCCGCGGGCCGCGACCCCGACGGCGGCCGACAGCGCGAGGTTCGTCTTCCCGGCCGCAGGCGGACCGTAGATCTGGGTCACGGCGCCGCGTTCCAGCCCGCCGTCCAGCAGCTCGTCGACCGTCGAACACCCCGTCGGGATGGACTCGCTCACACGCGTCGTTCGGCGCAATCCGACAAAAACGTCCGGAGTCGCGGCCGGGCACGGGCCGTCCAGCGGCGGTCGGTGGTAGGCTGTCCGCAGTTGGTGTTCCCCCTGTCGCTACTGGGAACCGACGGGACGGAACACGACCGGACCCAGCGTGGGCCCCGCTCCCGAACGGCCGGTCGTGGGGTCACCGCTCGGTGAGGAGGAACTCCTGGCCCCCGGCCATCCGGAGGGTCAGCTGCGGCGAGAGCGGCGGGCCGCCGTCGTCGGGAGGTAGTAGCACCCGTAGTCGCGGCCGATGGTCGTCAGCGCCAGCTTGGCCTCCGGTAGTGCGAACTGCCGACGGATGGGACCGCGAACCGCTCCGGTGTCTCAGACCGAGAGGACGGGCTGGTCCGCGTGTGCGATGACGTACTGCGCGGCCTTCTCGATGGTCGCCACCGGGTCGCCCGTGACCGGCTCGCGCGGCAGGACGATGAAGTCGGCGCCCAGTTGCTCGGACACCTCGACGATGACGCTGCCCGGGTGCTGGGTCAGTCGCTGGGTCGAGTAGCCGTACGCCGACGAGTGTGTCGACTCCAGGCCGGTCTCGTCGAGCCGGTCGAGGATGGGGTCGACGGCCGCCTCCGTCGTCTCGACTGCGGTCTCGCTGTCGATGGTCCCGTCCTGCACCCGGCGGGAGATCTCCTCGCCGAGGACGAACAGGACGTGAACTGCCGCGTCGTAGCGGTCGGCGACCGTGACGGCGTACTCGAACGCCTCGGCGGCGTTGTCGCTCCCGTCGACCGGTGCCAGCACCAGGTCCGCCTCCATGCCCGGTCCGAGACGGGCCGGGTACAAGAAGCCACCCGACCCGCGCGCCACTCCCTGGGGGAGCCGGTCGACCCGGCCGACCAACACGGCTTCGAAGCGTTCTTAACTCTGCTGGGCATCCGTTCCGGTAATATGAGCGACAAACCGGCCTCGATGTACCGGGACATCGACAAGCCGTCGTACACGCGACGGGAGTACATCACGGGCATCCCGGGCTCGAAGATCGCACAGCACAAGATGGGCCAGATCAAGAAGGACGAGGACGAGTACGAGGTCCAGATCTCGCTGCTCGTCGAAGAGTCCTGCCAGCTCCGCCACGGCTCGCTGGAGGCCTCGCGCCTGTCGGCCAACCGCCGGATGCTGAAGGTGCTCGGCGAGGACGGCGACTACAAGATGATCCTCCGGAAGTTCCCCCACCAGGTCCTGCGCGAGAACAAGCAGGCGACCGGGGCCGGCGCCGACCGTGTCTCCGACGGGATGCGCCAGGCGTTCGGCAAGATCGTCGGCACCGCCGCCCGCGTCCAGAAGGGCGATCAGCTGTTCACCGCCTGGTGCCACCCCGAGGACGCCGACACCGTCAAGGACGCCTTCCGCCGCGCCTACAACAAGATCTCCCCGCCGTGTCGCATCGTCGTCGAGCGCGGCGAGGAGACGCTCATCTCCTGAGGCCGGCACGAACCACTCCTCGCGGCTTCTCTCTCGTTCTACCTATCCAGTAGCATCATCCGTTCCGGTCGAACGGCCGGACGACGCGAGAATCCCTGTGGCTCCGGAGAACCCTCTGTCGGTCGGTCACAGCTCACGAGAACGGGCAGCCGGGCGTTACCGCGCGACGACGATGTGGTCGCGGACGGCCTGCACGTCGCCGATGGGGACGAGGAAGTGCCCGTGGTCGTTGCGCTGGAACGCCGATTCACGGGGCGCGGACTCCCCGGGGTCGACGATCAGGTTCTGCAACGTCCCGGTCTTGAGGTCCATCGTGACGTTGTACAGCATACCCAGTTCGGCCCCGTCGGCGCCCATCACCGTCTTGCCCGAGAGGTTCTCGGCCAGGATCTCCGACATACCCGGTCGGTGCCCGTGCCTCCACTTGAACGTTCCTGGCGCGTCAGACGGCCGTCGGCCACGTGTCGCCCACGGCCCGACCCTCGGGCGGGGAGTTTGGGGTCGGAATCTGGTCAACCCTTTTGCGTCCACGCGCCCGCCATCGGGATATGGAACGACGACGATTCCTCCGCGCGGTAGCGGCCGCTGGAATCCCGGTCGCGCTCGCAGGTTGTACGGACGATGGCGGCGACGGCGGCGACGGCGGCGCCAGCCCGACGGACACCGACGAGCCCACCCCGTCACCCACGGGGGGGATGGGCACGGAGAGCGACCAGATGACTCCGACCGCGACCGACGAGCCCACCGCGACGGACTCACCTACCGCGACGGACTCGCCGACGGCCACGAAGGAGCCCACGCCCACCGCGACGGCGACGCCACAGCCCGACCAGACGGTCGTCGTCGCGCCCGAGGGTCGGCTCCGGTTCGACCCGGCATCGTTCAGCATCTCGACCGGCGACACCGTCCTCTGGGAGTGGGGCGGCGGCGGCCACAACGTCAGCCCCGGTTCCCAGCCGGACGGCGCGAGCTGGCCCGGCGACGACGAGAGCCTCTACTCCGGCGGGCACGCGCACGTCTACACGTTCGACGTGGCCGGGTCGTACGAGTACCACTGCGACCCCCACCGGTCCTCGGGGATGCGCGGCTCGTTCACCGTCGAGTGACTGCCGGGCAGGGGCGGCGGGACCGTACGAGCCGGGGCGGGCGGTGCGGGCCGGTGGCCCACGGCGAGACGGGTTGGACAGGTTCAAACCCCCTCGGAACGCATCAGTGGCCAACGAACCTTCTCGGGTGATCTCCATATGTCAAACGCCGACGCCGACGCCGACGCCGAGGACGAGACAGCCCCCGGCGACCTCCGGACGCCCATCGTGGCCGTGCTCGGCCACGTCGACCACGGGAAGACGACGCTGCTCGACAAGATCCGCGGCTCCGCGGTGACGGAGGGCGAGGCCGGTGCCATCACCCAGCACATCGGGGCCACGGCGGTCCCGCTGGACGTCATCTCGGAGCTGTCGGGCGCACTCGTGGACCCGGACGACTTCGACCTGCCGGGACTGCTGTTCATCGACACGCCGGGCCACCACTCGTTCTCCACGCTCCGCTCGCGCGGGGGGGCCCTGGCCGACATCGCCATCCTCGTCGTCGACGTGAACGACGGCTTCCAGCCACAGACGCTCGAGGCCATCGACATCCTCAAGCGGACCCAGACCCCGTTCGTCGTGGCCGCCAACAAGGTCGACACCGTCCCGGGCTGGAACCCACAGCCTGACACCCCCATCCAGCAGTCGATGGCGGCCCAGTCCGACCGCGCCGAGTCCGACCTCAACGAGCGCCTCTACGAGATCATCGGCCAGATGTCCGACAACGAGTTCTCCTCGGACATGTACTGGCGGGTCCAGAACTTCCGCTCGAACATCGGCGTCGTCCCCTGCTCGGCGATGACCGGCGAGGGCGTCCCGGACCTGCTGGCCGTGATGATGGGCCTCTCCCAGCGGTACATGAAAGAGGAGATGTCCATCGACACCTCCGGCCCGGGCGCCGGAACCGTCCTCGAGGTCAAGGAGGAGCAGGGCTTCGGCACCACCATCGACGTGGTGCTGTACGACGGGACCGTCCGCGAGGACGACACCATCGTCGTCGGCGGGCAGAACGACCCCATCGTGACGGAGGTCCGCGCGCTGCTGCAGCCCCGGCCCCTGGCCGAGATCCGGACGGAGAGCCGGTTCGAGAACGTCGATGAGGTGGTCGCCGCGGCCGGTATCAAGATCGCCGCACCCGACCTCGACCGCGCGATGGCCGGCGCGCCCGTCCGCGTGGTCCGCGACCAGGACCTCGACGACGTCATCGCGGAGGTCGAGCAGGAACTCGCGCAGTTCGAGGTCCACACCGCCGAGGAGGGTGTCGTGGTGAAGGCCGACACCCTGGGTTCGCTGGAGGCCATCGCCGACGCCCTGGAGGACGCCGAGGTCCCCATCGTCCGCGCGGAGGTCGGCGACGTGGCCCCCCGTGACATCGCGGTCGCGGACACCGCCAACGAGCCCAAACACGAGACCATCCTCGCGTTCAACGTGGACGTCCTGCCCGACGCCGCCCGCCGCGCCGAGGAGACCGGCGTCCGCATCTTCGAGGACGACGTCATCTACCAGCTCGTCGAGGAGTACGAGGAGTACGTCGCCGAGATCGAGCGCGCCCAGCAGGAGAACGTCCTCGACAAGATCGCCCGCCCGGCCCGCTTCCAGATCCTCAAGGACCACACCTTCCGCCAGTCCAACCCCGCCGTCGTCGGCGTCGAGGTCATGTCGGGCACGCTGAAGCGCAACTCGAAGATCGTCAAGTGGGAGGGCAACGAGGCGACCCGGGTGGGCGACCTCAAGTCCATCCAGGACGAGGGCGAGGACATCGACGAACTCCGCGCGGGTGAGCGCGCCGCCGTCTCCATCGACGGCCCCACCGTCGGCCGCCAGATCGAGGAGGGCGACGAACTGTGGGCCGAACTCCCGGAGAAGCACGCGAAGATCCTCGAACAGGAGCTCTCCGACGAGATCCCCGCCGACGAACTCGAGGCACTCGGGATGTACCTCGACAAGCACCGCAAACGGGACCCGTTCTGGGGGAAGTAGCTCCTCGACCTCACGCCTCTGGCGACGGATAGCGCCCGCGGCTGGTCTCCGTGGCTCCGTCCACGGTCACCCAGCCGTCCTGTGGCCCGGTGACGTTGAAGTCGATGCGGTCGACGTAGCTGTTCCCCGACCAGCCCCCCTCGAACCACTCGTTGGTCCCCTCGAGCAGGACGCTCCCGGCGACGCTCACGTCCGCGTCGCTCTCGTACGAGAGGTAGACGGGGGCGTCGTAGGCGAAGCAGACCATGGATTCCTGCGCCGGTAGTTCGCAGTCGGCGAGTTCGCGGGTCACCGCGTCGTCGGCGTACAGCGTCGGTGACGCGCCGAGTGGCGCCTGCGTCTCGATGGGGTAGTCGGCGCGCTGGTCGGCGCTCAGGCCCACGCCCCGGCGGTCGATCTTCTGGTGGTCCGGGTTCGTGGGGTCGTACTCGCTGGCGGGGATGCGCTCACGCCGGCCCATATCGCCCTCCACGACGAACCGGTAGTAGCGCGGTTCGACCCTCACCTCGTCGGCGGTCAACTCCAGCATCGGCCCGCGGTCGGTGTCGATCAGTTCCGCGTCGAACACCCCCTCGACGGTTCCGTTCCCGGTGAGCGTCGTCACGTTGTACGTCGTGTCGCCGCCCTGCTGGGCCACGGGGAGGCGGATGGTCACGTCCGAGACGTTGCCGTTCAGGTCCACGCCGAGCGAGTAGTAGTGATGGCTGGAGTAGCTGTCCGGGTTCGGCGCGAGGAACGAACAGCCGGCGGTGAGGGCGAGACAGACGACCAGGAGGGTGGTGGCGCGGTGAGTCATGGGAGACTGCGGTGGCTGGGTCGACACGAGCGGACGACAAATGGCTTGTCCCGCGCCACGTCGGTTATGTCGGTCGGTGGCGTCCGGGGGGTATGGATTCCGAGGGTGTCACCCTGTACGTCGCGACGAGCGTCGACGGTTACATCGCCGACGCGGACGGCGGCGTCGGTTGGCTCGACGAAATCGCGGAGGACGCTCCGGCCGACGAGGTGAGTAGTTACGAGGCCTTCTTCGAGACGGTCGACTGTCTCGTGATGGGCTCGCGGACGTACGAGCAGATACTCGGGTTCGGCGAGTGGCCGTACGGTGACCGTCCGACGTACGTGACGACCGGGCGCGACCTCCCGCTGGCGACGGACCAGGTCGAGCTGGTCGACCGCGCCCTCGCCCCCCTCGTCGACGACCTCGGAGAGCGCCACGGCCACGTCTGGCTGGTCGGTGGCGCGGCCCTGGCGCAGGCGTTCCTCCGCGAGGGACTCGTCGACGAACTCCGGCTCGCGCTCGTCCCGACGGTCCTCGGGGACGGGATCGGGCTGTTCGACGGGGAGACGGGCGCTCACGACCTGACGCTCCTCGACTCGAGCAGGTACGCCGCGGGCCTCGTCGAGGTCCGGTATGCGGTCTCCGGGTGACGGGCGGGCAACAGAACAGGCACCGAGTCTCCCCGGCGCTGGTGGTCCTCTGGACCGCTGTCCGACCGCCGTGCCGACGGCGCCACACCGGAGCAATAATATTTAATTATCTCGCGGCTGTCGTTGCTGACGTGAGCCAGTCGACCGACACCCCGAGCGACCGTGCCGACGACGACGAGTCGTCGGACCCGGTCGCCGCGCACGTCCACGCCGAGGCCCATCCGCGGGGGAGCGAGGCCGAGGCGGCAGCGGCGCGGGACGTGGGCGGCTACGACGCCGTGCTGGCGGCCGTGCCGGCGCCGCTGGCGCTGGGTGCAGTCGTCGCGCTGGTCTCCTCGCTGTCGGTCACACTGACGCTGGGTGTTGCGAGTCTGATCTCGGCAGGAATCGTCGGCTGGGCGCTGTTCTCCGCGTCGCCGGTCTGAGCGGTCACCGCGCGAGCGGGGGTCGGGACGGTCGGTCGCGAGTCGTTACGACGCGTGGTCCGGGACGCCCTCGGGCGAGCGCAGCACCTGCAGTGCGGCCCCGGCCGCGAGCTCCGAGGCGAGGTCCCCGGTCAGGTCCTCCGGATCGAGCTGGACCGTCACGACCTGGCCCACCGGCGGCCGGACCGCGACGGTCGCGCTGAGGCCGTTGGCACCGTCGGTCACCTCGCCGCCGACGACGAAGTCGTCCGTGAGCAGCGAGCGCGTCGAGGCTGTCACCGACGCGAGGTCGCGCCGGAGGGAGCGCCGCTGGGCGCTCGTCGTCTCCTCGTCCTCGGCCCCCGCGTACGGCGTGTTTCCGTGCATTGATTGAACGGCCCGGACGTTGTGGTGGCCCCCGCATAAACCCGTCGGCGGCGCCCGCGATGTGGACATCCGGCCAGGGGTCCGGCAGAGCCTGCCCCGGGGAAGCACGCGCCGTCACGGCGCCCAGGCCGACCACGGCGTGGCACGACCGTCGGTCGCGAACGGCCACCGGGAGGTGGACGTGCTACTCGATGATCTCGCCGACCGCGAAGTTCGACTTGACCTCGGTGATCTCGATCTTGACGCGCTCGCCGACCTCGGCACCGGGGACGATGATGACGTAGCCGCGCTCGACGCGCGCGATACCGTCGCCCTGCTTGCCCAGGTCCTCGACCTCGACGTAGCGGATCTCGCCGCGCTCGACCGGCGGCTGGGGCTCGTCGGGCGCCGTCGACGGTTCCGAGGTATCCTCGACCTCGGTGGTCCCCTCCCCCTCGGTGCTGATGAGTGCGACCCGATAGGTCTCGCCCGCCTCGACCGCACCCGTGTCGACCTCGCGCCGTGGCACCTCCACGACGAACCGGTCGTCCTCGGCCTCGACATCCGCGTTGAACAGACAGAGCAACTTGTCGGAGATCTCCATGAGAGTTCTACGTTCGCATGCCAGCGGGCGCGTATTCAACCTACCGCCGGAATCCCGCCACCTGCCGCCGGAATCCCGCCACCGTATCGCGGGACATCGTCCCGGAGGTGAGTTCGTGCGTTCCGTCTTCGACCCACGTGGACGGTGTCGATAGGGGGTGGTCCCACCAGGTCGTTCGAGGCACTGGAGACTGGAAGGAACGGGCCGGATGGCCCCAGGGGCTTTCAACAATCCCTCGTCGGTGTCGCCCTCCCGCTCCGTACCACTCGAACCGGGATCGACGCACGCTCACTCCACCGACGGTCCCCGGCGCCCGGCGGCTCGCGGGCGAGACGCTTACGGGTGTCGGACCCGTGGGATGACGTGTGAACAACTCGCGGCTCCTGCTGGGGATGACCGCCGTGTTCGCGGGGCTGGCAGCCCTGATGGTCGTCCTGGCAGCCGTGTTCAGGGATCCGGTGCCGCTGTTCGTGGCGGCGGCGTTCGGCGGCGCGAGCTACCTCTTCTGGTACCAGGGGAGCGGGAAGCTCCGGACCTCGCTGTACGAGCGCGTCGAGCGGCGCGCCCGCGCCAACAGCGGCCGTGAGCGTCGTGGCCGCGCCGACGGTGGCCGCGGGCAGCGTGGTGGAGGCCGCCGGGCCAGCGCCGGGTTCGGCGCCGGTCCCCGCGAGGAGTGGACGCCGCCCGGGGGCCGGGAACGATGGGAGTACCGCTACCAGCAGCGCGGCCCGGGGGGGACCCGCGGCCGGGCCGGTGGCCAGGTCGCGGCCCGCGACGGGCCGACGGACGGCGAGGCGTACGCCACGCTCGGGCTGGAACCCGGGGCCGACGAGACCGACGTGAAGCGGGCCTACCGCCGGCTCGTCAAGGAGACGCATCCGGACACCGAGGACGGCGACGAGGAGGCGTTCAAGGAGGTCACGGAGGCCTACGAGCACCTCACGGACTGAAGGCGGCTCCGGCCGTTCCTGGCCCATCGATCCGTGGATTCGGTCCCCGCCACGGGCGCGTCTCGGGGAGAGGCAACCCGACGGTGGGCAGGGAGTGCGGGCGTCGCCGTCCGTGAGAGCACACAGCTTTTTCCCCACGTCCGGCATCGGGTCGACATCGATGAATCCGGAGTCGCCGTGGCAGCCCGTCGCACTGTACCTCGCCCTGACGGTCGGCCTCGCGTGGCTGCTCTGGACAGCGGGGGCGCTCCTCCTTCCGGACCTGCTCGTCGCCTTCGTCCTGCTCGGGGCGTGGGTGCCCTCGATTGTGGCGGTCGGCCTGACGTACCGTGACCAGGGTCGCAGTGGGGTGAGCCGGCTGCTTCGTCGCCTCCTCCGGTGGCGTGTCGGGCCCGTCTGGTACGCGGTCGCGCTGTTCGGGATCCCGGCGATGGTCGGCCTCGCCGCCGGCGTCCAGCTCCTCCTGGGTGGGAGCGTTCCGGCACCGACGTTCCCGGCCGACCTCCCCGGGCGACAGGAGTACCTCCTCCTGCCGGTCGTCTTCCTCGTGAACATCGTCGTCGGGGGGCCGCTGGCCGAGGAGGTCGGCTGGCGTGGCTACCTCCAGCCGCTACTGGCAGGGTCGGTGGGGACGCTGCCGGCGGGCCTCGGGGTGGGCCTCGTGTGGGGGCTCTGGCATCTCCCGTTCTTTGTCCTCCCGGGGGGCGAGGCAATCATCGGTGACCTGCCGCTCGTCTGGTTCGTCCCCCTGGTGACCGGCTGGTCGGTGCTCTTCGCGTGGGTCGTGACGCGGACCGAGAGCCTCCTGCTGGCGGTGCTGCTCCATGCCTCGATCAACACGACGCTGGGGACGCTGGGCATCCTCGACGGGCCGACCCGCCTGCGGGCGCTCGCCGTCGTCGTGACCGCGGTCGTCGTGGCCGGCCTCTTCATCACGGTCGATCGCTCGCCGAGGTCGGTGTGATCGACACCGGCCCGGATCACTCGTTCTCCCCGTCCGCCCACCCGAACGCGTGAGGGCTTCCCGTGCGGCGATTCGAGCCGTCTCCGCCCCCGTGGGACTGTGCGTCCGCCGGCGCTGGACTCGCAGCCGCCCTCACGAGGCCGCTCTCTGGACCCGGTATATCTCGGTAGTGGGTGGTCCCTTGCTGTTAGTACCGGAACAATTCTATTATCGGGGACACAGTACGACAGGGGCGGCGGCGACACGGGAATCGAGAAGGTATTTACCCCCGTAGGGACAGCCCCATGGTATGAAGGCAGTCGTCATCGCGGCGGGCGAGGGGACGCGGCTCCGCCCGTTGACCGAGGACAAACCGAAGGGGCTGGTGGAGGTCGACGGGAAACCGATCCTGACGCACTGCTTCGACCGCCTGGTCGAGCTCGACGCCGACGAGCTGCTGGTCGTGGTCGGGTACAAGAAGGAACAGATCATCAGCCACTACGGCGACACGTACGAGGGCGTGCCCATCACGTACTGCCACCAGCGCGAGCCGCTGGGCATCGCGCACGCGCTCCTGACGACCGAGGAGCACATCGACGACGATTTCATGATGATGCTGGGGGACAACATCTTCGAGGCGAACCTCCAGGACGTCGTCAACCGCCAGCAGGAGGACCGCGCGGACGCCGCCTTCCTCGTCGAGGAGGTGCCCTGGGAGGAGGCCTCGCGCTACGGGGTCTGTGACACGAACGACTACGGCGAGATCGTCGACGTGGTCGAGAAACCCGACGAGCCGCCCTCGAACCTGGTGATGACGGGCTTCTACACGTTCACGCCGGCCATCTTCCACGCCTGCCACCTCGTCCAGCCCTCCGGGCGCGACGAGTACGAGATCAGCGACGCCATCGACCTGCTCATCAAGTCCGGCCGGACCATCGACGCCATCCGGATGGAGGGCTGGCGCATCGACGTTGGCTACCCGGAGGACCGCGACGAGGCCGAACGCCGCCTGCAGGAGGGGTACGAGGCCGAGGCGACGGCCGAGGAAGCGGAAGCGACGGAGTAGCGAGAGGGAGCAGTCGAAACGCTGTTTACTCAACTGACCCAGGTGGCCACCTCGCCGACCGATTCCTCAACGAGGGCCACGACGTGACCCACAAGTAGCGCAACAAGTATCCCTCCTGGCCCTGTACCTCTCGATATGGCAACGCAGGGACCACCGGAGGAGACGAAGGTGAGCGACAGCGGGGTCGTCACGGTCCCCGCGAGCATCCGCCAGCGGCTCGACATCGAACCCGGCGACAAGCTTCGGTGGAACACCGACGACCAGGGCAATCTCACGGTCGAAATCGTCCGCGAGCGCTACGGCGCCTTCGAGGATTTCGAGCCCGTCTCGATGGGCGGCGGCGGGTCGGACACGCACGACCTCGCCGGCCACGGAGACGACGCGGCGTTCACGGAGGATTCGTAGATGCCCGCCGCGCTGGTCGACACCGGGGTCCTCATCGGCGCCGCCGACGCCGACGACCGACACCACGACTCGGCCAGCGACATCATCCGGGCTATCGACCGCGGCGACCTCCCGACGGGCCGGGTGACGAACTACGTCGTGCTGGAGGCGCTGAACTGGATTCACGAGCGCAAGCGCCATGCCACTGCCGTCGACTTCTACACCCGTCTCACCGAGTCGGCAGGGTTCGAGATCGTTCACTGCGCACAGAAGGACTACCACCGGGCCACCGACCTGTTCGAAACCTACGACACCCCTGCATTCGGTGACGCCACCATCGCCGCGTACATGGACCGTACCGGTATCGAGTACCTCTACACCTTCGACCGCGAGGACTTCGGACCCTTCGATTGGGTGACCGGGCTCGAAACCGCCGACAACCCGTTCGTGTAAGCAACCCAGGACTGAACCCGTGGGCATCTCCCGTGTGTACCCGTGAGACCGGTCCCGACACCTTTGTACCCCGCCCCCGACGACACCGTCCCATGCAGATCCTCGTGACGGGCGGTGCGGGCTTCATCGGTGGCCACCTCGCCGAGCGGTTCCTCGCCGAGGGCCACGACGTGACCGTGCTCGACGCGATGCACCCGTACTACGACCTGGGCATCAAGGAGCGGGCCGTCGAGGTCCACCGCGAGACCGCCGCCGACGCCGGGACCGACTACGAGTTCGTCGAGGGCGACGTGCGCGACGAGGCCCTCGTGACCGACCTCGTCGGCGACGCCGACTACGTCTACCACCAGGCCGGCCGTGCGGGCGTCCGCGACAGTGTCGCCGAGCCCCGCGTCTACGACGAGGTGAACGTCGACGGGACGCTCAACGTCCTCGACGCGGCCCGCGAGAGCGACATCGAGCGGGTCGTGATGGCCTCCTCCTCGTCGGTGTACGGCGTCCCGGAGTACCTCCCCTACGACGAGGTCCACCCGACGACGCCCGTCTCCCCGTACGGCGCCTCCAAACTGGCCGCCGAGCGCTACCTCTGTGCCTACAGCGAGGTGTACGACCTCCCCGCGGTCGCGCTGCGCTACTTCACCGTCTACGGGCCGCGGATGCGCCCGAACATGGCCATCACGAACTTCGTCTCGCGCTGTACGAACGGCGAGCCCCCCGTCATCTACGGTGACGGCACGCAGACCCGCGATTTCACCTACATCGACGACGTGGTCGAGGCGAACCTGTCGCTGCTGGAGACCGATGCCGCGGACGGCGAGGCCGTCAACATCGGCTCGACAGACAACATCGAGATCCGCGAACTCGCGGGGGTCATCCGCGACGAGATCGACCCCTCGCTGGAGTTCGAGTTCGATGAGCGCCACGACGCCGACGCCGAGCACACTCACGCCGACGTGAGCAAGGCGGGCGACCTCCTGGGCTACGAGCCCACCCACGACATCCGCGAGGGCGTCCGGGAGTTCGTCGGCTGGTACCGCGAGAATCGGGACTGGTACGAGCCGCTGGTGCGGGCGTCCTGACAGCGACCGGCCCACACGGGCGCGTCTGACGCTCCCGTTGCACTTATCGGCCGTCGTACCGGAGCCACGAGCGATGACAACGGGGTGGCGGTACCGTATCGCCGGCGTCGGCGGGACCATCGTGCTGGTGGTCGCCGCCGTCGTCGCCGCCAACCTCCCGTTCGTGCAGTCGCTACTCCGGGCGATCCCCGTCATCGGGAACCTGCCGATCGAGCCCGCGACCGGGCTGGAGCTGGCGGGGGAGACGGTGACGACGGCGGTCGTCGTGCTGGCGGCGCTGGGGCCGCTGCTCAAACCGCGGTCCCGCCGGATCCTGGATACGGCCTCGATGGCCGCCGAGCGAACGCTGCTCGCGACCGTGACGCTCGCGGCCGTGGGCTACTTCGACTACACCTACCGCCTGCCCCGGGTGACGCTGCTGTTCACGACGTGGGTCCTGCTGGTCGGCCTGCCCGTGTGGTTCGTCGCCATCCGGCGGCGCCCCCGCGAGGTGGGCGGACGCACCATCCTGGTCGGTGACGACCCGGCCGCGATGGCCGACATCCTCGACGCGGTGCGGGAGTCCGTCCTGGGGTACGTCTCGCCCCCGGGAACGGCGCGGGAGCTGGCAGTGGCTGCCGACCCCGAGATCGAGACCGCGCTCGGGCTGACCGACGGCGGCGGCGGTCGTCTGGCCGACCTCCCGTCGCTGGGCGGCCTCTCCCGGCTGGACGAGGTGCTCGTCGAACACGACGTCGACGCCGTGGTGCTGGCGTTCGCCGAACCCGACCGTGCGGAGTTCTTCGGCGCGCTGGATACGTGCTACGAGCACGGCGTGGCCGCGAAGGTCCACCGCCAGCACGCCGACAGCGTCCTGACCAGCGGCTTCGGACAGGGCGAACTGGTCGACGTGGAGCTCGAGCCCTGGGACCCGCAGGACCACTTCCTCAAGCGCGCGTTCGACATCGCGTTCGCGAGCATCGGGCTGCTGGTGCTCTCGCCCGTGATGCTCGCCATCACGCTGGCCATCAAGCTGGACGACGGGGGGAGTGTGCTGTACCGGCAGGAGCGGACCGCGGCCTTTGGCGACACGTTCGACGTGTTCAAGTTCCGCTCGATGCGCGAGACCCGTGCCGACGACACCGAACCGGTGGCCGACGAGGGGAACGACCGCATCACGCGCGTGGGCTGGTTCATCCGCCGCACCCACCTGGACGAGTTACCCCAGCTCTGGTCCATCCTCGTCGGTGACATGAGCGTCGTCGGACCGCGTGCGACGTGGACCGGCGAGGAGACCCACCTGGAGGCCAAAGCGGAGGACTGGCGCAAGCGCTGGTTCGTCAAGCCCGGCCTGACGGGACTGGCACAGATCAACGGCGCGACGAGCCTCGACCCGGAGACCAAGCTCCGGTACGACGTGGAGTACATCCGACGCCAGAGCTTCTGGTTCGACCTGAAGATCGTCACGCGGCAGGTGTGGATGGTGGTCATCGACCTCGCCAGAACGGTCGTCGGTCGGCCCCCGGAGACCGAGTGACGGCTTCCTCGACCTCGTCGCCACCCGGGCCCGGGCGACACCGGACCGTTGATGTGGCCGCCCGGGCCACCCCGGAGTGATGCGTATCCTCCGCGTCGCACAGAAGGTCTACCCGGACGTGACGGGGGGCGGACCGTACCACGTCCACGCGATGTCGCGCGACCAGGCGGCGCGGGGCCACGACGTGACCGTCCTGACCGTCGGCGAGCGGGGCGAGGCCGAGCGGGACGGTTACCGGGTCGTCCGCCGGCCGGCCACCGTCTCGGCGCTCGGGAACGACATCTCGGTCGGCGTGGCCCGCTATCTGCGCCGGCACGCCGACGCGTTCGACGTGGTCCACGCGCACTCGCACCTGTACTTCTCGACGAACCTCGCGGCCGTCGCCCGGCGGCTCGGCGGGCCGCCGCTGGCGATGACGAACCACGGGCTCTACTCCCAGACCGCCCCCGAGGCCGTCTTCGATGCCTACCTCCGGACGGCCGGCCGGTGGACGTTCGACCAGAGCGAGGTGGTGTTCTGCTACACCGAGGCGGACCGCGAGCGGCTCCGCGGGGTCGGCGTCAGCGCACCCGTCGAGGTCGTCCCGAACGGGATCGACACGTCCCGGTTCACGCCGGACGGCCCGACGAGCGAGCGCGTACCCGACGGCGAGCCGGTGGTCCTGTTCGTCGGTCGGCTCGTCGAGGGGAAGCGCCCGGCCGACGCCGTGGCCGCGCTGGACCGGCTCCGCGGGACCCACCCCGACGCGCGGCTGGTCGTCTGTGGCGACGGCCCGCTACGCGAGGCACTCGACGCGGATATCGCCGAACGCGGGCTGGGCGACGCCGTCACCGTCCTCGGGCACGTCCCCTACGACGAGATGCCCGCGGTGTACCGGGCTGCGGACGCGCTCGTGCTCCCCTCGCGTGCGGAGGGACTCCCCCGGACCGTGCTGGAGGCGCTCGCCTCCGGCGTCCCGGCGGTCGTCAGCGACCTCGAACAGGTCGCCCCCGTCGTCGAGGGGGTCGGGCGGGCCGTCCCTGTGGGCGACGTCGAGGGGTTCGCGACCGGGCTACGTGCGGTCCTCGACGGGACCGAGCGTGAGCCACGGACGGCGGTCGTCGAGGAACACGACTGGGCGAGCACGGTCGCGCAGACGACGGCCGCGCTCGAGCACATCGCCGACCGCAACGGCTAACGGCGTCGGCGCGAGTCGGTCGGGTATGGACCTGCGGAAGACGGTTCGGGGGTCGGCCCTCTACCGGGCGGTCGCGACGCTCCGGGAGTGGGTAGCGGACAGTGCGGCCGTCTCGCTCGCCACGAACGAGCGCGTCCAGCAGGCCGTCGTCGGCGTGGTGCTGCTGGTGAGCGTGGTCTCGGTGCTGCGTTCGAGCATGAACGCGTCGGTGAAGTTCCTCAGTTTCGTCGCGCTGTTCGCCGTGACGGCGGCGCTGGTCTGGTCAGTCGCCGACCCGCTCGGGCGCGGGCGTGCTGTCGACGACGATGTCGAGTCCGACCGCTCCGAGGAGTAGCGTCGCCCATCGCTCGATCGTCGGGGTCGCGAGGACACACAGCAGGAACGTGAACGGCACGCGGTGCCGAACCGTCGTCCCGAAGTTCGTGTCGACGAGGCCGTAGCCGACGACACCGAGGACGTACGCCGCGAGCAGCAGGACGAGGACGGCGAGGTCGCGCTCGCACTCGCGGGCCGACCGGTAGGCCGCGACCGTGAGGACGATGAGGACGGGGAGCAGCAGGGCCGAGACCACGTCGAACGCGGAGGTGGCGTGAAGCGGGAACGGGGCGTACTGGAAGTACAGCGCCCGTGCGGGGGCGGCGAGGACGACATCGAGACCGGTCTCGTAGCTGAAGCCGTCGAGATAGATGGCGCCGCCGACGGCCCGACGCTGCAGGCGCTCCGCGAACGGCGCGACGGGGAGCCTCGGAACGAGGAACGGCAGGGCGACGACCCCCGGAACCGCCGCGAGGGCGACGAGCCCGCGGAGCGTCACCGGCCGCTCGGCCACCACATCGATGGCCTTCACCACGGCGCCGGCCACGCCACCAGCCAGGAGGATGGCCCCCAGCTCGGGCCGGAGGAGACTCAATGCACCCCACAGCGGAATCCCGAGGACGACCGGCCACGTCTCCCCGTCGTAGGCCCGGGCGACCGCGGCGAGCAGGCTGAAGAACAGCAGGACGCCGAGCGCATCCCGCATCGGGATCGTCAGGAAGACGAACGGGAGCGGGAGGAACAGGACGGTCGCGACGAGGCCACGAGTCGTCGACAGCCCGGGATAGAGCCGCCGTGCGAGGTCGGCCGCCGGAAGGGCGACCAGCACGGCACAGAGCCCGTTGAACACCGCGACGACGGTCGGGTCGGGCCCGAAGACGCTGTAGAGGACCGCCTGGAGTCCGGCGAAGGAGTTGATGGTCGGGTTCGTCGGTGGCAACTCGCCGCTCAGGATGAGTGTCGCCCGGTAGTGGAACCGCCCGATATCCCAGGCGTAGGGGAGCCGTGGCAGCACGAGGGCGCCGAACGCCGCGTGCCCGAGGAGCGCGACGGTTCCGGCGCCGGCGTACCAGCGGTTCCCGACCCACCGGGCGACGGCGAGGAAGACCGCGAGGACCACGGCCGTCGCCGCGAGGACCGCGACCGTCTCCTGAGGCGTCATCTACCCGACGTGCGTCACCACTGGGCGATATATCCGACGGTCGCCGGACGGACATCGCCGCTCACCGGCTGGCGGTGGCGGCGTCTCAGCCGTCGAGACCGAGCGGGACGCCCTCCTCGCGGAGGCGACGCTCCCAGCGGCCGTAGACGTAGACGCTCCAGAGGAACTTCGCGTGGTCGGCCCGACCCTCGCGGTGGGCGTCGAACACCTCACGCACCGCCCCCCGGTCGAGGAACGGCGCACGGATGGACTCGAGTGCCCCGCGGAAGTCGCCGGCGAGCGGTCCCGTCAGCCACTCGCCGACGGGCATATCGAACCCCTGCTTGCCGCGCTGTCGGATGCGCTCGGGGAGCACGTCGTCGAACGCCCGTCGGAGGACGCGTTTCTGCTCGCGGGCGGTGATCTTCTGCCCGGTCGGGAGCGAGAGGGCGTACTCGACGACCGCTCTATCCAGGAACGGCACGCGGACCTCCAGCGAGGAGTACATCCCCGCGAGGTCGACCTTGTGGAGCATCTGGTTGGGGAGCCCGAAGCGGGTGTCGACGGCGAGCATCCGGCCGAACGCGTCGCCCCCGGGGAGCATCCGGCGGGCGTCGCGGTGGGCGTCCTCGAGGTCCGCCCGGGCCCGGCGCTCCGGGTCGAGCGGCGCCACGGCACGGGCAGCGTCGGCGTCGGGGAGCCGGAGCCACGCGAGGTGCCGCGCCACCGGGTCCGGCTCGGAGCCGCGCCGGAACTTCCGTGCCTGGCGCCCGAGTTCGCCGACGCGGCTCGTCCGGTCGACGGGCGCGGCCCCGAGCAGGCGGTCGACCGCGCCGCGGACCGGCCCGGGCAGCGCCCGGTAGTACGTCGAGAGGTGCTCTCCGCGGTACTTGCTGTAGCCGGCGAACAGTTCGTCCGCGCCGTCACCCGAGAGCGCGACCGTCACGTCGCGCGCGGTCTCGCGGGCGACCACGCTCGTCGGGATCAGCGACGGGTCCGCGAACGGCTCGCCGAGGCGGTCCAGCACGCCCGGGATGGTCTCCCGGACGTCGTCGGGCGTGACCGTGTACTCGTGGTGGTCGGTGTCGTGGTGGTCGGCGACCTCGCGAGCCGCCCAGGACTCGTCGAACCGGGCCTCGTCGAAGCCGACCGTGAACGTCCGGACCGGCTCGTCCAGCAGGTCGGCCATCGTCCCGACGACGATGCTGGAGTCCAGCCCGCCCGAGAGGAACGCGCCGAGCGGCACGTCACTCATCAGCCGCCGCTCGACCGCGCGCTCGACGCGACGCCGGAGTTCGGTCGCGGCCGTGTCGATGGAGGGATCGCGCGGCTCGATGCTCGGCCTGTAGTAGCGTCGCCGGTCGACCGAGAGCGAGCCCTCGTCGCGGCCACCGTCCGCGCACTCGACGACGGCGAGTTCGCCGGGCCGGAGCTTGCGAACGTTCCGGAACGCGGTCCGTGGCGCCGGGGCGAAGCCGAGGCAGAAGTACGTCCCGAGCGCGGCGCGGTCCAGGCCCCCGAGGTCGATGTCGGGCTCGAACAGCGCCGGGAGTTCCGAAGCGAACGCCAGCCGGTCACCGTCGCGGGCGAGGACGAGCGGCTTGATGCCCATCCGGTCGCGGGCGAGGACGAGGCGCTCGCGGTCGGTGTCCCACAGCGCGAACGCGAACATCCCGTCGAGCCGCTCGACGAACGATGGCCCGTGCTCCTCGTACAGGTGGACCAGCACCTCCGTGTCGGCGTCCGTCCGGAAGGTGTGGCTGCTCGCGAGTTCGTCGCGGAGCTCGCGGTGGTTGTAGATCTCGCCGTTGAACACGACCGCCACGGAGCGGTCCTCGTTGAACATCGGCTGCTGGCCGGACTCGGGGTCGATGATGGAGAGCCGACGGTGTGCGAGTGCGACCGGTTCGTCGACGTGGATGCCGGCGTCGTCGGGGCCCCGATGGGCCAGGCAGTCGTTCATCCGCCGAAGGGCGTCCTCGTCGGGGAGCGAGGAGGGATCGAGGACGCCGGCGATGCCGCACATGGGTCGTCGGAAGCAGGGGGGCCGGGAGAAGGTTACTGTCCCGGGGCGTCGTCGCGGCGACTCCGAAGGCCTTTGCCTGCCCCTCGACACTGGTCCGTCGATGACGGCGACCGGCGATGACCGGACGCAGGTCTGGTACCTCATCGGGACGCTCGCGGTCGGGGGGACCGAGCGGACGCTGGTCGACCTGGTGAACGGGCTGGATCGCGACCGGTTTCCCCCGATGATTTGGACCATAACCGAGCCGGGACCGCTGGCCGACGATGTGGCCGCGGACGTGCCAGTCCGGTCACTCGGTGCCGCGAGCAAGATTGACCCGCGGCCGGCGCTTCGACTCGGACGGGAACTCCGCCGTGAGCGTCCGGCCGTCCTCCAGTCGTTCCTCTACTTCGACAACGTCCTCGCGCGGCTGGTCGGGCAGGTGAGCCCGGAGACGACTGTCGTCACCGGTGTCCGGGAGGTGCCGGAGTCCTTGCCGCTCCACCGTGACCTCGTCGACCGCGCGACGCTCGGCCTCTCGGACCACGTCGTCTCGAACTCGGAGGCGGGGGCCGAGTGGGTTCGGGGACGGGGCGTCGACCCGGAGCAGGTGTCGGTCGTCCGGAACGGACGGGACGTAGACGCCTACGACGTCCAGGAACCGGAGGGACTACGCGCGGAACTGGGACTCGGCGACGGACCGGTCGTCGGGACGGTCGGCCGGCTGGTCGAGCGGAAGGGCCACCACGACCTGCTGGACGCGTGGCCCGCCGTACTGGCGGCTCACCCCGACGCCGAGCTGGTGCTAGTCGGCGACGGCCCGGAGCGCGACGCGCTCCGGACCCACGCCGGGCGGCTCGGTATCGAGTCATCGGTCCATCTGCTGGGGCGGCGTGACGACGTGCCTGAACTGCTCGCGCTGTTCGACCTGTTCGCCTTCCCGTCGCACTACGAGGGGCTCCCCGGGGCGCTGCTGGAGGCGATGTGTGCCGGGCTGCCCATCGTGACGACGCCCGTCGACGGCTGTGCGGAGTTGGTTGCGGACGGGGAACACGGCGTCCACGTGCCGCCGCGTGATCCGGCGGCGCTGGGGGCGGCAATCGAGGACCTACTCGCTGCTGACGAACGCGCGGCCACACTCGGTCGGACGGCCGCCCGACGGGCCCGCGACGAGTTCAGTATCGCGGCGATGGTGGATGAATTCGGACGTCTATATGGGAAATTATAATAATCGAGATATTTTGAGGAAAATTCGACATAATTCCATTTATAATGGGAGTGATTGGGGGTGCAGTGCGAAGGCGGGCGTCAGTCGTCGATGAACCGCTCGTACCAGCCTTCCAGCATGACGAGGTCCCAAATCCGGTAGCCGTGGTCGGCACGGCCGTCGAGGTGTTCGTCGTAGACCGTGTCGATGCCGGGGCCGTCGAACGGGTCACGGCTGCCGAGCCGGTCCAGTTTCTCGCGCCCGAAATCGCGGAGGTCGCCGCGGAACCACTCGTCGATGGGGACGCCGAACCCCTGCTTCTCCCGGGTCAGGACCCGGTCGGGGAGGAGGTCCTCGAAGGCTCGCTTGAGGAGCCACTTCTTGTTCCCCCGGCGCCACTTGTACTCTGCGGGGACGCGGGCCGCGAACTCCATGAACCGGGGGTCGAGGAACGGCGAGCGGACCTCCAGCGAGTGGGCCATGCTCGCGCGGTCGACCTTGACCAGCAGGTCGTCGGGGAGGTAGGTCATGATGTCGACGTGGGTGATCTCGTCCATCCGGGTCGGGCCGTCCGCGCGTTCAAACGCCTCGCGGAGGTTCCGGAGTTCGTTGTCCGGCGTGGGCCCGTCCCACACTTCATCGACCTGGTCGCCGAGCGCGTGGCAGATGAACCGGGCGTACCGCTGGGTGGGCTCCTCGTCGGCGATTTCGAGGGCCCGACGCGCGTAATGGAGGAGCTGCTGGCGCCGGATCGGCTTCGGCAGTGCACGGAGCGTTCCGGCGCCGGACTCCCGGAGCGGACGGGGGAGCCGGGCCAGCTGCGAGACGACCCACTCGCGGGTGTAGCGGTCGTAGCCGGCGAACGTCTCGTCACCGGCATCGCCACCCAGCGCGACCGTCGTGTCCTGGCTCGCCATCTCCGAGACGTAGTAGGTCGGGAGCGCCGACGGGTCGCCGAACGGCATCTCGTACTGCTCGATCAGCTCCGGGAACACCTCCATCGCATCCGGCTGGACGGTGTACTCCGTGTGGTTCGTCTCGTACTCGCTGGCGACTTCGCGGGCGAACTCGAGTTCGTCGTAGGCCGCCCTGTCGAAACCGATGGAGTAGGTGTTGACCGGCTCGTCGGCGAGGTCGCTCATCAGCGCCGTGACGATGGAGGAGTCGACACCGCCCGAGAGGAAGACCCCGACCGGCACGTCGCTGCG
Organism: Haloglomus litoreum; assembly: GCF_029338515.1. Taxonomy (GTDB): domain Archaea; phylum Halobacteriota; class Halobacteria; order Halobacteriales; family Haloarculaceae; genus Haloglomus; species Haloglomus litoreum. Next base: position 3,203,202 of record NZ_CP119988.1, on the reverse strand, counting down.
CATCCGGAGGCGCGTGGCCTCCCGCAGCTCCTCGCGTAGCCGTGCTGCGAGGGCGTAGGGCCCGGCGTCGAACTGGTCGGCAAAGGAGAGCGACCAGTACTGCTCGCGGTCCATCCCGTCCTCGTCGACGATGGCGTACTCGGCGGGGGCGAGCTGTGCGATGCCCTCGAACCCCGTCTTCGGGTGTGGGGTGTACTGGTAGGTGAGGTACTCACGGATGGCCGACAGGTCCGGTTCGGCCGGGACCGCCGGGTCGGCGAGGAGCGTCTTGATGGTCGAGCCGAACCAGAACGCCCCGTCCGTGTTCCGGAAGAAGAGGGGCTTCTGCCCCAGGCGGTCGCGCGCGAGGAACAGTCGCTCCTCGCGCTCGTCCCAGATGGCGAACGCGAACATCCCGCGCAGGTACTGCAGGCAGTCGGTGCCGTACTCCTCGTACAGGTGGAGCAGGACCTCCGTGTCGGTCTCCGAACGGAACGGGTAGTGGTCGACCCGGTCGCGGAGCTCGCGGTAGTTGTAGATCTCGCCGTTGAAGACGATGTGGACGCTGTCGTCGGCGTTGGCCATCGGCTGGCGCCCGGCCGCCGAGAGGTCGAGGATAGAGAGGCGGGTGTGAGCGAGAAGCGCCGGGCCGGTCGCGTACACGCCCTCGGCATCCGGACCGCGGTGGTCCATGCAGGCGGTCATCGCGTCGCCGAGATCGGGGTCCGGACGGGACGTGAACGAGAGCTTGCCGCCGATGCCGCACATACACTCCACCGCGGGCCGGTGGATTCTGAACCTGTTGCTTTCCACAGCTGAACGCGGGGGAGCTCACCGACCGTGTCTGACCCGGTCACGGAGGTAGAGGGCGACGGCGGGAGCGGCAGCGAGCAGACAGAGGAGTCGCCCGCCGCCCGAGTCGAGCTGCCGGAGCTGCGCGAGGATTCCCCGCCCCTCGTGGCGTGAAAACCGGCCGTAGTGAACGGCCGAGCGGCAGAACTCGAGCGGGGAGTCCCAGAACCAGTCCAGCTGGTCCTCGAGTCGCCTGCGGTGGAAGCGAGCGTGACCTGCTGCGACGGTCGCCGGGTCAAGCGCGGTCAGCTGGTCGGAGTCGTCGGAGTCGTCCTGCCAGTAGACCCGAACCACGTCGTTCACGTACCGTGTCCGGTAGGCGGTCGCGATTTCGTCCCAGACGAGGCTCTCGGGGACGAACCGCTCGTCGATATCCGGGAATCCGTACTTCCGGAGGACGGCCGTGCGGACGAAGCCAGCCTTCTCACCGCGGATCCCGTGCCGGTACCGGTTGTCGAGGATGGTTGAGTCGAACGGGGACTCGGGGAACCGGTCGCCGATCAGTCGGTCGTGCTGGTCGACACAGAGCCCGGTCACGCCCGCGTACGTCTCGCGCTCGGCCGGTGGGATCTCGCGCCACCGTCGCTCGAGCGTCTCGAGCGCGTCCGGAACCAGGCAGTCGTCGGCGTCGAGCGGGAGGAAGAACTCGCCACGCGCGCACTCGAGTCCGAGCGCGAACGCTCGATGCTTCCCGGGTCGGTCCGGGTCCTGCTGCCGGAACTGCACGGGGAACGGGGCCTCGTCGGCGAATCGTTTGACCAGGTCGGCCGTCCCGTCGGCGGAGTTGTCGTCGACGACCACCCACTCGAACGAGTCGTGGGACTGCTCGCACAGGCTCTCGAACGGCCGGTTGAGGACGTCCGCCCGTTCGTACGTCGGAGTGAAGACGGTGAAGCGGGGGACGAGAGTACCCCCCTCACTATCGGCCGACGGTACCGGTGAACTCTCAGTCATCACTACCGCCGAGGACACGTTCGTACCGGTCGGCAACCGCGCCGATCGCGTGATGGCGGCGGAAGTGCTCCCTGGCCCCCGTCTCGAGTGATCCGAGCCGTTCGGTGTCGCCGAGTGCCTCGTCGATGGCCGCCGCGAGCCGGTCGACGTCGCCGTCGCCGTGGACGCCGACCGGCTCGCTGCTCACGATTCCGTCCGGGTCGACGGTCAGAGTCGCCACGGGCGTTCCGTAGGCCCACGCCTGGAGGAACGTGTTGGGGAACCCCTCGTCGGTCGAGGTGTTGCAGAAGAGGTCGGCCGCTGCGAAGTAGGCGTCCACTTCCTCGTAGGGGACGAACCCCTCGAACCGGACGTTGTCACGCTGGCGTGCGCCCTCCCGGACCCTCTCGTACAACTCGGGCGCCTCGTCGGCCGCCGGGCCCACGATGACGAACAGCGCCTCGGGGATGCGGTCGGCCAGCTCCAGCACCAGCTCCGGGCGCTTCCATGGCCGGAGCGTCGACACCCACAGCACGACCGGTCGGTCGTCGGGGAACGGCGAGGGGCCGGGATCATCGCGGGGCTCGTAGCCGTTCGGAATCCGGACGACCGGGCAGTCGTACTGCTTGCGGGCCAGTCGCTCCTGATGGGCGTTCTGTGCGACCAGAACGTCGGCGGTCGCCCGTGCGGTGCGGATCGCCCGTCGGTAGACGGCGTTGTCGGTCAATCGGCTCTCGAACACCACGGGGTCGGTCCCCAGCTCGGAGTCGTGAGCGAAGCCGTACACCAGCCGGGTGTGGGTCACGGCACAGTAGACTGCCGTGGGCAACAGCTCGAACAGCGGCATCCGGACGTAGCAGGCGTCAGGGTCGATCCGGCCCAGCAAGGCCGTCAGGTCGAGTAAGCGGAGAACGGCACGCAGGATGGCGTTACCATCCTCGCGGGAGGGTCGCGTCACAATCCGAACCCCATCAACCGTCGTCTCGGTCTTGTGCTCGGCGTCGTTCTCGACGAAGATTACGTCGTGTCCACGGTCGGCGAGCGCCCGGCCGATGAGCACCTGCTGGAGCTGGGCGCCTCCGACCGTCTCGCCGTCGCCGACGAGCATATCGTAGGCGTTGAGCGTGAGGAGGACGACGCGCATTACCGAAGAGGGACAACATCATCGTGTATAATAACCAGGGTATCCGAAACGGAATGGGGAGTGAGAAATGCTAAATCCGTCAGATTTCTATAGAACGCTATGCGTTCGGCTGAATCGTAATTCGGATTCTGCACTTGCGGTGCTTCTCGGATCGGCGTTTCTGCTCGTGACGGCCGTGAACGCAGTACTCATGAATCTCCCTCTAGGTCCGGATGGTGGGACATTCCTAGTACTGGCTGATGGACTGTTGAGAGGAACGCTTCCATATGTTCAATACATCGACCACAAGCCTCCAGGAATCTATCTGTTCCTAGCCGGTATCCTCATGTTCTCGAAGTCGGTCTGGGCCATCAGAATAATCTATCTCGCTATAAACGTTCTGACAGCGGGGGTGATTTTTGTACTCGGTCGAGAGTTGGACTCCTGGAAATCGGGGGCGATTGCTGGAATCAGCTATTTATCAGCGGTTCCGCTCTACGAGGGAGTCGACGTGTTCGCAGAGCCACCAATGGCGCTGTTGATTACCATCGCATCTCTGAGTATGTGGATGTTTCTCCGTCAGGGTCGCCGTCTGCTGCTCGTTTTCGCCGGAGTCCTGGCTGGTGGGGCAATCCTTTTCAAGCAGACGGCTGGATTCTTTGTCCTTGTCGGTTGCCTCTTGCTGCTTCGGGACAAGAGGAGGGATCTCTACTCTGCAGGATTGGACGTCGCTACCTTTGCTCTCGCAGTCAGTGCCCCAATCTTGGGTATCGGATTCCTGTATCTGCTGGTTGGAAACCTGAAGGATCTGGTTTACTGGACAATCATAGCGAATTTAACAAATTATTCGTCAAACTCCCTTGGAACTTCCTTCAGTAATCTCTACGAGATGTTGCTGCGATTCCCACTATTCTGGTTAGGCTCTGCTGCTGGCGCCGACCTGGCCTTTCGGAAGTGGAAACGTGAAAATGGTCCCTATCAAAGGATGATCTGGGAGTTTCTGTTGACTGCAGGAGGACTGTCGCTCCTCCCGTTGCTCGTCCGGCAGTACGGCCATTACTTCATCCATACCCTCCCATTTGCCTCGCTATTGGTTGGAATCCTCGGTTCCGAACTGTGGCGGCACCGCACTCGGTTTGAATCTCGATCCGCACTCTTGGCGATTGTCCTGATTGCACTACTGATTGTACCGACCGTGTCTTTCGGAGGTTACCTTATCCTCACCGCGGTTAACCCGTCGGAGGAGGGATTGCTCCGACAGCAACAGAAAGCTGCCGTCATTGACTCGAATATGTCGGACGAAGAGGAACTGCTAATCATCGGTCATGAAGCAGAATACTATCACTTATCTGACCAGAAACCTATCGCTCCAAACCCATATTACATCGAGGTGAATCGGAATATCACATACACCCGCGAGTCTGTACGAGATCTCGTTACCAGTCCAAAGAGGGAGTTGGTCATCGTCGATCCGGATCAGTGTTGGCGCATGTGTGGCTTTCCTACTGGTGAATACTCGGTACTGAAAGAATATTCAGATATCACGGTCTATGTCAGAGACTGACAATTCTCAGGCGCTGAGCTCATTCATCATAGTTTTGATACATTGACTTGATATACGAGATGATTGGGTTATTTGGCCAATAGCGATCCGAGAAGTAGAGGAATATTCCAAGCGGAGCAGCAGCCAACCAGTATCCCCGAGCTAGCCGACTGTCGAGAGATTCAGCTTGCGTTCTCAGCCCCCGCCCTTCGTGGAGACTCAACCGCACGTAGTTGGCAGCCAGCTTTGCGAAGTTTAGTGGGTAGTCGCCGGCCCATTCGATGTCGTCGTTCAGCTGCTGTTGCTTCAGCAGACGTATCTCGGTCGCCTTCTTTCGGAAGTCGATAGTCGTCAATCGCCCGTCCTCTGAACCCGCATGGTAGATGTCGATTATCTCATTGATATACCGAACGGTGTACTCTCGCCCGATACGATCGAACACGATCGATTCTGGAATGTACCGGACATCCTGACGCTCGGGGAACGGGAACTTGAGGAGGACGTCCCGTCTGAACATTCCGACGTAATCGCCTTCAAGTCGATATTGGTAGCGAATCTCTGTGGGAGACGAGTCCAGTGGAGACTCCGGGAGTGGATCGGCGAACGGCGTGCCGTCCGAGAACTGAGTTCGCCCCAGTACCCCGGCGAATTCCGCGCGACGGGCAGAGGGGATGCGCTCCCATTCGGCGACGAGGGTATTGAGCGAATCTGGAGGACAGCTGTCATCCGAATCTAGCAGCCGGACGAACTCGCCACGCGCCGACTCTGCCCCGATGTTCAGCGCACAGTGGCGACCTGTCCTATCCTGCGGCTGAGTGACGAATCGAACATCGAAGGGCACCTCCTGCTTCCAGCCTTCGACCAGTTCGCGGATTCCGTCGTTCGAGCGGTCATCCACAACAAGCCACTCGAAGTCCGAGAATGTCTGTTCGCAGAGGCTCTCGTACGGCCTTGCGAGCGTATCCGCCCGTTCATAGGTCGTCGTGAGGACAGTGACCCTCGGCACCTGCTCCCCGTTCTCGTTACTCGCCACGCTCTCGAAATACCATTGACTTCCCACTCGTATGTGTCTGCTGGTATCTCAGGAGCAGGGACCAATTGGTAGTTTCTGGAGGAACGTCCGTGCCTCCGGGCTCAGGGCGAGGACGAGAACGAAATAGCTTGCCCCGCCGAGAACGATGTAACCAATTACGACTGGCAGCGTGTTGGCTGGCCCAGGGATATTGGCGAGCAGGCCGGCCATTCCAGCACCAGCGATGGTCTCAACCGTGAGCAGTCTGGTGATGGGTACGAACCGACCAATGGACTCCATTACGGCAGCCAGTGAGAGAAGGTACTGTATCAACTGTGCGACGAGCGTCGCAATCACGACGCCAACCGCTCCGACCTCCGGAACCAGTAGGAGGCCTAGAACGGCGTTGATGATGAGCGTTATCGCCGTGATCGGGACCGTTATCCGGATCCGGTTGACCCCATTCAGGGTTTGGAGGAGCGGCGTCGTCTGCGTTACGAGCACTTGGAACCCGGCGAGTCCGATTAGCAGCGGCGTGGCGTCACGGTAGGCCGCTCCGAAGACGGCTATCAGGAGGGATTCTCCGACCACGAGCGCCCCGAAAACTACCGGAATGGCGAGAAACGCACCCAACCCGAGTGTCCGTCTGATTTCTGCGATCTTCTCATCAGTTACTCGGCCACAGCCCCCAGTGGCGGAGGCCACGCTGGTCATCAGGCTGCCGCCGGCAACCTGGGAGATGATTCCAGCTGGGAGGACGACCTTCCAGGCAACTTCGTACCACCCGACCGAGAGCGGTCCGAGTAGGAACCCTAGGAGGAGAACGTCAAGCCGGGCGAACACCCGACCCAGCAGTGACTGGGCAATTCCCCAGCGGGCGTACTCCCAAACCGATTGAAAATCGGTCCTCGTCGGCCGCTCAACCTTCCATCCGAAGGTCCGAACAGCGACCGGAACAAGGATCCCCGCCCCGACGGTCAGACCTCCAAGCATCCCATACGCACCATAACCGACGAGAACGAGACAGACCTGTAGTGGCGTCGTGGTGATTGCGGCGGCTGTCTCGTACCACGTCGCAGCACCGATTCGACCTTTCCCCTCGATGAGTACCCGGAGTGCAGCCAGGAGTACCGTCGTCAGCAGGAGAAGCGGGACAAAGAGCCAGCCCCACTGCAGACCGGTGAATCTCATGATTGTCGGCGAGAACAGAACTGTGGCTCCCAAGACGATTCCCGTCCACGCTAAGGTTCCCCCTGTGAGCATCACCAGCGCTGCACCTCCAGAGATTGATTGGGCGGCGAGTCGCTGTTTGCACGCCATCGCCCACCCAAATACTGGCTGCTCGAGGATGGCCACAATCGTCAGGACCAGCGTTGCGCCCCCGAACGACGCCGGTCCAAGAACGACCGCGAATACGACGACCCCGAGCAACCCAATCACGACCCGGATCAACTGCGCTGCTGTCCCGCTCACCACTTCCCGGTCGAAGTCCATCCCCCGGGCGCCACCGTCGGCATCGGTAGCCGGCTGGGTGGCGTCGGTAGGGTCCTTCGGCATCTATCTCCACCCTGTGGCGGGACCGGGCAAAGTCTCACCGAAGGCCACGGCCCGGCAGACCTGGAATTCAGGTCAGAGTTGTATCAACTGGTCAGATCATCAATAGTAGCGAGCGCGATCTGTCGGGTACCAGCGCTGAGGCCGAGGAGGATGGCTCCGTAGCCGACGGCACCAAGCCCGACGGCGACCGCCACCGTCCACGGACCCTCAAGATCGAGGGGAAGTGCGAGTAGACCGACCGCCATCGAAGTCCCGGCAACCAACTGAGCCACGAATGGGAGGGTAACTGGCGAGAACGCTCCCAGTTCGGAGCGGACGGCATTAACGAGCAACGCGTAGACGAGCATCTGTGCAAGTATCGTTGCGACGACGACACCGATAGCCCCGTACCGGTCAACGAGAACTACGCCGAGGATGACATTAATTACCAGACCGAGCGCCTTGATTGGGATGGTCTGCCCGACGGCGTCAAGTCCGTTTAGCGTCTGGACGAGAGGGACCGACTGGGTAGACAGCACCCGGAAGGCGGCGAGGCCGACCAGCAGCGTGGCTGCTGGGGCGTACGCCGGCCCGAAGAGTGCGATGAGGAGCGGTCGCCCGAGGACCGCCGTGCCAAAGAACGCCGGAATCGCCAGCACACTCGCGAAGGAGAGGACACCTTCAATTTCGTCGACCGGGCTTTCTCCTCGGCCGGTGTTACTGGCGACGCGGGTCATCAATCCTCCGGCAGCGACCCCCGTTACTACCGCCGTCGGAAGTACCAGCTTCCAAGCCACTTGGTAGTGACCCACCGAGGACGGCGAGAGCAGGGTACCGAGTAGGAACAGGTCGACCCGGGCATAGACCCGTCCGAAAACAATCTGGATGATGACTTTGCGCGCGTATCGCCACTGAGAGAGCAGTTCGGCCCGCGTTGGGTGCGAGAGTCGTGGTGTGACCCGCCGTACCGCGAACGGAAGCAGGACGCCGGTCCCGGCGACGAGTCCCCCAAGCATCCCTAGCGCGCCGTACCCGATAACAACAAGGCCAACCTGAAGCGGCGTCGTGGTGAGTGCAGTAGCGGTCTGGTACCAGTTGGCGGCGCCGACCTGTCCGCGGCCTGCCAGCAGCGATCGGAGTCCAGCGAGCACTGAAGTCGTAACAGCAACCAGTAGTACGAAGGGCGGGCCGATTTCCAGTCCAGTGAACGACTGGATTTGCCCAGCAGTCATAGCCACGCCGATACCAATGACGACCAGCCACACTGTGGTCGCAAGCAGGAACCCGCCGAATGCAATCTCGGGGGATTGGGCCCCGCTCGCGATTCGCTGCTTGGCCGCGATGGCCCAGCCTTCGATTGGTTGGTCGAGGAAGTAGACGAGCGTCACGACCAGCGCCACCCCGCCGAACGATTCCGGGCCGAGGATGATAGCCATCACGACCGTCCCGACGAACCCTATCACGAACCGAAGTACCTGCGCAATGGTGCCGCTGAGAACCTCCCGGCGCAGGTTCATCTCGTCGGGCACGGATATACTTCCACGAGAAGCCGCTTCAACGTTACCGTAGTCCCGCTACCGCCGCCGTCGGTGAGTCATCTCTGGAAGAAGACGTGCTGCGTCACGGGCAGCTCCAGCAACGTCACCAGTCCGTACAGCTCCTTGTACCGGTCCGCACCGTTCATGTGGTCGCGATAGCACGCCAGAACCCCCTCCCAGTCGAGGAAGGGCAGCCGACGGATCGTCTCCTCGTGACGCTGAATCGAGTCCCAGACGAACGACGTCTCGCGGACGAGTTCCGGGATGTCGGGCCAGGAGCCATGCGAGTGGTGCGGCTCGGGTGGTTCGTTCACGGGCAGGTAGGCATCGTGGAACCTGACCGCGAGGTCGCCGAGGAAGTGTGCTGCGAACGGCCAGGAGATGGGAACGCCGGTGTTCGCGTACCGGATGGCCGCCAGGTCCGGGTCGAGTCGCTCCATCGCCCGGTGGATGACGTTCCGCCCGGCGAAGTAGCGCGTCGGCATCGAGAGGTAGAGGTCGACCAGCCGGTTGTCGACGAACGGACTCCACGCGGGGCAGTGCTGGCGGAGGCTCTGCAGCAGGAACAGCACGCTCCCGTTCGTCCGCGGGGTGAGCGTGCCACAGACGAACAGTTCCTCGGGCGAGCCGTACGTGACGCCGTGGTGCTCGATTCCACCACCCGTGGGGTGAATCTCGCGGCGAAGTGTCCTCCTGACGTCGACGGAGTCAGCCAGATACTCGGGCTGGTCATCCAGCCAATAGTCGACGTACGCCTCGACGCTATCCATCGGCTCGAACGCCGGCAAGAAGACGGTGCCGACGGGCCCCACTCGGATCGAACGACGGGGGAAGCTGTGGCCCTTGAAGTTCGAGTCCGCGAAGCTCGCGGTCACCATCTCGTCGACCTCGGGGCGGATGCGGTCCATCATCCCCTCGGCGTGGGCCTGGTCGAACCGGCCGACGAAGTTCGACAGTCCAGGATTGCGCTGCAGCGCTCGCTCGTGGTAGTCCCGGTCTCGTTCGAGCAACTCGAAGTCGACGCCGGCCGTCCCGGCGACCGTCTCGGCGGTGCGGATCTCGCGGTTTCGCCAGTCGCCGAGGATGTAGGCGGTCAGCCTCTCGCGCTCGCGCTCGTCCATCCCGGCGAGGACGAGCCGCGAGTCCGCTCCGCCGCTCAGCAGCAGGCCGTACTCGCAGTCCGGGTGCAGGCGTTCGGAGACCGCGGCCCGGAACCGCTCCGTGAACTCGTCGACGAAGTACGAGAACGGCCGGTCCTCGGGCCGGTACCGGGGAACCCAGTACGGTTCCATCGCCATGTCGAGCGAGTCGGTGCCGACCGTCGTGACGGCGCCGGGATGGAAGCGGTGGGTGTCCTTCAGTGGGGTCCGTACCCCGAAGGTCCGGCAGCCGCAGGCGAGAAACTCGGCGGCGAACGCGGGGTCGAAGGCCGGCGTGACGGCCGGATGTCGCGAGAGCGACTGGGCCGCCGTCGAGAAGACGAGCGTGTCGTCGGTCGGCCGGCAGTAGTAGGTGTCGCGCAGGCCGAGGCGGTCGGTGAAGACGGCCACCTCCCCGGCGCTCGGGTCGTAGCGAACGCCGACGAAGTCACCGTTCAGGCCCGCGACGAACCCCTCTCCGAGTTCGCGGTACTGCCGGGCACAGTAGGCCGCGGTGCTCTCGGCGGTCCGGTCCCTCGGGTGGTAGCCGTCCGCCCGCTCGGCGCCGAAGACGGACCCCCATACCCAGAGCAGCGTCCCCTCCCCGACGGACACGGGCTGGTCGGCGCCGTCCTCGTCGGTGAACGCGGTACTGATGGCGATGGCGTCGTCCTCGTACGCCGTCGTCATCTCCTCGCCGGTCCACTCCAGGTCAGCTGCCACCCGCTCGACATGCTCTCCCCCCGCGCCGACGACCCCACAGATGCCGGCCATTGCGCGGACCTGAACGCGGCGCTAGTAATCAGTATCGGAGCCCGTCGGTCCGCTTCGCCCCGGCCCCCGACGACCGACGGTCAGGGCTCCGAGCGGAGTGCCTGGAACCGGGGGTCGTCCAGCACCCCGTCCTCCAGCTGGAGAAGTTCCTTCGAGGGTCGGGCGTTCGCCTCGATGAGGACCGGCCCGTCGGCCGTGACGACGACGTCCCAGCCGACGAGCGGGGCGTACCGGTGGAGGGTCGCCGCCTCGCGGACGAGTTCGCGGACGGCCTCCCAGTGGGGAACGGAGACCCCCTCGACGGTCGCGCCCGTCGCGGGATGGCGCTCCAGCGCCGACCGTGTCGAGCCGTCGACCAGCAGCAGGGGTCGCAGCCGCCCGGTCTCGATGTCGACCGGGGCGCAGTAGCCCCCCGGGACCAGTTGTCCGTTGGCGCGGATGCCTCGGAGCCCAGCCGGTGGACCGCACGGAACACCTCGGCCTCGTCGGTGCGGCGGTCGAACACGCTGTAGATGCGGAGCGTGTTCGTGGCGTCGGGGAAGATGGTCGCCGCGTAGTCGTGCTGGCGGACGAACTCGGTCACGAGGTACTCGTCCAGGCCCGCGAGTCGCTCCCGCAGCGTCGACCGAGCCACGTGGTCGCCGTTCAGGGTGGGGCCGTCGGGCGTCCGGTCGAGGAAGAGGACGCCCGTCCCCTTTCCGCCCCGGGTCGGCTTCAGTACCAGCTTCCCCACCCGGTCCAGGACGGCCAGGGGGTCGTCCTCGTCGGCTGCCCGGGGTCTGAACACCCCCCCGTCGATGAGGCCGTACAGCTCCGGGAGCACCGGCAGCTCCGGCTCCGTCAGCAGCTGGAAGGTGTACTTGTTGTGGAGGGGCACCACGTGCCGGTGGTTGAGTCGCCGGATGGGCTCGACCGATTTCAGATACCGGTCCGGGTCCGCATCGGGGTCGTCGAGCCCCAGCCAGAGATACGAATGCGCGCTCAGGCCCAGCCGGGCGGCTCGGAGTCGCGTCCGGAGGGGGTAACCCCGCCCGCGGTCCCAGTCGAGCATCCGGCCGACCGTGTCACACCGCTCCTCGAACCGCTCGCCGCAGTACCGGGCCGTCGCTCCCACCGTCCGGGCGAGGCCGTGGTCCGCGTGGTAGTCCAGTGCCTTCCGGAGGAGCCCCGGGGCCACGCTCACTCCCTCCCGTCCGACCAGGCATCCAGGTCGAGTTCGAGGACCGTCCACTCGTCCACGTCCGAGAGGCTGAAGTCGTGCTTCTTCGGGTTGGTTCCGACCCGCTCGTAGCCGAAGTGCTCTATGTACCAGTCGATGGTCCCCGGGCGGTCGGTCTCCGTGCGGACGGTCTCGATGCCACGGGCGCGCATCTCCTCGAGCCGCGCCGCCTGGAGCCGGTAGCCGAGTCCCTCGCCGCGGTAGTCGGGATGGACGGCCATGCTGGCCGTCTCGGCCAGCGTGTCGCTGTGGACGATGTAGCTCGCGGTGCCGACGACATCCTCCCCGTCCTCGGCGACGAACGAGTTCTCGACGCGGATCTCGCTCCGCTCGGCGTCCTCCTGGTCCGTCTTCGGCGCCATGTCGTACCTGTCGAGGACGTCCATCGCCGCCGGGACGTCCTCCTCGCGCATCTTCCTGATCCGAACGGTGGTGTCGTCTGTCATCTCCTCCGGGTCTCGTCGAGCAGGTGGGTCAGTCGGTACACGGTACGGATGGTCGGGGCGGGCTTGCCGGTGACCTCGGCCAGTTCCAGGACCGTCCCCACCAGCGCCTCGAGTTCAAGTCGGTCGCCCCGCTCCAGGTCCTGCAGCATCGAGGTCCGGTGGTCACCGACCGTCTCGGCCCCCTCGATGCGGTCGTCGATGGACCGGCGGAACGAGGCGCCCAGTGCCTCGGCGACCGCCTTCGCCTCCTCCATCATCGTCCGCACCAGCGCCCGGGTCTCCGGGTCGCGACAGATCTCCCCCAGGGTCGCCCGTGTCAGCGCGCTGACCGGGTTGAACGAGAGGTTCCCCAGCGCCTTGAGCCACAGCTCCGACCGGACATCGTCGAGGACCCGGGACCGCAGGCCGATCCGCCCGAGCAGGTCGGTGATGCCCCTGATGCGGGGAGTCGTCGTGCCGTCGAGTTCCCCGACGGGGAACCACCGTCCCTCCGTGTGTCGGACGACGCCCGGCTCGACGACCTCGCCCGCCGCGAACGGAACACAGCCGATCACCCGCTCGGTGTCGATGTGGCGCTCGACGACGCCGTCCGGATCCACGGATTCGATTCGGTGGCCCTCCAGCTCGCCGTCGAACCCGTGAAAGTACCACCACGGGATACCGTTCTGCACGGGGAGGATGACCGTCTCAGGGCCGACCAGCGGGCCGACGCTCGGCGCGACCGAGGGCAGGTCGTACGCCTTCACGCTGAGGATGACGAGATCCTGCGTTCCGAGGTCGGCCGTATCGGCACGGACGGTCGGATTCACGACGACGTGTCGGGTGTCGTCGGGGCCCAGTAGCGTCAGTCCGTTCTCCGCCATCGCCTCGCGGTGGGCACCCTGGTCGACGAGCGAAACGTCCGCACCCGCGTTCGCCAGTCTCCCGCCCAGCAACCCGCCCATCGCTCCGGCCCCGATTACACAGACACCGACGGACCCCGGACGCGCCCATTCGACGCCCGGCCGCTCCTGTGGCGTGCCATCCGCCTCCGTCCCCTCCCCAGCCTCGTACTCCGAGTCGTTCATTTCCGTCCCGGTCGTGGCGACAGCCGCCGCCGGCTAAAATGTGTGGTGCGTGGTGGCTCCCGAGGCAGCAGGTCAGTCCGCACACGCCGACCGAGCGAGCGGCATCCCGAGTATCGAGACCAGCGTGAACAGCTCGGGCCTGCGATACGCGCCGGCGAGCTGGGATCGGTAGCATTCGTCCACCCCATCCCAGTCGACGAACGGCAGTCGACGTATCAGCTCCTCGTTCCTGTCGATAGTCTCACGGACGAACTCCTGCTCCCGCAGGAGCTCGTCGTTGTCCGGCCAGGAGTCGTGGCTGTAATGCGGCTTCGGAGTCCGTCGGGGGAGGAACTTCGCCCGGAACCGCACGGCCTTATCGGCCAGGTAGTGGACGGGATACGGGTACTTGACCGGAACGCCGGTGTTCCCGTCGGGAAGCGCCGCGAGCTCCGGGTCGAGCCTCCGCAACGTCTGCTTGACGAGGTCACGGCGGGTGCGATAGGCCATGGGGAGTGCCTCGGCGAACTCGACGACCCGGTCGTCGAGGAACGGCGTCCAGTACGGGGCGATCCTGAGCAGATCGACGTAGTTGAGATGTTCCGTATCGTTCGTGAGCGGGTAGATCTCGCTGAAGACCGCGAGGTCCTGCATCGAGCCGTACCCGACGCCGTGGTGGACGATCCCATCGTCGACCTCGTAGATCTCGTCCGAGAGGATATCCGCGAGCGTCGGCGGCGTCTCCAGATACGACGGGAGGTCGGCATCGAGGAACGCCACGTAGTCCGACGGCCCCTCCAGACGCTTCCGGACCGGGATCTCGATGTAGCCGAGCGGCGTGTCCAGCACCGGTGTCGGGAGGTCCGCGAAGTCACCGACCATCTCGTTCGGATAATGCCCCGAGACGAGAACGTCCACCTCGTCGGCGATCACGTCCGCGAACCCACTCGCGTGTGCCTGGTTGAACGAACTCGCGAAGTTCGCGAACTGCGGGTTCCGCTCTAGAGCGTTCGCCTGGTAGTCGTCGCCCCGCTGGAGGAACCGGAACTCGGCCCCGGCCGCGTCCGCACAGCGCTCGGCGATTCGCGCTTCCCGGTTGTGCCAGTCGTTCATGTGGAGGACCGTGACCGGCTGGTCGACGGCAGCGAACGCCGCGAGGACGAGCCGTGAGTCGGCGCCACCGCTCAGCATGAGGCCGTACCGGCGGTCATCCGAGACGCGCTCCTCGACGACGGTCACGATCAGGTCGGCGAAACGGTCGACGAGATCGGAGAACCGCCGGTTCGTCGGCTGGTAGCTGGGTCGCCAGTAGCACTCGGTTCGGAGCGGGCCCGCCCCGTCCGATTCGGCCGCCCCGCGTTCGCCATCGCTATCTCGGCCCGCCTGGAAATCGGGCAGGTCGACAGCCGCCAGCGTCGCAGGGGGAAGCTTCTCGACGCCGGCGATCGGCGTCCGGGTCCCGAACACCTTCTTGAGGGCGAGATACTCGTAGAGGTACGGCTGGTCGAACGCGATGGGGATGTCCGGGTGCGAGGCGAACCCCTGGATCGAGGTCGTGAACGCGAACGCCCCACGCGCGGTCCGGGTGTGGAACACGGGTCGCGACCCGAGCCGGTCGTTGAACAGCGTCACCTGCTCCCGGGAGCGGTCGTAGACGACGCCCACGAACTGCCCGTTCAGGGTGTCCGCAACCTCCCGCCCGGCGACATCGTAGCGTTCTGCGACGTAGGCAGCATCCGACCCAGTGGGGTCCTCCCGGGGCACGTACACCCCGGTCTCGGTGCACGTGTGGCCGAAAAGGTCCCCCCAGACCCAGACGAGAACGTCGCCATCCGACGCCGTCGCGGGTTGGTGCGCTACGGCCGGGGCGTGCCCGTCGACGCGAACCGCGAGCCGATCATCGGTGAACGTCGAGGTGCGTTCGCGTCCCGTCCGTGGCTGGGATTCGAGGAACCGTCGTACCCCCTCCTCCTTCCCCCCGAGAACGCCGCAAATCCCGACCATACGTGGGTTGATTTCCGCCCGAGCGATAACTCCTTCGAGGGTATCGGTTCCGGTGATTCGAGGTATCGTCGGAGTGACCGCGACGCCCGGCAGTGCGGTCCGCTACAGAGATCCGAGACGATCGCAATTACCCTCGGTCATCGAAGGACCTCGACGAGAGTCCGTCTCCGGCTGGACGTGTCGCTTCCCGTCACTCCACGTCCTCCTGCAGCGCGTCCGGCAGGAAGCGGTCCTCGTGGGCCTTCACCACGTCCTGGTACTCGATCAGCTCGTTGATCCCGTCCCGGACACCGCCCTCGAAGTCCACCCGTTGCGAACCGATGAGGTCCATGTACCGCTCGTTCTCGATTTCCATCGCGTGCTCCTCGTCCTCGTCGCGCGGGTTCTCGACGTGCGTGACCTCCGTGTCCAGCCCGTGTTCCTGTGCGACCTCGGCGATGGTCTCGGCGATCTCGACGATGGAAATCGCACGCGTCACCTGGTTGTAGACCACGTGGTCGTCAGGTCGGTCGTCGACGTCGTTCAGCGCCAACCGAGCCAGCCCCTCCACCGCATCCTCCAGCGAGATGAAGGGCTTGCGCTGCTGGCCCTTGCCGTACACCGTCAGCGGGTACTCCGCGACGGCCTGCGCGCAGAAGCGGTGCGAGACGACGCCGAAGTAGTAGTCGAAGTCGAAGCGGGTCGCCAGCCGCTCGTCGGCCGCGGTCTCCTCGGTCTCGGTCGTATACGTAATCGCGGTTCGAACGTCCGAGACGGGGATGTCGAACTGGTCGTGCGCGAGCCGGAGGTTCGCCGCGTCGTGGCTCTTGGTGAGGTGGTACCAGCTCCCCGCCATTGCCGGGAACGGAACCTCGTCGCGCTCGCCCTGGTTCTCCATGACGGCGCCGCCTTCGGGAATCGGGAACTCGGGGGCGCCGTAGACGCCCGTCGTCGTCGTCTCGATGAGATGCGTGTCGCTGAGCCCGTTCTCGGCCAGCCCGAACGCGAGGTTCCGGGTGGCCTGCATGTTGTTGTGCTGCGTGTAGTTGGCGCGCTCGCCGTTGATCTGCGAGTAGGGCGCGCTCGGCTGGGCGGCGGCGTGGACGACGACACGCGGCTCGTGGACCTGCAGGAGTTCGTCGACGAACGAGCGCTCGGCGAGGTCGCCCTCGACGAAGGAGAGGTTGCCGTAGCCCTGCTCCTCGGCCGCGGCGAGGCGCTCGTCGATGCCGGCGATGGGGACGGCGCTCTTCGAGCCGATCTCCTCGACCCACTGGCGGCGGGCGAGGTTGTCGACGCCGACGACGCGTTCGTCCGTGCGGTTCGCGATGCGGAGCGCGGTC
Source organism: Haloglomus litoreum (assembly GCF_029338515.1). GTDB lineage: Archaea > Halobacteriota > Halobacteria > Halobacteriales > Haloarculaceae > Haloglomus > Haloglomus litoreum. The sequence continues at coordinate 3,186,736 of NZ_CP119988.1, read as the reverse complement.
GGCCAGCCGATGAAGCCGTCCGCCCCGGTGACGATGATCGTCATTGGTTACTCACTCTGTGAGTAACTTGCCGGCTACAAATATCTTGTCACGCGGTCCGGGCACACTCCGGGAGGAGCTGTCGCTGACATCCGAGAGGAACCGGTCGCTGACCGAACCCCTCATGGGCTCGCCGCGGAACGCTCCCCCATGCGCGTCCAAGACGAGTTCGTCCCCGAGGAGACGTTCCGGGAGTTCATCGAGCGGATGCCACAGGTCTGCGTGGAGGTCGTCGTCGAGCGGGCCGACGGGGCCGTCCTGCTCGCCCACCGGACGAACGAGCCCGCGTGCGACGAGTGGTTCTGGCCCGGGAGCCGTCTCTACAAGGGCGAACGGCTGGAGGACGCCGCCCGACGGGTCGGCCGCGAGGAACTCGGGGTCGACCTCACCATCGGCGACCGGCTCGGCGTCTACGAGCACCGGTGGGAGACGAGTGCCCCGGGGCCGAGTCGCCACACGGTCAACATCGCGTTCCGGGCGCGGGCGGCCGACGCGGACGGCGACCTCTCGGCCGAGGACGTGACACTCGACGACCAGCACGATGGCGTTCGGTTCGTCCAGCCCGCCGACGTGGACGAGTCGTACCACGAGTACGTCCAGCGGTACGCGCGCGACCTGCGGGCTGTTGGGGGGTCGTAAGGTCGGAGGCCGGTTCCGTCTCTAGCCCTTATCGAGGGGGGCGGCACAACGCTGATGTGGGCCTGTAAACGACGTATACACATGGGAACGAAGACCGTCCGCCTGGAGGAGGACGTGTACGAACGCATCAAGAGCCGGAAACGCGAGGATGAGACGTTCTCCGAGGCGGTCGACCGTCTGACGAACGACTACACGCTGCTGGACTTCGCGGACGAGTTCGCTGACCGAGACGAGAGCCGGTGGGAGCAGGAGAAGCGCGTGATTGAGGCGGCGGAGGGTGAGGAGGACGAGGCGGTCGAGCAACTCCTCCACGAGGAATGATTCTCGATACGAACTTCCTCGGCGCACTCAAGGACCGACATCCGGGGGCGCTGGCGAAGGCGGAGGAACTCGAGACCTCGGGTGTCCCGTTGCGAGTACCCACCATCGTGTGGTTCGAGCTGTTCATCCCGGTTGGGCACACGAACCGCCAGCAGTACAGGCTGGAGGACCAGCGCGCGTACCGGCGACTCATCTCGAGCAGACCGACGGTGGATTTGACGCAGTCGATAGCGAAGCGGGCGGGAGTACTGGAAGGGACGCACCGTCGGAGCGACAGCAAGCCAGCCCTCGGACCGGCGGACGCCATCGTCGCGTCGACGGCACTAGAGGTCAACGAACCTGTGGTCTCCGACGATGATGACTTCGACCACGTGGATGGCCTGACGCGAGTCGGCTACTGAACTGGAACCGCGGTCGGCCACCGGGGCTCGAACCTGCGATATTCAGCCGTCCAGCCCCGTCCGAAGCAACTCCCGGACCGTCGCCTCGACGCTCTCCTCGGGAGACCATCCCAGCTCCGCTCGCGTCCGGGACGTGTCCACGCCGAACTCGCTCACGAGCGTCTCGTCGCGCGGGTTCTCCTGCAGGACGATCTCCACCTCGGGGCCGCCCTCCTCGATGCAGAGCCGCTGGACGAGTTCCGCGATGGTCATCACGCCGGGGTCCTCGTCGGTCGCCACCTCGTAGGCGGTGCTGCCGGTCTCGCCCGCGGCGCGTTCCTCCAGCAGTCTCTCGGCACTGCGCAGGAACGCGCCCGCCACGTCCCGGACGTGGACGAAGTTGCGGGCCTGGTCGCCCGGCTCGTAGACCGTCAGCGGTTCGCCGGCGAGCGCGCGGTTCACGAAGAAGTTGATGACGGTCCCCTTCGAGACCTGCCGGCCATCGATGGAGTGTCCGCCGTAGAGGTTCGAGACCATGAACTGGTGGGCCGGGAAGGCGCCCTCGGCCATCGTCTCGACGGCCCGCTCGCCGAGCACCTTCGTCCGGCCGTACCAGTTCAGCGGGTCCCGTTCCATCTCGGCGGTGATGGGGAACTCGTCGGGGTCCCCGATGACGGCCATCGAGAACGGGAACGCCATCGCGGCGCCGGTCTTCCGGCAGAACCAGGCGACGTTGTTGGTCCCCTGGACGTTCACCTCGTACGAGAGGTCGGGTCTGGTCTCGCAGTCGTCGACGCCGGAGATAGCCGCGAGATGGATGACGACGTCCGCGCCGGCCAGCGCGTCCTCTAGGCGGTCCCGATTCCGGATGTCGACGTGTTCGACGGAAACGTCGCGGATTTCTCGGATATCGCCGAGATAGAAGTTGTCGATGGCGGTCACGTCCCAGGATTCGTGTGTCTCCTGGATCTCCGTGACGAGCCGGCTCCCGATGTAGCCCGCAGCGCCCGTGACGGCGACGTGAGGCGCGTCGCCGTCGCCCGTCGTGTCCTCGTCCATGAGTGGTTACTCGGTTGCCGGGTAAATAGTTCGTCCGGTACGGGCGACGGGCGGACGCGTCTGGGTGTGGGGCTCCCTGGGGCCAGTCGAGCGTCTCTGCCCCCGGGTGGGAAGGTGCCGAGAGACGGTCGGTCTCCGAACGGTTCGTCGCCGTGGCGTGGCCTGCCTCGTTACACGAGATCGAGGAGAAAGCCCACGACTTCAGTCGTGGGAAGAATCCGACCACACTCGTCACAAACCATCCTCGATAGCCGACCGAAGGTTGATGCAGTCATAGCATATAATATAAATGAGACTCTATCTAATCGTATGCCACGGGGGTACAGTCGAGAGCGAACGTCGGTACACAATCTCCACTACCACTTCGTGTGGTGCCCGAAGTACCGCAAACCGGTGCTGACCGACGAGGTTGCCGACCGTCTCGAACACCTCATCGAGGAGAAGGCCGACGAACTCGACCTCGACATCCTCCGGCTGGCAATCCAGCCCGACCACGTACACCTGTTCATCACGGGCACCCCGAAGCTCTCCCCCAACAAAATCATCCAACAGGTCAAGGGCTACACCTCGCGGAACCTCCGCGAGGAGTTCGACTTCGGCCTCCCCTCGCTGTGGACGCGCTCGTACTTCGTCTCATCGGCAGGAGAGGTGTCGAGTCAGACTATCGAGGAGTACATCGAAGCACAGACCGGACGATAACGATGCGCCGAGACGTCACCACTACGGTACGGGTCAAACTCCACTCGCTCACCGAGCGGAAAGCCCGACTCGTCGAACGTGAATACTCCGCGTTCCAAGACGCCGTTCACGGTGACGAGGACGCAACCCTCTACTCCGCCACCAAGCAACAGGCGGGCAAAGTCCGCTCGAACAAGAACCCGCGAGCGGACACTGACCAACCCGTCGTCCTCCGCAACGACTGCATCACCATCGAACACGACGAGGATACCGTCCTCTCGTCGTGGTGGTTCAAACTCCCCGTCTACAACCCCGAGAAAGAACGCGGGGATAGCATCTGGGTGCCCGTTCGTGTCCCCGAGAAAGACACGCACCTCCTCGAAGACGAGTACATCCGTGACTCGGAACTCGTCCACCGGGATGGCGAGTGGTACGTCCACCTCGTCTGCACGCGGTCTGTGGCCGTCGCAGACGAATACGACGACGTCCTCGCCGTTGATATGGGTGCGAAGTGGATAGCCGTCAGCACGTTCCTCTCCGACCGCGACACGCAGTTCCACGGCGCGGAAGTCCGTCGCGTCCGTGAACACTACAAGCAGCTCCGCAAATCCATCGGGAAGGCGAAGGTGCGTTCGGGAGCGCAGGTGATCGAGGGCCTCGGGAACAAGGAGTCGCGGACGGTCGACCACGAGTTGCATCAGGTGGCGAACGAACTCATCGCCCGCGCTCGGGAGCGCAACGCAGTCATCGTGTTCGGTGATATGACGGGGTTGCGCTTCGACAACGACAAAGGCCGGTACGTGAACGACAAGACGCACAAGATGCCGTATGCGAAGCTGGCGAACCGCCTCACGTACAAAGCCCATCTTGACGGTCGTGAGTGTATCCCGGTTGAGGAGTACGACACGTCGGTGACGTGTTGGCGGTGTGGATCACAGAACACGAGTCGTGAGGTGCAGGGCCGGGTGGAGTGTGAGGACTGCGGGTTAGAGGATAATGCGGACAAGAATGGGGCGTCGAACATCGGTCAACGAGCCGTGGGTAAGGACATCACGAGCCCGCTATCCTCGGCGGGGGCTGTTGTGGCTCAGCCCGAAACGCAGGTCGTACTCAAGGGAACCAGCGGTGAGATGGAACCTGCGAACTCCCCGGAAGACGTGGGCCTAACCCTCCGTGAGGGAAGCCCACGACTTTAGTCGTGGGAGAAGTCACTCGGAGGAGAGGAAGTCAGCGATGTAGCCGAGCCACACCGGCGAGTAGAGGAGACTGTCGAGTATCGCGAAGTACAGGAGCGCGTTCATGTCGCTCACCCATCCCAGCAGGTAGACGGGGAGCACGACCAGCCCCGCGATGAGCGTCGTCACCCACCTGTACGCCAGTGACACACGGGCCCGATTGGCGGCCGGGAATGAAATTACTGTGGGACGCACTGCCAGGACATCGATGACTCGTCGATCCGGCGGCCCTCTTGGGGTGGTGGAGACACGACGGTTCGGTCCTCCCCTCTCAGTTCCCGGCTTCGGGGCCCTCCCAGGTCGCGAGGACGTAGCTCCGGGTGCCATCCTCGGGCTTGTAGACGATGCGGACGGTGGCCTTCTCGAACTCGGTGCTGGGGTCGGCCCCGTAGATGCGGAACCGCTCGCCGGCCGACATCGAATCGCCGGGGATGGCGAACTCGTCGTCGAAGTTGAAGCTGCACTCATACTGTCCGCCCGAGGGTGAGCCACACTCGAAGCCACTCGCGGCCAGCGTGTCGTCCTCGTAGGGGTAGTCGGCGACGATGTAGAGGTCGCCCGCAGCGACGGTCTGGGGCTGGCTTCCGTCGGCCACCTCGACGGTCTCGCCGCCGTCGTGGACGATGTCGAGGGCGTCCTCACCGTTGTCCCCGACGTCGTCGTGGAACTCGAAGGTGAAGTCGATGTTCGGCTGGGGGGTCGCCGGGTCGTCCCCGAAGCCCATCGCGAACACGCCCATCGTCGCCGCGAGGATGACCACGATGGCGACCATCAGCACCACGCCGATGACCGGCGATACGGCCCGTTCGACCAGCGCTCTCGGCCCCCTCGACCCCATGATACCGGAGATATCTCGGACCGGCGCACATAACGGCTGGCACCACCTCTGCACCAGATGGTGCCGTAGCGGGCCTCTGTGGCTGGGTATGGCGTCGGCCGGTGGTGGAGAACTCAGTTCGCGTCCCGGAACGCGTCGGCGATGTCCCGAACCCCCTCGCGGAGCGACCACTCCGTCTCGAAGCCGGTCCCCGCGAGGCGGTCGAAGCTCACATTGTACGACGGCCCGGGGTGTTCGTCCTCCAGGTAGGTCACGTCGACGGGGCCGACCTCCTCGCGGACGAGTTCGGCGATCTCGCTGATCCGGTAGTTCGCGTCGTTCGAGCCGACGTTGTAGACGGTCTCTTCCCACCGTTCCGGTTCGAGCGCCGCGCTCGCGTAGGCCCGTGCCGAGTCCCGGACGTGGACGAACGGCCGCCAGTTCGAGCCGTCGCCGTACACCGTCAGCGCCCGGTCGGTGAGCGCCCGGAAGACGAAGTAGTTGACCACGAGGTTGAACCGCACACCGGGCGCGTCGCCGTAGACGGTCGCCATCCGCAGGGCGGTGCCGTCCATCGAGTGGTCCGCGCAGTACTCCCGGAGGAGGTCCTCGCTCTGCAACTTCGTCTCGGCGTACGGGTTGATGGGGTCCGGATCGGTCGTCTCGTCCATGGCCGTGCTCGGTGCCCGGCCGTAGACGTTACAGGAGGAGGCGAAGACGACGTTGTCGACGCCGAGTTTGCCCGCGGCGCGGAGGACGTTCTCGGTGCCGTCGTAGTTGACGGCGAACGTCTCCTCGCGCCGGTCGTGGGTCGAGGCCGCACCCGTGATAGCTGCGAGGTGGACGACGGTGTCCACGTCCCGGACGGCGCCCTCGACGTCGCCGTACTCGCGGACGTCGCCGCGCTTGAACGAGAGGTCGTCGCCACCCAGTTGCCCGCGGAGTGCCCGCGGTGATCCGGATTCGAGTGAATCGAGGACGCGGACGTGGTCGACCCGCTCGTCCTCGCGGAGCAGGGGGAGGAGGACGCTGCCGATGTAGCCACAGCCGCCCGTGACGAGAACGCGCATATCGGTCGTGTGGGGAGCGGGGGTAAAGGGATTCCGTCAGTCGTCGTCCCGCTTCTCGACTGCGGAACCGGAGGCGTTCTCGGATGCCGTGTACGCACCTCGCCGAAAGCGATTACTGGCTGCGTGCATGTACATGCATGCATGGGGACGACCACCATCTCACTCCGGGACGAGGCCTACGACCGGCTCAAGGCCGCAAAGCGCGAGGGAGAGAGCTTCAGCGATGTCGTCCTCCGGCTGACAGATTCACCCAGTACGGAGGAGCGGATCGCCGAGCTGGCCGGTGGCCTCGGGAGCGACTTCGCCGACGCCGTCGAGGAGTCGTCGTCCGAGGTCCGTGACTCGCTGGAGATGGAGTCCGGGGACGCCGGATGAGGCTCCTCGATACGAGTGTCCTCGCCAGGTGGGGGCACCCCGAACGGCAGCAGGAGGTCGTCCCCTACCTGCAGCGTCACGCCGACGAGCAGTTCGTGACCTCCTCGCTGGTGGTGTTCGAGTTCTTCCGCCCGGCGAGACGGCGGGAGAACAGCGAGGCGGTCCACGCTTGGCTCGGGCGTGTCCTCGACGGGGTAGAGGGGTTCACGCAGAGCGGGGGCCTGACCGCCGCGTCGGTCGAGGCGAACCTGGCCAGGCACGACACGTCGCTCGAGATGCGCGACCTCCTGATCGGGTCGCACGCCCGTGACATCGGGGCGACGTTCGTGACCTGCGACAGGGACGATTTCGAGAGGGAACCGGTACAGCAGCTGCTGGACGTGGACGTGATCGTTGACTCCTCCTGAACCTGCGAGCGGTCTGAAGGCTGGCCTCCGTCTCTGAGACATCCTACGGCCGATCCAGCGCCCGCAGTTCGTCGTCGATACTCGACAGGCAGTACTCGAACACGCGATACGGGTGGTCATCGGCAGGATACGACACTACCCGACGGTCGGTGGTCCCGTCGCCGTATTCGACCTGGAAGTGTGCTGGACCGAACTCCGGTTCGGTATCGTCCGCGTGCCTGCCGATGCTCCGGCCGGTGGTCGGTTCCCACCACTGGATCCAGTAGTGCGGGCGGTCGCCCGAGAGGTCGAACTCTACCCGGAGCCGAGCCTCGGGGGCGGGATACGACCGGCCGAGGAATACCGAGGGATCGATCTCCGCGACGACCTCGTTAGCGTCCAGTCTTGACGGGACGTACCGAACGCTGGTACACCCGGCCGTGTCCGAGAGCCGGTCGTGGACCCGACGCAGGAGCTTCGGCTCCGTGGGGTTCCACACCCCGAATATCGGTGGCACGGGTCAGCCAGCCTCTTCGACGGTTGATCCTGAACGCTCGGCAGTGCCGTCACCGAGCGACTGAACGTCGTCGTACAGCGCCAGCGCCTTCCGGATGAGGTCCCGCGAGCGCTGACTCTGCTCCCACCGACGGAGGATGCGACGGCGTTCGGACACCTCGTCCCCGGGCAGGTCGTCGGCCAGCGTCGCCTCGAGTTCCTCGGGCGATCCGACCCCGTACCGTTGCTTCCAGTCGTCGGCCCGCTCTGCGATGGCCTCCAGTTCGGCACGGAGTTCCGACCGCTCGTTCTCGAGGATGAGGTCCCGCAGGTGGTCGAAATACGCCCGCGTCGGGTCGGGAACGTACTGGCCATCGTCCGTCACCGTGAGGAGACCGGCATCCGCGAGGCTCGCGAGGTGGCGCTTCGCGGTGTCCCACTCCACCTCTGCCTGCTCGGCCACCCAGTTGACGGTCCGCGGTTCCGAGAGCGTCGTCGCGATGGTCTCGACCCGCTCTCTGGCCGTCGTCGAGTCGGTCCACGAGTCGACCATGCCTCCGCTACGGATCGAGAGTGCTTATGAATTGGGACCTCTCCGAATATATCCAGTACACAGCCATCCCCCAGCTGCGAGAGGCCCTCACAGCCCACCGCCAGGTGAACGTCGACCTGACGATACCGAGAGTGGGCGTTCGTCCCGTGAGAACAGGTCGTGTCGCAGATCGGCAACTGTTCCGCCTGCGGTACGGAAAGCCCCCCCACGCTTCGACCGGGAGGGATGTCACCGGGACTGGAGCGTGGAGACGAGCTGCGACATCATCTCCCAGACGACCCGGGCCGGACTGTCCGAGGAGAAGGCATACGGCTCGTAGTCGTACGTGGCCGTAGAATCGGGTCGCGCCTGAACGTGCCCCCACCCATCGACGTGTGGATTCGGCTCGTGATGCCACCCGAAGTCACCGTTGTCATCGCTGTAGTGGAAGGAGAACGTCGGCTTCTTCTCCGGTGTCTCCCCGGCGAACCAGCGTACCGTGAGTGTCCCCTCGGTCGCATCGGTCTCGAGACGGTCGATTGCGACCTCCGCGACCACCTGCGTGTACGCACCTGATGGAAAGCCTCGAACCGTCGAGATGGTCGGGTGGCGTTCGAGTTCTCGCTGGATGCTGCGCAGCGCCCGATGGGACGCCTCCGCTGCGTCGTACGACGAGCCATCACCATTCATCTCAGGCCGGTGCGGGCGAGTCCCGACTGTACGCCGCGTAGTTCTCTATCGCCTGCTCGATGATATCGAGCCGGTAGCGCAGGAGCGCCCAGTCGTTCGCCGTCTCTCGGATCTCCCGTGTCTCCGCAGCGTCGTCGCTCTCGGCAGCCCGGCGTCGGAGGGCTTCCGGGGACCCGACGCCGTAGTCACGGCCCCACGTCTCCATCTGCTCCTGCAACTCGGCCTTCAGCTCGAGGAGGCCGTCCTGATCGTACTCGTCGAGGAGATCCCGGAGGGTCTGGACCCGCGTATGAAGTGGATCGGGCTCGTACATCGCCGTCCCCTCGACATCCCGTTCCAGGAGGACGTTCATGTCGACGAGCCGTTCGAGGTGGGCACGAGCGGTGTTCTCCGCGACCAGGGCCTCGGTTGCGATGTACGACACCGGTTGCGGCCCCGAGACCGACCCGGCGACCGACCGTACTCTGTCGAAGGCACTCGTCTGCTCCTTCCACGCCTCGACACCAGGAGCCTCGTCGTCCATAGCACAACTATCCGAGTGAAGTCAATAAATCTATCTCCAGGGCAGATAACTGATTCCGACGGCTGCGTTCGCCATGGGCGGTCGCTCTCCCACGGAAACGTCCCTACTTCCGGGGGAAGCCCCTCACTCCACCGTCACGCTCTTCGCGAGGTTGCGCGGCTTGTCTATCGGCCGGCCGAGAAAGTCGGCCACGTGGTAGGCCACGAGTTGCAGCTGGACGTTCGCCAGCACGGCCGCGGTCCGTGGCGGGGCCTCGGGAATCTCGAGGACGTGGTCGGCGTAGCGCTCGACCTCGCTCCGGCCGTCGGTGACGGCGACGACCGGTGCGTCGCGTGACTCGACCTCCTTGACGTTCCCGATGGTCTTGGTCGCGAGCGGGCCGTCGCCCGTGACGACCGCGAAGACGGGCGTCTTCTCGGTCACCAGGGCGAGCGGGCCGTGCTTGAGTTCGCCCGAGGCGAAGCCCTCGGCGTGCTTGTAGGAGATCTCCTTCAGTTTCAGCGCGCCCTCCAGCGCGACCGGGTAGTGGACCCCCCGCCCGATGAAGAAGTACGAGGGCGCGTCGACGAACTCCTCGGCGACCGTCTCGGCCGCGGACTCGTCGAGGACTGCCTGCACGTCGCCCGGGAGATCACGGAGTGCCGAGAGTGAGTCGCGGAGGTCCGCGCGGCCGTTCTGCCGGGCGAGCGAGAGTGCGAGCATGTTGAGCGCGGTCTGCTGTGAGGCGAAGGTCTTGGTCGCGGCGACGCCGATCTCCGGGCCCGAGCGGATGTACAGCGTCTCGTCGCACTCGCGGGCCGCGGTCGAGCCGACCGTGTTCGTACACGCGAGCGTTCGGGCGCCCCGCGAGCGGGCCTCGCGGAGCGCACTCAGCGTGTCGGCGGTCTCGCCCGACTGCGTGACACCGACCACGAGCGCGCCGTCGACGGGTGGTGGCGAGGTGGCGTACTCGCTGGCGAGGTAGCACTGGGCGGGCACGCCGGCCTGCCGGAACAGCTCGGCGCCGTACAGCGCCGCGTGATACGAGGTGCCGCAGGCGACGAACTGCACACGCTCGGGGTCCACGTCGACGTCGAGCGTGACGCGGCCGCCCATCTCGTCGACGCGCCCCTGGAGACACTGGCGCAGGGCGCGTGGCTGCTCGTAGATCTCCTTCAGCATGAAGTGGTCGTAGCCGGACTTGCCGGTGTCCTCGGGGTCCCACTCGACCGTCTCGACCGTCTTCTCGACCGGGTTCCCGGCGGTGTCGGTGACGGTCCAGCCCTCGGTGTCGACCCGGGCGAACTCGCCGTTCTCGAGGTAGACGACACGGTCGGTGAACTCGCGGAACGCGGGCACGTCGCTGGCGAGATACGTCGCATCCGCACCAGCACCGAGCACGAGCGGATTGTCCTGTCGGGAGGCGAACAGCGTCTCCACGCCGGCGACCGAGACGACGACCGCGAAGCTCCCCTCCAGGCGTGTCATCGCCTCGCGGATGGCCGGCTCCGGGTCCGTCGCGTCGTACTCGGGGCCGTCGAGCAGCTCCTCGATGAGGTGCGGGATGACCTCCGTGTCCGTCTCCGAGCGGAACGTGTGGCCCGCTTCGGAGAGCTCGTCGCGGAGTGCCTGGTAGTTCTCGATGATGCCGTTGTGGACGACGGCAACCTTGCCGGCACAGTCCGTGTGCGGGTGGGCGTTGGCGTCCGAGGGCGGCCCGTGTGTGGACCAGCGGGTGTGGCCCATGCCGACCGTCCCGGTCGGGGCGGTGCCGTCGGCCGCGGCCGTCTCGAGGACGCGTCGGAGCGCGTCGAGTTCGCCCTCGCGCTTGACCACCGCGACCTCCTCGTCCCCGGGTGCCGTGAGCGCGACGCCGGCGGAGTCGTAGCCCCGATACTCGAGCTTCGAGAGCCCGTGGACGAGCGTCTCGAGCGTCTCGTCGCCACGGCCGACGCAGCCGATGATGCCACACATCAGCGGACCACCTCGCTGTCCTCGTCGATCCGGCCCCGGACGTGGACGCCGGTACCGAGCGTGGCGTTCGGCCCGACGAGCGATCCCGGTTCGGCCGTGACGGCGCCGCGGGCGACCACGCGGTCGGCGAAGACGGCGCCGAGGCGCTGGTCGCGGTAGACACGGTCGTCGAGAGCGACGTCGGCGGGCCCGCCCGGCACCGTGGTGTTCGCGCCCAGGGTCACGTCCTCCCCGGTGACGCACTCGACGAGCGTGGAGCCGGCGCCGACCCGCGTGTCGGCGTCGAGCACCGACCGCTCGACGGTGGCGTTCGCCCCGACGGTGACGTTCCGGCCGAGTGCGGTGTCCGGCCCGACGACCGCGTTCGGTCCGACCTCGCAGTCCGGACCGACGACGAGCGGGGCTCGCAGCGTCGCGTCCGGATGGACGATGGCCGACGGCGCGACGTGGAGGGTGTCCTCGGTCTCGGGTTCGTCGATGCGGTTCGTGTGGAGCACCTCGCGGGTGATCGAGAGCAGGTCCCACGGGAAGGTGGCGTCGACCCAGAGGCCGTCCGTCCGGACGCCCCAGACGGGATCGTCGGCCTCGATGCGCCGGGAGATGGCCGCGGTCAGGTCGAGTTCGCCGTCTCGCTTGGGGGTCTCGGCCAGTTCGTCGAAGACCTCGGGCGTGAAGGCGTAGACGCCGGCGTTGATGAGGCGGTACTCGCCGGCCATCGGCTTCTCGACGAGTTCGCTCACCCGGTCGCCATCGAGCCGCACGGCGCCGAAGGTGTGGGCCTCCGGGTGCTCCATCACCGCGAGTGTGGGCTCCCCACGGTCGGCGAACGCGTCCGTCACGTCCGCGACGATACTCGGGTCGATGATCCGGTCGCCGTTCAGGACGAGCATCGGCTCGTCGACGTGTTCGCGGGCCTGCAACAGCGCGTGCCCGCTCCCGAGTTCCTTGCGCTGGATGGCGTACTCCAGCGGCACGTCGCGATAGCTGGGGCCGAAGTGTTCTTGCACCCGGTCGTGCTTGTAGCCGACGACGAGGACGATCCGCTCGACCGCGGCATCGACGAGCGTGTCGAGGACGTGTTCGAGGATCGGCCGGTTGCCCGCGGGAAGCATGGGCTTGGGCCGGTTCCTCGTGAGTGGCCGAAGGCGCCGGCCCTCACCCCCCGCGAGGACGACAGCCGTATCGAGGCTCATGAAGTTACCCAGAATCTGAGTAACCGTAAGTGTTTGGTGGCCACTCCAGAACTGACGGCCCGTTCAGTGGCCGGTTCAGCCGAGACAGCGGGGGTGTGGCTTTCGTCGGTAGAGTGACTCCGCGACCGGCCTGCCGGGTCAGTCCAGGGACTCCACGCCCCGGATCTCGAAGCGTGCGCCGCCGGCCTCGCTCTCGGTCGCCTCGACCGTCCACCCGTGGGCCTCGGCGATGCTCCGCACGATGGCGAGGCCGAAGCCGGTCCCGGCATCGCTGGTCGAGTGGCCCCAGTCGAACACGGACTCGCGCTGGTCGGACGGGATGCCCGGGCCGTCGTCCGCGACGTAGAATCCCTCGCCGTCGGCCAGTACCCCGAGGCTGACGGTGACCGCCGAGTCGCCGGGGTCGATGCCGTCGCCGGACTCCGTCCGGCTGTCCGTGGCGCCATGCTCCACGCTGTTTCGGAACAGGTTCTCAAGCAGCGCCTGGAACCGGTCCCTGTCGGCGGTGAGGGTCCCGATGTCGTCGATCTCGAGGGTCGCATCCGGGGCGTCGACGAGGCTCCATGCTGCCTGGGCCACCGACGCGATGTCGACGGATTCGGTCTCGCCGACCGTTCGACCCTCCCTGGCGAGCGTCAGCAGGTCGCCGGTGATGGCCTCGATGCGGTCGGCGGCGCGGCCGATGGCGTCGATGTCCGGGTCGGCTCCGGCCCGGGCCGCCTCCACGTGGCCCTGGATCACGTTCAGCGGGTTGCGGAGGTCGTGACTGACGACCGAGGTGAACCGGTCGAGGCGCTCGTTCCGGCGCTCCAGTTCGCGCTCGTACGCCTTCCGCTCGGTCACGTCGAGCGTCGTCACGAGGACCCCGTCGATCTCGGGGTCTTCGAGCCGGTTCTTGCCCCACGACTGGAGTACCCGCCAGTCACCGCTCGCGTGGCGGTACCGGTACTCGACGGTGGCCCGGTGGTCGGGCACGTCCAGGGCGTCCGTGAACTCCTCGACCACTGCGGGCCGGTCGTCCTCGTGGATCAGGGCGAACGCGTCCTCGCCGATCAGCTGGTCGGGCTCGTAGCCCAGGACCGTCTCGACGGATGGGCTCACGTAGCGGTACTCGCCGGTCTCGTCGAGGATGGCGATCATCGCGGGCGAGTGCTCGACGAGCGCGCTGAACGTCTCTCGGTAATCCGACGGCTCGGGCCGGTCGCGCTGGACCGCTTCCTGGACTGCCGCGACGAGGTCGGCCTCCGGGTCGTCCAGCTGGACCACGTCCAGCCAGGAGGGGTCCATCTCGGGCGGCGGGCGCTCCGGGTTCTCGAGGACGACGACCATCGGCGTCTCCGGGTGGTCTGCGCGGAGCTGCCCCAGGCGCATCAGGTCGTCGGGGCTCTCGGTGGTGTCCGGGAGCACGATGCAGTCGAAACTGCTCGCCATGTGGCTGGCCGGGTCGTCGGTCGTCTCGACGGCCAGGTCGGAGGCCGACTCCAGCTGCTCGGCGATGGCCGCGGCCACTCGGCCACCGCCGACGAGCAGTACCGCTATTGGGCCTCCATCGGCCATACGGTGGATTGGCCGTGACTGGTGCTAAACCTGTGGGTGGTCCGGTGGTGTGTCTGCGGCTTCGCGCACCCACTGTCCCCAGCCTTACCCGTGTCGGGGTGCAAGCCTTCGCCATCTCGCATGTCTCCCACAGATGTCCCCCGGCAGCGTGAGGGGGTTCAGGGCCAGCCACCCATCGAGTGTGACGACTGCGAATCCGCGCTCGACGCGACCTCGCGCGGGTCAGTGTCCTTCCTGCTGCTGGAGCAGCTCGCGGTGCCGCTCGTCGGCTGTGACGCACATCTCGAACGGTTTGTCGATGTCTGCGGGTTCACGAGCGACGAGACGCCGGACCTTCTGGACCACCGCCCAGCCGGTGGGGTTCGATGCCCCAGCTGCCAGTTCGCGCCGCACAGTCCCGGGCATCCGGTGGTCCCGGTGCAGGATGGGGCGGTCGCGCTGCTGGCCTGCCCCGAGCACCAGAGCGAGACCATCGGCCGGTTCCACACGGGTCTCGAGACGGAGCAGCAGCTCTCGGCGTCGCTTGACGGGCTGAGTCAGTGACTCACGACTGACCTCGTAGGGGAATCCCCGGCATCCGTACCTTTTCGACCGCGGCACCACTACCCCAACGTCGAGATGGACCTCGAATTCGTATCACTCGGAGACACGGGGCTGCAGACCAGTGAGATACAGTTCGGCACGTGGCGCTTCGGGAAGGAGACCGAGGACGGGAACGTCGAGATCGGCGAGGACCGCGCCCATCAGCTGCTCGACACCTACGCCGAGCACGGTGGGCGGTTCATCGACACGGCCGACGTCTACGGTGGCGGGACGTGCGAGGAGTGGATCGGCGACTGGCTGGCCGACCGGGACCGCGAGCGCTACACCATCGCGTCGAAGATCTACTGGCAGACCCGCGAGGACGACCCCAACAGCCGGGGGACCAACCGGAAGAACGTCCGGCATCGGATCGACACGCTGCTGGACCGTCTCGGCACCGATTACGTCGACGTGCTCTACATCCACCGCTGGGACGACGAGACGCCGGCCCGCGAGATGATGAAGACGCTCAACGGGCTCGTCGAGGACGGCACGGTCCACTATCCGGGCACCTCGACACTCGTTCCGAACGAGTGGAAGGTCGCGAAGGCGAACGAGGTCGCCCGGCACGAGGTCGTGGGAGGATGTCAACCCGCCCTGAAGCGCGAGGCTTGCGCCTAGATATTTTCCGTCAATCGGCTCGCGGTCGATCGAACAGATCAACGATCTCTGCCGGCGTGAACAGCCACAGATCGCCGCGTTCGGCCGCCAGGTTCTCTAGTTGGGCTGTGAATCCTGTTTTAGCGAAGAGTGCGTAGACGACGGATCGGTCGGTCCCGTGCCAGCGGATCTCGCTTTCGAGCGCTTCGAGGTCACCGAGCAGTCCGCGCCCGACCGCATCGCTGGTCCACTTGCACTCGCCGAGCAAGAGCGTGTCAGTCTGCTCGTTGACGCCAGCAATGTCCACCTCGTTGCCGCCGTACCACCAGCGGCCGACCCGGGAACAGGAGACGGGGAATGCAACCGTTCCGACGGCTTGTCGGCATACCTCTTCGAATGTCCAACTCGTGTGTTCGGGGAGCGTTTCTCCGATTACGTCACGCACGGGCACGGTGTGGCCCTGTTCGAGCGTCGCGCGGTTCGGGAGCACGTACCGAAACCAGAAGCGGAGGAACTGGTCCGTGATACGGTAGACCCCGCGACCGTCGGGATCGGTGACCGGCGTCTCACGCTCGACGAGTGCGATGCGTGTGAGGTTCTGGAGGTACCTGGAGATCGAACTCGCGTCCCGCCCGATTTCGTTTCCGATCTCGCTAACCCGAGTTGCGCCCCCTGCGATGGCTTCCAGAATCGCCATATACGTCGATGGTTCACGGAGTTCCTGCCGTAACAGGAATTCGGGCTCCTCGTACAGGAACGCCCCTTTCGAAAGGATCGACGACTCAACGTTTTCGAGGAGCGCGAGGTCGGAATCGAACTGCTCGAGGTAGGCCGGAACCCCGCCAAGGATGCTGTAGGCTTCGACCAGTTCGATCGGGCCGTAGTCCGGGAAGAATCCGGCGGCATCGCCGAACGACATCGGTTCCATCCGCCACTGGCCCGTTCGACGGCCATAGAGCGGACTTTCGTAACTCAGGACGCCCTCCTCCATCATCGAGATGGACGAGCCCAGAAGGACGAGCGAGATACCTGTCCCATCGAGGGTCTCGTCGACCACGGTCTGGAAGACCGATGGGATGGTTTCGTCTTCGTCAACGAGATATGAGAACTCGTCGAGGGCAACGACGGCGGGGTCGTCGAGGCGATGTGCGAGGTACTCGAAGGCGTCGACGAAGCCGTCGACATCGGGTGGAATATCATCGAGGGTGCCGGCACACTGTTCAGCGAAGCGCCGTGCGTTCTGACTGGTCCCACGTTCGTCACAGAGGTAGTAGAACGTAGGTCTCTCGAGAGTCTCGAGGACAGTTGTAACGAGCGTCGTCTTCCCGACGCGTCGTCGGCCATAGAGGACGAGCAGTTGTTCTTCACTGTCGGTGAGGTGCGAATGGAGCCAGTCGGTTTCTGCGGCCCGATCAATCATTATGCGCGTAGTAATATTATCTTCTGCATAATCAGTGTGTGGGTCTCTTACCGTCTCTGCATTCGAATCCGCTTCTTACGCTCTTACGAGAACTGGGCGACGGTCCGATGCTCCCGAGGGTGTGAGCACTGTAGGACCATACCCATCACCCGCAGGGGGTTCGCACCTGCAGTGCCGACCGCACGTGACGCGAGACTGGATCGAAGCCACAGATCGGGTTATCGACGAGATAGCCGATGCTTGCGTCTCCTAACCTTCGCCACAGCCCCCGCTAGAGTGGTCTGTGTGGAATCGAAACGGGGGAGAAGTGGAGTCGGGGGTAATGAGCAGAGGTGGCGTCTCGCGAGGCGCTTCGAGGGCCGGAGAATCGGCGGTCTGGGCGGCCAGTCAATCGCCGAGAAGCGAACCTCTCAGCGCTCTGTACTGATGTAAGGTTGCATCGAATCGCAAGGCGGCGCCACCCTTACGCCATCCGTAATCGACATGTGCTGTCCGACTGAGACGATAGGCGGATTCTCGCTCGGCGGAGAACCTTCGAGGGCTGCTTCAGCGACCTGTTTTACGCGGAGTGGCCCTTGGAGTCCTCTCCGAGCGAAGCGAGCCCGTCCCGGGTTACTAGTCGGTTCTCATCACTCAGTCCACACTCTAGCGGAGGGCGCGGCCAACCTTTGGCCGCCTGAGCGGGGACTAGCCGCCTTGGGGTGCGACGAGGGCCACTGCTCTCGCTCGAAGGTAACCTTACGCCCAAAGTCGATATCGGCCGACTTTACGCGGCAGGCCCCTTCCCACCGAGTGCCCCCCGGACTTGCTCGAGGGTGTACATCGCCGTCAGTCCGGGCTCGGTGATCATGAACGAACTGACGGGCGAGGTCTTCGCGTAGGTCTTCTCGACACGCACCGCTCCATCGAGCGGGTCGTTGAGTGCGGCGAGCACCTCGTGTCCCTCGGTGTGGGACATGACAATCCAGATGGCCTCCTCGGGATTGCAGGCGGCCATCTTATCGAAGTCCTCCGGAACCGCCCGCTTGATATCGTGATTCACCCGCTCGACCTCGATTGCGACCACCACGTCGCCCTCGTCGTCGATACCGGCGATGTCGAGGCGCTGGTTCTCCCCGAGGTCGTAGTACGGAACCACTTCGACCACGTCTGACTCCGGGTCGTCTCGATACGTACCCTCCAGATACCGACGGCCGATCTCGACGCCGAGGACGTGCTCGCTCGACTCCTCGAGGTCACCCTGCCCGTGGCCGTAATCCACACCCTGCCGGTAGCTCTCGCCGATGATCGTCCGCCCCTCAGGCGATACCGTGTACAAGCGGTGCGGCCGGTCCGTATCGTGCCGGAGCAGGTCGGCGTCGATGAGATTCTGGACGGCGTCACTCTCGATACCGACGTATTCCTGCAGGCGGAGCATCGAATCCCAGAGCAGGTCGTACTCGAGTGGATCGAACCGGAGTTGCTGGGCATTGTAGACCGCCTGCAGGAACATGAGTTGGGCATCCGACCACTCCGAGTCGAACCGCTCGGCCTCGGTGAGTTTGAGGTTGAGTTCACAGATCGGGATGTCGTCGCTATCGACCGCGTCGATGGACGAGCAGCACTCGATAGCGCGTTTCATCCCATCGATAGATGGGTCATAGCGCGTATCGCATCGCGTACACCGGAGGGCGTGTATCGAGCCGTCGTACTCGACCGTCGGCGGGAGCCGCTTCGTGTGTGGAAGGGCGCTGTCGACCCGGACCGCCGGAGGTGCGCCATCGGTCGCTTCCGACTCGGCCGGCACGTCGTCTTCGCTGGGCGGTCCCTCGCGGACGACACTCGGCGACGAGAGCCCGAGACCGTACTCGACCCGCGTTCTTGCCTGCATCTCGATCCGTGCAGTGGCGAGTGCGGATTGCTCGTCGAACGACAGCCCGCGCTCGCCGTCAGGATGGCCGGGCGGAAGCGGCGCCGAGTGGACGAGGAACGGCCGTGGCTCGGGACGGCCGAACGCCGCGGGCAAACTTACCAGCCACTGTCCGCGACGGAGGGCACGGAGCCGATTGCCGACCTGCTGTGGGTCCATGTCGTCCGTGGCGAGTCGCTGGGCGAAGCGTGCATCCGAGGGAACGTTCCCCGTCAGGACGGTCGAGACGTTGTTGAGGATCTCGTCGTAGACGTCCTGATCGTACCCACGGAGCTGTGCGGGGAACTGCATCGCGAGCGTGACCGAGCAGTCGAAACTCCGCGACTGCGCCAGCAGTTCCTGCAGGAGGTCGGAGACGGCGATGCTCGCAGCCTCCTCGATGTATAGGTTGACGAGCGGCAGGTCCTCAACGACCGCGCGCTTTCGCCGCCGCTTGAGTGCCGTCCACAATTCCGAGAGGATGAGCAGCGCGAGGACGCGCTGTGCCTCGGTACGGAGGCCGCCCGTGTCGAAGACGATGACGACGTTCTCGTCGAGGAAGTCGACCAGGTCGAAGTGGGGGCCGTCGTCCTCCGTATCGTTGACGTGGTTGAACAGGCGGGCGAGGCGGCGGTCGACGGGTACCTTCTCGATGCGGTTCGCCACCCCCTGCATGATCTCGTCGAACGTCCGGGCGCGGTTGGCGACCACGCCGCCGAGCATCCGTTCGAGGTCGTCGTCGGAGACGGCGGGGGCGGACTGGCGCTCGTGCATCCTGCGTGCGGCCTCGTGGAGTCGCCGGTGTGAGAAGTGGTCCGAGCCGTGGACGGGGTCGAACAGCGCCTTCACCAGATACCGGATGATGTCGGGCGAGCGAACCGCCTGGTCGAAGCGGTCGCGGCCCATAATCGCCCGGAGAATCTCGATGTAGTGATCAACCGCGTCCTCGACGGCCGTCTCACGGGGGATGCCCGCCTCGAGTTCGCCGCGGATATCGAAGAAGGAGATCGCCGGGAGGACCGCCGCGCAGTCGAAATACAGGACATCCTCGAGCGAGCCGTACTCGGCGAAGTGCGCCCGGAGGTAGGCTTCGCCCATCCCGTCGCCTTTCGGGTCGACGAGGATGCTCGCTCCGTCGGTGGCACGGTGATTCGCGAGCATCGCATTCACCAGGGCGGTTGACTTGCCAGCGCCCGTCCGCCCGAACCAGCCGATGTGGAGTGGTTGCAACGACGGTGGGAGGACGAGTGGCTCGTCCGTGGCCTGGTCGTCGTCGGTGAGTGGGAGGCCGAGCGTCATCCCTGCACCCGAGTACGGTGCGAGTTGGTCGGCAGGAGGGAGCGAGAGTCCAGTCCGCTCGCTCGGCGTGACGCCCACACCCCGGACGCCCGCGCTCGTCAGGGCGTCGCCCGGGAGGGCACAGAACGAGCCGAGTTCGCGAGCGTCGACGACGAGGCCCGGACTGGTTCGGCCAGGACTGGTGAGCGAGCGGCCGTATGCCGGTGGATGCAGCGTCCGCCCGTGGAGCTCCTCGACGAGCTGCTGGGCCTCCGTACCGGTCGCAACGGTGCCCTCGATTCGGTAGAACGGCCCGCTCACGGGCTCGAAGGCGAGCGCAAGGTCACGCAGGATGCGCTCTGCGTCTACCGGGTCGGAGTCGTGCCCAGCGATTGCCCGGACGTTCACCTCGAACGAGCGGTGCGTGTCTCGCTCTCCGAGGTGGACGACCCGCTCCTCGTCGGCACCGAGCATGACGAGTTCGTCCTCCGGGGGTGGGCCGACGAGTGCGTTCATGAGCTTCCCGCCGAACGTGTCCGAACCCTGTTCGAGGTTGAGGCGGCGCTCGTCGGCCTCGACCGACCAGTCGGCCTTCGGGCGGACGAGTACCTGATAGCAGACGGGGACTGGACTGTCGGCGAGCGTCTCCGCGACGGCCGCGAGCGGGGCCCGGACGTGTGTTCGGTCACGCTCGGATTCGTGGAACTCGGCGAAGGGCGTGAGGCAGGTCTGCCAGTCCTTGCGGTGTGTCGGGTTGCCGTCGAAGGTGAGTGCGACGGTGTCGGTGTCTTCGGCTGGAGTGAACGGTTCGAGGAGCGTCTCCCGGTCGGTCTCGGCGATAGCGTAACTGTCGGGAAAGAGCCCGCGGATCGCGTGTTCGAGCGAGGCGTGAGCGGCCTCGTCGTCGACGCCGACGGCGTAGGTGAGACCGCGTTCGTCGCCGGAACTCGTGAGCAACCACTCGACGGTCGGTGGGGATGCGCTCGTGAGGAAGCGGCCCTTCGCGGAGCCGGTCAGTCCGTGGAGACGCCGGAGATGCGTCTCGACGGTCGCGGGGTCGAGCGGGGAGTCGGCCGGCTTGATTGTGATGTAGGGAGTCGCAGGGAGCGTGGAGGGTGAGTCGTCGGCAGCAGCCACGGGTAATCGCTACTCTCAGAGCGAGCAGCCAGCATAACTGTTGTCGGTGGGGGCGATTGCTGAGCAGTGCTGGAGGAGGCGAGGCCCTCCGAAAGCCCCCGGGCGCTCGACCCACAGGAAGACGTTCCTGCTCGCTGCGCTGTGCGGGCTGCGACTTCCCTGATTCGCGCCGGAGGCGCTCACCTCCGGGACCGCTCGCCACGCCTCTGGCGACGGCTACGCGCCTCGGCCTCCGGCCTGCGGTGGCCGCGGCTTCGCCGCGGGCCCGGGGGACGGAGTCCCCCGACGCTTGCCGGGTCCGAGAGGGATCGACCGCCCGGCCCCTTTCAGTCCCACCCGGTTGGAACTCGACGGCCATCGCTACAACAAGCCCAGGATTCAGCATCCGATCCGGGAGTCGGCTGGAGATCCTCTAGGATGGCCGCTGTCGCAATCCTCGCGTTCGATGAGCGATCCTCCTGGCTCGGGTTTTCGATGGGGTGATGGCCTCGGCAGCCCGTCTCAGACAGTACAGTCGTTGCAGGGCTGTCCCCGGGAGGAATGACGAACCTACAGCGACGATACCGCCCGCTCCAGAGAGTGGAAGGAAGCCCGCGAAGCAGAACTGCATCCTCGGTGACTCGGGAAAACGTGTGTCACCGGACGTGCTGGAGAAACCCTACGACCGCGAGCCGAGCGCCAGAAGATGGAGCAACGGCGAAAATATCTCGACGGAGAGTAGGCGATACCATCGAGCGATCACTCGACGAGGTCCTCGATGAACTCGAACGCATTGACGAAGGCGACTGAATCCGCGTAGCCTGCGTCCGAAAGGGCGGTTTCGACTGCTTCACCAGCGGCGATATCGGTCGTGTAGACGAAGACGCTGCTCGGAGACTCGGCTGCCAGCAACTGTGCCGCCACGCCACCGAGGGCCGCATCCGCCCGCTCCACGTTGTCCGCTCGCCGGTCGTCGGCATTCGCGATGTAACGCTGGACGCTATCCATCGTCCTCGAGACGAGCGAGTCGGTATAGTTCAGCGATGGGGCGACTCGCACCCAGCCCTCTGCTATCGCGGTGTCGACGTGCGGGTCCTCGGTCCCCGAGGCGGTCAGCTCGTCGTACACGCGCTCGGGAACCACGAACACCACGCCGTGCTGTCGGGCGAAGGCTCGGACGCGCCGGTATCGATCGTTCTCCGGCCCGCCGAGAGCGGCGATGAATCCCGTGTCCGCGATGTGGACAGTACTCACCGTTCGTCCACGCCCTCATCGTCGACTGCTGACTCCTCGCCGGCAACCACGTCGTCGAGCGAGGCCCCGGACGCCTCGACGTCGAAGTGTTCGTGAACCACCGGGCGGAGTGCCTGGAGG
Organism: Haloglomus litoreum; assembly: GCF_029338515.1. Taxonomy (GTDB): domain Archaea; phylum Halobacteriota; class Halobacteria; order Halobacteriales; family Haloarculaceae; genus Haloglomus; species Haloglomus litoreum. Next base: position 3,164,536 of record NZ_CP119988.1, on the reverse strand, counting down.
ACGATTTCGGCAGCGAGCGGCGAGATGTCGAGATCACGGGCCATCAATCGATGGGTGACCGTTCCTCGCTCCCGGTCGACGGCGTACTCAAGCGCCGTGGCGAGGCCGGCGATTCCGTGCCGGTCGATGTACGTGTCGATGTCGTTGTCCGTGGTCCGCCGTCCCACCGCGTCAACGAGTGCGGGCGTGATGTGGTACTCCCCGGCATCTGTCCCGCTCGTCACCGTCAGGTCGATCGGACGGGCGGTGTACGTCCGTGGCTGCCCCTCGTTGTTCATCTTGAGTACACCAGCCTCGGTCAACCGGTTGACGTAGGTGTATGCGGTTCCCTGTGGGAGGTCGAGTGCCTCCATCAGGTCCCGTACACTGGTCGTCCCCTTCCGGTGGCAGTGGGCATACACCTGCGCCAGGCGCGGTTCCTCGAGCAGTTCCGCGACCGAGAGGAACTCCCTGACGACCTCACCGCCGGCCCGGTCGGTGGCTCGTGACATGCTGATCAGTAGTTACAGATTATCGCGAAGCTGTAAAGTACTTGTGTCGCGGGCAGGCAGGGGTAGCTACGAGGCAGGGGAGGCTGCGGTGCTTCTACTTCCGTCCGGCGTCGCCAAGACTGCCTGTTCGGCTTCGACGGCCCCACCTCTCATGCTTGATCAGGGGCATCGGCCCCCAAACCAGACCCGACGAAAGCCCCCGGGCGCTCGACCCACGGGAAGACGTTCCTGCTCGCTGCGCTGTGCGGGCTGCGACTTCCCTGATTCGCGCCGGAGGCGCTCACCTCCGGGACCGCCTCGCTTCGCTCGCCTCTGGCGACGGCTACGCGCCTCACTCGCTCCACTCGCTCCGGTGCTTGCCGAGTCCGGGAGGGACCGACCGCCCGGCCTCTTTCAGTCCCGCCCAGTTGTGTCTCGGGGCCAGCGCTGCGACGGGCGTGGCATCTCCGTGGTGGCTGGGCAGTTCCCTCTCGGCGTCTCCACGATGGTCGCTGACGCATTCGTTCGGCTACATAGAACTCAAAACCCTCAACACTGGGCTTCGATTGCAAGGTGGACTCGACAGGGCTTCTCTGGCGATCTGTACGCAGGAGACCATCTCCTAGAGCGAAGGGACGCCCGTGGCAGAACGAATGGGCACGACCGGGCCTCACTTCTGGGAACGACTCCTCGCTGTTGCCCGCTCGTGCTTAGATATTTGGGTGCAGCCAAATTATTTTCAGAGATTCGAGCAGAAAGCTCACGACTTCAGTCGTGGGAGGGTGTCAATGATCGGTGCGTTCTCGGGGTGTCATGCGTCCTCGTTCGCGTACTGGTAGGTCGGCCTAACGTGCTCGAGGAGCTCTTCGACGATTTCCCAGAGTATCAATGAGGGTGTCTCGTGTTCGAATGTGATCCCCCAGTGGTCCTCCGTATCGGCAGCCGAGTACTGGAAATGCGTCCGTCCGAGATCGGGGTGATCCTCGTCTTGGTGCCAGCCAGCGTGAAAGCCCGTGTTCGGGTCGGTGTAGTTGATCCGGAACCAATCGTGTGGCTCCTGTCGATACCACTGTATGATCAGTTCCGGCGGCTTAGGCCCTGTCGAAGGGTCAAGACGGTCAGAATCAAACCGTGCCCGCAGCTGCTTGGCCACGATATCGTCAGGAACGAACTCGACCGTCGTAATCTGTGGCACACGGTCGAGGACATCTCGCTTCAGCTGGGCGTAGAGGTTTGCGTTCGGGTCACCACCGGGATGCGGGACCGACATCCGTCAGCTGCTGGCCTCGGCGGGCTCGGTCGTCGGAGTGAGAAAGTCCCATTCACGGATGGCAAAGCCGACGATCTCGATGCGCCGTTGGAGGTGTTCCCACTCACGGGCAATTTCACGGCGACGATTCTCTTCGTCGGCGTCGAGAGACTCCTCAGCGAGCGTCCCGCGAAGCTGGTTCGGCGACTCGATGTGGAACTCGCCCTCCCAGTCGCGAATCTGTGCCTTCATGTCGGCGAGACGGTCCGTAAGTTCCTCGACAGTGTGGCCGCTGTCTCGGAGGCGCATCGCCTCCTGTATCGCCTGACGACGGTAATCGGGGTAGTATGTCGTGTGAATCCCGCTGTCGTCTCGGTGGAGAATCCCGTCGTCGACGAGACGTTCGAGAACGCGCTTGGTCGGCTCGTGTGACCAGCCCGCTTCAGAGGCGATCCAGTTGGCCGTCCGCGGCTCCGACAGCTGTCGAACGACCATCCGCACGCGGTCTTCACCCGTAGTTTGGCGGCCCATCAGATTCTCGGAGCTCGATTCGTCCTTCGTCATACAGCACAGTTCGGGTTCTGTCTTAATATAGATTGAGACTGTTCGTCCTATATTGAGGCCCGCCGTTCGCCAACGCCCTGCCCCCGTCTTTGAACTAGCGCAATCAGGCCCTCCGAAAGCCCCCGGGCGCTCGACCCTCCGGGACCGGCTCACTTCGCTCGCCTCGCCTTCGGCGACGGCTGCGCGCCTCGCTCGCGTCGCTCGCTGTGGTGCTTGCCGGGACCGGGAGGGATCGACCGCCCGGCCCCTTTCAATCCCTCCCCGTTGGGTGTTGGGGTCACCGTCCCCTGAATCGGTGTGTGCTACTGGCAGAAGGCGGCCCCGTCCGTGCCGTCTTCTCCCTGACCTCACCGGGTCGAAATCGGTCGCCGCGCGCGGCGCCCGCTCGCTCGGGGCCGTTCGGCCTTCATATCAGCCGCCAGCATCAAGTGCAGTTTCGGTTGCGCCCCGGCGAGCTTTCGCGTTCCAGTCTCGGGGCCACCTGTGCGCCCGCGCCACGTTGCGGCGCGGGTGCTCGGCGACACCCTTGCCTGGACACGACTCGCGACGGGCCGGACCGAGAACTGACTTGAAGCTGGCCTCGCCCCCGTCGCGGGGGCGCCACTACGCGGCTTGTGTGTATGCTCTCTCAACGATGGTTCGCTCGCGCCCGGCAAGCCGGGCGAGGGCGCGAGCGAGAGACGTAGCTGGGTGAACTGAGTCATTCAGGAAGAAGACGCGGTCGAGAGCGCCTTCTGTGGTAATCGGTCCAGGACTACCAATGAGTACGAGAGACATCTACGGTAATGACGTTTCGGGTCGGACAGACAACGAACAGTGGGCGGCGTGGGCGGCTGAGGCGGGGCTGGAGGCCGAGGCGGTCGACGAGGATGAGGCCTACGTCGTCGACGAGCGGCCGGAGCTGCACGCGACGGTGGAGATGGAGATCCGTGCGAAGGTCGACACCAATCACCCCGACACCTGGAAGAAGGGGCTGACACTCGCAGCAGAAGAGCGGATGGAGGCGTGGGAGTGGGAGATCGAGCGAACGCGGACGCGGGTCGACCGGTCACTGGCGTCCGACCGGGAGGCACGTACGGCGCAGGTGGTCGAGCGGGAGAGTCGCGAGCGGCGCATGAGCTTCGAGCGACGAGCGGCGAGCGTGGACGACCGACGCGATCCGGATGCACCCGACCCCCGCGAGCGGCTGAGCGGCGAGGAGTTGGCGGCGGTCAATCAGGAAGCGCGACGCATCCAGGGCGGGATTCCCGGAGCGGGTTCGACGGCGGCCATCTCGCGTGAACTCGCAGAGCAGGTCCTGCGAACGGGCGACCTGCTGAGCGCGACCGTGGCGGTGGCCGATCGGCTGAAGACGCAACCCGGGACGGTGACGCCGATCTCGCGGCTGGGCGACGTGCCGCACGGTGAGGTCGACTTCGAGGGCGAAGTCGTGGTGCTCTGGGAACCAGCGCATCCCTCGATCCAACAGGTGGGCCTCGTCGGGGACGAGACGGGCCAGGTGAAGGTGACCGTCTGGGACGCCAGCGACCAGCCGTGGCTGGACGAGGGCGAGCGGATTCGCATCCACGGCGCGGCGAAGAGCTGGTATCAGGGGCGCGTCTCGGTCGCGCTGACCTCGCGGAGCCGGGTCGTCTTCCCCGAGCGAGAGCCGTGGCAAGCGCAGGACTCGTAGCCATACTCGCCCCTCTTTTTGCTATAGATGGTGGAGCGCTTCTCTCAATCGAGCGCGAGAGTCTAATCGGTGCAGCCCGGGGCTGGACCGGAATGCCGATGGATGAGGGCTGAAATGAGCAATCTGAAGACGGTCGCATGGAAGAAGATGACCTCCCAACACCGGACGAGATACTTGCCATTCACGAGCAACTTGAGGAGGCCTACGATCTGAAGCATCGAGGAGTGATGAAGGCAGCCCCACGACTGAAACTCGAGCGAGAGGTACTCACTCCCGCTCGAACGCGCGACGACCTGTATCAACGAGCGGCGGTCCTTCTCTGGGAGCTTAGTAGCCTCCACCTCTTCGAAGACGGGAATAAGCGGACAGCATGGACAACAACGGTCGAGTACTTGTCTCGACACAACATCGAGACCGAACACCTGGGGGACGAGATCGTCCAGGTCGTCCGCCGTATCGGACTGTTTAGCGTCGAGGAGCTTGCAACTTGGCTCGAAACGGGGAGAATTGACACTTCGCGTCTGCCGGAGGATTAACTACGCTGCAGCCGAATGCACCTGTATGAGCCGTCCCGAGTCTGACCCGGACCCCGAAGTTGATGAGGAGTTCAGAGAACGAATCGATCGCATCATCGCGGCCCAGCGAGACGTCCTCGACGAACTCGCCGACTAACCGAGGCTGCCAGACCGTCCTCCATCTGGATCAGAGATATGTTGTTTTCGCCGCTGACCATCTTAATTCAAGCAGGGAATCCCGGCCTTTAGGCCGGGAGGGAATGCGATACGGTACTGACCAACCGCTACTCGGTGGTCGGGCCGGAATCTAACTCCCGTTGCGCGTGGAGTAGCATCCCCTTCCACGTTAGCCCGTGGCGCTTCTTCGTCTCTTTCAGCGACTCGTACTGTTCCTCGTTTACCTCGAAGTTGATGTGTGGCATGGGTCATTCTCGCCCTCAGTTCGCCACAGTCCACCGAGAGACGAGTGCGAGAACCGGACAGATGACGCTCTCGGCGTACTCGGACTGAGACCTTCCAAGCCGGATTCCCACCGTGTGGGAAGCCCCGCCGTTTACGGCGGGGAGGATGTCACTCTCTCATCGTATAGCTGTTCGATTTGATGCTCCCCTATGGCCTGCGCGGAGGTCGCGCTGCAATCGCGGAGCCGATTCGTCGGCTGAACCTCGTGGTCGACCGGCTCAACCGCCGGCAGGATGCCTACGCATTCCGGATGGTCGACATCCGCGGAGAGTGGGACAACAGCATCCAGAAGTTCTGCCTCATCGCCGATACCGTGACCTACCTCGTCGGCGTCGCCGAGAAAGAGCCGAGCGACCTCCTCGTCGAACAGGGGCTGCTCGTCGGCACGATGGAATTCTTCGAGAAGAGTCACGTCCTCAAACGGGTGTACGAGGACGAGGAACATCCCTTCGGCTGGATGCAGGACGGCGTCTTCGAGCTGTTTGACCGGGAAGGTCGGTTGTACCGCTGGCAGACAGAGGAGGAGCTCGTCGATGTGACAGAAGAACTTCCGTGATTTGTACCGACAGGACGGCCGGTTCGTCTTTCGGAACTTTCGGAAATTGCCCCGTTCCGTTTATGCGGTCGCGTTCAGAAACGGCCCGACATGATCGGTGATGCTCGGGTCCTCCAGCCGGAGTTCGTGCCCAGGGAGGTCGAGCATCGCGACGGCGAGGTCGACGCGCTCACGAACGCGCTCGACCCCATCACGCGCGGCGAGTCCGGCGAGACGGCGTTCCTGTTCGGCCCGAGCGGGACGGGCAAGACCTGCATCGCGCAGTACACCGTCGAGCGGCTCCGCGAGCAGGTCGTCGACATCGAGTACCAGTACGTCAACTGCTGGCGCGACTACACGCGCTACCGGGCGCTCTATCGAATACTTGAGGGAATCGAGGGGACACTCGATATCCACCGGCAGTCCACCCCCACGGACGAACTCTCCGAACGCCTGCGCTCGTACGACGGGGCGCCGTACGTCGTCGTCCTCGACGAGGTCGACCAGTTACAGGACACGGGCGTCCTCTACGACCTCTACAGTACCCGTGATTGTACGATGGTCCTCGTCGCCAACCGCGAGACGGACGTGTTCGACGACCTCGACGACCGGCTCAGTTCGCGTCTTCACAGCGCCCGCCGCGTCCGGTTCGACAAGTACGGTATCGATGAACTCGTCGCGATTCTCGAGGCTCGGATCAAGTGGGGCCTCACGACGGACATCGACCGGGCACACCTCGAACACATCGCGGACGCGTCGGCGGGAGACGCACGCATCGCCATCGGTATCCTCCGGAACGCGGCCCGGGACGCCGAGCGCGCCGGGAGAGAGGAGCTGACGGCGGACCTCGTCGATGGCGCCATCCCCGAGGCCCGACAGCAGGTTCGCAGGACGAACCTCGAGACGCTCACCGAACACCAGCGCGTCCTCTACGACATCATCGACGACCAGGGCGAGATCGACCCCGGCGAGCTGTACGGCCAGTACCAGGAGCGGGTCTCGGACCCGAAGACGAACCGGACGGTCCGCAACCACCTCCAGAAGATGGTCCACTACGACCTCGTCGTCGCCGAGGGCGAGAAGCGCGCCCGGACGTATCGGGTATCCGATGGCGGGGCGTGACTCGTCAGAATCGAGTGGATTCCCGTCCGCGAGTGGGACTCCACCGGAGCCGGCGGAACGCTTTAGTCTATAGTTTGCGAACTATGGACTATGCCGGACGCGTCGTCCCCCGCGCGGCCGCCGGATGCAGGGCAGACGGCCCGACGGTTCTTCGTCGTTCAGGAGCTGCTCGGGTCGCCCGATCTCGCCCGGTTCTACACCGACCTGCTGGTCAACTCCCCGACGACGGTCAGTGCCGTCCGCGAGCACCAGTCGTTCTCGAAGAGTACGGCCTACAAGTACGCCAACACGCTGGCCGAACTCGGTGTCGCCGAGGAACTCGACGAGTACGAGGATGGGTCGGCTCGCTGGCGTGCGCTCCCGGTGAGCGGGAACTGGACCGACGAGACGACCATCGAACTGGGGCCGGTCATCATCGCGGTCTACGGTGCGACCGGTGTCGACGAGGACCTCGAACTGTTCGTCGACCGCCACGGGCGGGCTGCGCTCGCGCCTGCCGTCACGGCGACGGTCGAGTATCTCGAGGGGAAGACGACGCGCCGGGGCGTTGCGGACGCGCTCGGCGTCCCTGCGGTCGAGGGAATCGCCGTCACGCAGGCGATCGAACGGATCGTCGCCGTCGTGAAGCCGTACGACCCGACGCTCGACGGGACCTCGTTCGAGGTTGCCGTCCACGACCGGGCGATCGAGCGGGCGCCCTACCGGCACGCCGATGACTGAGGACCACCCGTCGCCGTTTCCGACGGGCCTCGTCCTCGACACGAGCTTTCTCCGGACGGTCGGCGGAACCGGGAGCGAGCCGTACCGGACGTTCGTAGATTTCGTCGAGCGGGAAGACCGGGAGCTGTACCTGACGCCCGGTGTCGTCGACGAACTTGTGGAGCAACGAGGATACATGAGCATCGACTGGGTCGACCGTGCGGATACGACGCCGTGGCTCTCCCTCGTCGACGCGCTCCAGCCTGGCGTCCGCGTCCACGACGGACCGCGAGCGGGCGAGGTCATGGACAGCGTCCACGAGCGGTTGGCACGATTCGAGCAAACCGACCCGGATACGCTCCGGAAGACGGACGCGGAACTCGCGGGCGTGGCCGTGATGCTCCTCGGTTCGACGGCGCACGAGGCCATCGGCATCCTGATGGATGACCGGAATGCTGAACGGGCCATCGACGGGGTACTCGGGAACACGTACTACGAGGGACGGATCAGGGTCCTCGATATCTGGACGGCGCTCGAGTACATCGAGACACGGTAGGCGAGCGGTCCCAGCCCAGACGGTGTCCGGGAGCGCCTCACATAGATGCAAGGAGGAAGCCCACGGCTTTAGCCGTGGGAGGAATCCGACAATCCCCTCAACGAACCACGAGCGACAGCAGTCCGACTCCCCAATGCCAGTCGTGGAATTCATAAAATAACGCCTCGTGTGTGAAGTTACAGATGGAGGTCAAACGAACCATCCCGGTCAAACTCTCGGTTCCAGACGACCGAGAGGACGACCTCCATCGGACGATCGAGCAGTTCAACCACGCCTGCAACTACACCGTCCAACACGGAAGGAGCGACGACGGCTACCTCATTCTCAACAAGTCCACCATACACGACGAAGTGTACCACGACCTGCGAGATGAGACAGACCTGCCCGCGAACCTCTGTGTCCGGGCGTACTCGAAAGCCGTCGAAGCGATGAAAAGCACCGTCGCAGACTGGAAGAAAGGTAACAGCCGACCACTACCACGATTCAACGAACCGTCAGCCGTCTACGACAAACGGACGCTGACCATCAAAGACAGGTCGGCCACCCTCTCGACCATCAACGGGCGAGTCGCCGTTGACTACGTTATCGGGGACTACCAGAAGTCGTACCTTGATGATGACGACTACGAGAAGCGAATGGGGACGCTTCACTACCGCGAGAGCGAGGGTGCGTTCTACCTCCACATCGTCATCCAGAAAGAGGTGGAAGAACGCGACGGTGACAAGGTACTGGGCGTCGATTTGAATTTGAAGAACGTCGCCGTGACCAGCACGGGGTCGTTCTACGATGGTGGCGAACTGTTGTGGGGGCAGAATCACTACTTCCGTGTGCGTCGGAGCCTTCAGCACAAAGGCACTCGCTCCGCGAAGCAGGTACTCCGGCGACTGTCGGGGCGAGAAACCCGCTTCGTGCTGAACCGCCTGCACACTATTAGCCGACGCATCGTGGAGGAGGCTGACGCCCACGACTGTTCGTACATCGCCGTCGAACGCTTGACCCACATTCGCGAGCGGATGGATAATCGGAACGATCGAGTGAAGCGTCAGATGCACAACTGGGCGTTCCGCGAACTCCAGGAAATGCTCGCGTACAAAGCCGCAGAGTACGGAATCCGAGTTGAGGAGATTCCGCCTGCGTTTACGAGTCAAACCTGCTCGAAGTGCGGGCATCAATCCAGCACGAACCGTAACTCGGACGGGTGGTTCGAGTGCAACGACTGTGGGTACGAGGTTGACGGCGACTACAACGCGGCGAAGAACATCGGGTTGAAGTTGGTAACTTTACCAGAGGGCAAACGCCCCTCTGGGTTGGGCGACAGTCATCTCGCCCTCAAGTCCGGGACGTTGAACGGGAATGGCGATTACACCGCCTACGACACTACGTCGGCAGACCGGGAGTCCACGGACAAGCCCACGACTTCAGTCGTGGGTCGATGACACGAGCGGGTTCGTCTCGCGTTCGAGGTCGACGAGGGGACGCGGTACGACGAGGAGTTCTACCGTGGCCGATTGCTTCGCGCTGCAGAGAGCGTCCTCTCCCCGCTGGACTGGCGACGGGCCGATATCGAGGCGTATCTGGATGATACCGAGGACGTGTCGCTGCACGCGTTCAGCTAGCTCGACCCTTCGATTTTCTGTGGCCCCTGACGGGTGCGGGGCCTCCTGCGGTCTCGCGGAGCCGAGATGGCAACGACACAACCCTACGAGCGACACTTCGACGAGGATGTAGCGCAGACGACCAACATCTGCCCCGAGTGCGAGGGCCGTGTGACGACGAACACACACGAAACTGCCTGTGACGACTGTGGCCTCGTTCTCTCTGAGGGGCGAGTCGACCCGGGACCGGAGCGTCGCTGGTTCGAAGAAGACGGGTCGGAGAACCCGTCGCGAACGGGCGCGCCGTGGACACCGACGCGACACGACGGCGGCCTCTCGACGGAGATCGGCTGGAAGCAGAACGGGAGCGGAGAGACATCCGGGCAGCGACGGCGGCAACTCGCCCGGCTTCGCCGGCTCCACCGCCGGAGCCAGTTCGACGCGAAGAAGGACTGGTATCGGATGGACGGCCTCTACGAGGTTCGACGGCTGACCGGTGCGCTCGAACTCGGGGCTGGACTGCGCGACCAGGCGTGTGCGCTCTTCACGTCGCTACACAGGTCGGGACTGGCCACGGGGCGGTCCCTGGCCGCGGTCGCAGCCGTGGCCGTCTACGTGACCTGCCGGGTGAACGAACTCCCGTGGACGCAGGCGGACGTGCTTGCGGTGACCGACTGCGACCGGAGCCTCTTCCGGGCGACGCTGCAGGCCGCACGTCAGGAGCAGGGCCTCGAACTCCCTCCGCGTTCACCCGCGGCGTTCGTCCCACGGCTGGCGTCCGCGGTCGAGGCGCCCGACGGCGTTCGAGCGCGAGCGACCCAAATCGTGGTCTCGTTGCCCGTCGAGGTGTACAACGGAGCGAACCCGTCTGGGGTTGCTGCGGCGTGCATCTACGCGGCGGCACGGGAACAGGCGGTGTCCATCACGCAGGCTGAACTGGCACGAGCGGCGGAGGTGACGGCGGTGACGCTCCGGTCGCGTCTGACTGAAATCGAGGACGTGCTGGACGGACGATGAAGCCGGGAGAGTGGTTTCGAGGCCTCTTCCGCGAGGAGGAACGCTGCTTCGAGTGTCGCGAGTGTGGCCAGACTGCACGGCCGGGTGCCGTGCGATGTTCGAACTGCGGACGGGAGGAGATTGCCGAATACGATATCGAGTAAAAAATATCTTCTCGAGGAAATTATTTGTTCGTCAAGCGCATGGGATTCAGTATGACCGCTGACCGTTGGGATGACATCAACGAACGTGTCAGGGAGGAGTGGAAGGCGGACACAACCCCATTCGAGCGGGTCTACGAGGTCATCGAGCAAACCCACGAGGGACAGTCAGCAGCCGATATCGCCGAGCGAGCGCTCGTGAGCGAGCCAACGGCCCGTCGCCACTGCAAGGCGCTCGTGAACACCGGCTTCGCCGAGACGGAATCCGATGGACGAGCCACCCTCTACAAGCGAAACAGTGACCGCGTGCTCATGTCCCGGATACGCGAACTCCGCGAGGAAGCGAATCGCGACGAGTTGCTCGATGGCATCAGGCGGATGAAAGCGGAGATCCGTCGCTATGAAGACCGCTACGATGCGGTCTCTCCCGAAGAACTCGCCCAGAAACTCGATGCCGACGAAACGGAAGGCTGGGACGATCTCAGTGCGTGGAAGACCACGCGCCAGAATCTGGCCGTCGCACAGGCAGCCCTCGCCTACGACGAAGCCAGCCACCAGCTTACCGCATGAAAGGCGACGACCGGGCCGGTGAATTCGGCCCGATATATCTTCCCGCACTCCAGCGAATCCGGAACCTCTGGCTCGATGTCGAACCCCTCGTCGAGACGACAGCGTACGACGACCCCATCTCCCCGACTGAACTGCACGTCGAGCTCAGTGCCGGTCTCGGTAGCGCCGATACTGCCCGGCTCGATATCCAGTGGAGCGAACTGGATATGTACTCGTTCCACTACGTCGATGCTGATGACCTGAACTGGAGATTCGATCGCCACCCCAATACCCACTCTCCCGAGACGCACTTTCATCCGCCGCCCGATGCATCGACCACTGCCGCGGAACCCTCCTGTATCGACGTGTCCGAGGTGTCGCTCGTGACGCGAGCCGTCCATGCGATGTGGCGCGCGGCGTACGACCACGACGATCTGAGTCAACTGAACAGTCTCTCGAATCCTCCGTGACCGGGATACCCGGAATGGTCGCCAAGGCGAGTTGGCCGGGATGGCAGAGGGAGCCCCGCGAACCTGATCGGCCTCATGATGGTCGTCCTGCTGTTCGATGTCGCCTGTTCAGTCGCTGTTCGATGGCCGGAATCCGCACCTTTTCGAGCACGCCGACACTATCCTGGCGCCGAGATGGACCTCGAATTCGTATCACTCGGAGACACGGGGCTGCAGACCAGTGAGATACAGTTCGGCACGTGGCGCTTCGGGAAGGAGACCGAGGAGGGCAACGTCGAGATCGGCGAGGACCGCGCCCATCAGCTGCTCGACACCTACGCCGAGCACGGTGGGCGGTTCATCGACACGGCCGACGTCTACGGCGGCGGGACGTGCGAGGAGTGGATCGGCGACTGGCTGTCCGACCGCGACCGCGAGCGCTACACCATCGCCTCCAAAATCTACTGGCAGATCCGCGAGGACGACCCCAACTCCCGGGGCACCAACCGGAAGAACGTCCGGCACCGCATCGACGCGCTGCTGGACCGCCTCGGAACCGACTACGTCGACGTGCTCTACATCCACCGCTGGGACGACGAGACGCCGGCGCGCGAGATGATGAAGACGCTCAACGGGCTCGTCGAGGACGGCAAGGTCCACTACCTCGGCACCTCGACGCTCGTTCCGAACGAGTGGAAGGTCGCGAAGGCCAACGAGATCGCCCGGCGCGAGGGCTGGGAGCCGTTTACGGTCGCCCAGCCGCGGTACAACCTCGTCGACCGCGAGGTCGAGGGCGGCTACCTCGAGATGACGAACGACTACGGAATGGCGGTCTGCCCGTGGAGTCCGCTCGGCCAGGGCTTCCTCACCGGCAAGTACACGCGCGAGGACGGGCTCGTGGGCGAGTCGAAGGCGGCCGAATCCTCACGCTTCCGCGAGGCCTACCTCATCGAGGAGAACTTCGAGGTGCTGGACGAACTCGAGGCCGTCGCCGACGAGGTCGGCGCGACCATCGCACAGACGGCCATCGCCTATCATATGGCCCACAGCGCCATCACGGCGCCGATCATCGGCGCCCGGATCGTCGAGCAACTGGAAGAGAACCTCGGAGCGGCCGAGGTCGAGCTGTCGGACGAGCAGGTCGGACGCCTGCAGGACGCGAAGGGCGGGCCGTACAGCGGTATCTGAACGATCGTTGTGCCGGACGCCCCTGGACAGGGATTAGCCCACCGTGCTCGCGAATCCGTCCTGCTAACCGAACCGACTTCCGCAACTGCCCGGTCAAGCCCACCGACGATTTTATCCCCGTGAGGGGTGCGGGGGACGGAGGAATGTGCCTCGCGGAGTGCATCGATGAAGAACGCAGAGCAGACGACGGTCTTCGCGGGACTGGACGGACGAACAGGCGGACTCCATTGCCGATGGTCCAGTACGCCACTCTCCTCCACCAGGGAGGAATCGGAGATACAACCTCGTAATTATACAAGAGCGTACAAACATATATACAATCTAGAGACGAATGCTGTCGATGGAGGCGTTGAGTATGTCCGAATCGCCGCGAGATGGGGTCCAGTCGTGGGAGGAATCGATGAGCGCCCGTGAGCGCATTCGCTCGGTCGCGGAGACGCTTCGCGAGCCTCGGTCAGTCAACTGGATCAGCAACCAGGCGGACACCGCCTGGAGCACGACCAATGAGGAACTCCAGGACCTCGTCGAACAAGGGCGGCTGCGCCGTGTTGAGACCGACAATACGACGCTCTATCAGCCGGACTATACCCGGATGCTGTTCGAGGAGATTCGCACGCTCATCGAGGAGAACTCACGCGAAGAGCTTCGGAGTGAGCTGGCGGCGATCACCGACGAGATCGAGGCGTGGCAGGAGACGTACGGTGTGGAGACGTGGGAGGAACTCGAACAGTCGCTTGCCGATGGTGACCTGTCGAGCACTGAGATTCGCGAACGTCGCGATGTACTCGCGTTCTGGCAGGAGAACGAGGAAGACCGCCGACTCATCAGGCATGCCCTCGCGCTATACTCGGATGTCGAGTCCGCTCGCGAGCAGCACACAGACCTAGCTGAGGGCGCCACGAGTTAACTGCCGATTCTGATTCATGCTCTTTCTTGCTGGCCGTGGTCGGTATACACAACGCACGCTCCTGCGGGACGTGCATGATCGGCTGATGAACCAGGCGGGTTGCGAGGATGTCCGGTATCAGCCGTCTCGACGACGGCCACGATACGTGATTGCGGCTATCGATCCGATATCGTTTCTGGGTCAATCCTACGACACCGAGAACGCACGACTGGAAGTTCGCTTCTGGTATCCCGCCGGTGTTAACCACGAATACTACCGCATCAACTGGATCGAACCGGAGCGGAACCTCATGCTCGGCTTCCATCAGGACGCCGATCACCAGAACCTCGGCCCCTGCCACATCCAGCTCGATTACGCCGAGACATCTGTTGACCGGTATGCTGCGACGTTTCTCGATGAGCATCCCCTTGCCGTACTTGAGGAACGACTTCAGCAATTCCCCACCGCGTTGGCAGCGATTCGATGGGGAGATGCGACTCCCTCGCTCCCTACGTGGCCGGTCTAGACAGCCAGAGACCACGTACGGAACGCTGGATGGGTGATTAGTGCTTATCGAACGTGTACAGTGGTATACTATGGCTGCGTGGATTCACCGAATCGTCTCCGGGGAAGATTCTGATATCCACGACGAACCCCACATCGAGGGGAGCCGTATCACCGTCCGGTCAATCCACGAGCGAGTGGAGAATGCCGGGGTGAGTCCGCAAACTATCGCGGACAGACATAGCCTCGACCTGGCCGATGTCTACCACGCACTCGCCTACTATCACGAGCATCCCGAGGAGATGCGCAGGTTCGAACAACAGCGCGAGCGGGTGGTCGATGCCCACCGCGAGGATGCCATTACCGGCCCAGCAGACCTAGAGTGAACAGGGACTGGCTCAGACTCGTTCGAACCCCCGCTTTCGAAACCAGATTTACGACTCTCTCTTCGGCGATTCGAGTTTTCGAAACCGTTCAATCGGATTTTGGTTAGTGGGTCGCCGTACAATATCCCCCATCCGGGCGAGCTCCTCGCCGATTTTGTAGCCCCCTGGGGGGTGCGGGGGACGCAGGAACGTGCCTCGCGGAGTACATCGATGAAGAACGCAGAGCAGACGACGGTTTTCGCGGGTTTGGACGGACGAACAGGCGGGCAGCTCCCGACATGGTACAGATGCGAGACGAACGACCCGGATGCGGTTCCGTTCGCGGCGGCCGTGCGGCAACTCCCGAGAGCGACCAGAACGCAGGTGGCCTACCGGAATCCCTACTCCGAGGAGTGGGTCGAGACCGACCGCTTCAACGCCATCATCGAGCCCGCGCGAGCGATGGACCAGGTCAGAGACGAGAGCGTGGACTCGCTGTTCCACGTCCCCACTGACAGCTATTCCATCATCAACCCGACCGATGTCTACAGCCCGTTAGAGGCCGTCCTCAGAGAGACCGAGGTCGACGGCCGGTCGCTCGGGGAGGTGATGTTCGGCGAGATACGCCAGTATCGCGGTGGCGGTGAGGTCCACATGGACATCATGTTCGACGGGTTGGAGGTGCAACTACCGGGAGAACGTGATCCGATCACGATGGGTGTCACCTCGGGGTATGACTACTTCGGTGGGCACGCGGTCTACGTCGAGGGCTTCGCCCGTGACAACGCCTGTGCGAACTCGATTCGCGCGCTGACGGACAGGCAGATCGTCAAGCACGTCGGCGATATCGGTGACTTCGGGGAGTGGTGGGAGGGAATCCTCGAGGGACTCGCGCTCGTGAGTAACGACCTGTACGCGTTCATCGAGGATGCCCAGGAGATCGACATCGACTTCGCCGAGACGCCGTTCGACGTGGCCGAGTTCTACGAACTGATCGGCTTCCCCGAGTACCTGGCCGAGCGGGCGGCCGACGACGCGCTTGCCGTGAGTGAGGGCTTCGTGCTCGACCTGTGGGTGCTCCACTCGGGCGCGACACACGCGCTCACCCACTTCTTCCGAGGGAGAGAGGGTGGGTCACTCGACCGCTACGTCCGAGCTGCGAACGACCTGCTGTTCAACCCCGAGCGGACGCTCTCGGTGGTCGAGCAGACCTACCGCGAGCAGGCCGAGGCCGAGACAGTCGGGGGCCAAACGGGCATCGAGAGCCAGGTCGCGCTGGCGCAGCTAGAGCGTGTCGAGACGGACATCCGAGAGAAGGCTGACCAGTTCGAGGAGCGGGAAACCGCATTGCGCGAGCGCTTCGCCTGACATCGCAGATGATGGGCTGGAACACGCGCCTCGATGGTGGCGAGTGTGGCGTGGTCGTCGTTGACGGTTCGAGCATCGTAGCTAGCGAACCGCGACGTCATCGACCCACGACTGAAGTCGTGGGCTTGTCCGTGGACTCCCGGTCTGCCTCCGACGTGGAGTAGGCGGTGTATTCGCCGTTCCCGTTCAGCGTCCCGGACTTCAGGGCGAGATGACCGTCGCCCAACCCAGAGGGACGTTTGCCCTCTGGTAAAGTTAGCAACTTGTGCCCGATATTCTTCGCTGCGTTGTAGTCCCCGTCGACCTCGTAGCCGCACTCGGTACACTCGAACCAGCCCGTTTTCGAGTCACGATTCGTGCTTGACTGGTGGTCGCACTTCGAGCAATTCTGACTTGTAAACGCGGGCGGTATCTCCTCGACACGAATCCCGTACGCTGCGGCCTTGTACGCCAGCATCTCACGGATTTCGCGGAACGCCCAGTTGTGCAGTTGCCGTTTCACCTGGTCGTCCTGATTATCCATCCGCTCGCGGATATTGGTGAGGCGTTCGACGGTGATGTACGAACAATCGTGGGCATCGGCTTCCTCCACGATGCGTCGAGAAATCGTGTGCAGGCGATTCAGCACGAAGCGGGATTCTCGCCCCGACAGTCGCCGGAGTGCCTGCTTCGCGGAGCGAGTGCCTTTGTGCTGAAGGCTTCGACGCACGCGGAAGAGGTGGTTCTGCCCCCACAACAGTTCGCCACCGTCGTAGAACGAGCCCGTGCTCGTGACAGCGACGTTCTTGAGG
This sequence comes from Haloglomus litoreum, assembly GCF_029338515.1. Lineage (GTDB taxonomy): Archaea > Halobacteriota > Halobacteria > Halobacteriales > Haloarculaceae > Haloglomus > Haloglomus litoreum. The sequence goes on along the minus strand of NZ_CP119988.1, from coordinate 3,147,840 downwards.
TTCAAGTCCACGCCCAGTACCGTGTCACCGTCGCGTTCCTCGACCATTTTCTGGATGACGATATGGAGGTAGAACGCATCCTCGTCCTCGCGGTAGTGGAGCGTTCCCATCCGCTTCTCGTAGTCGTCATCATCGAGATAGGACCGCTGGTAGTCCCCGAGAACGTACTCCACGGCGACCCGGCCGTTGATTGTGGAGAGGGTGGCCGACCGGTTGTTGATGGTCAACGTCCGTTTGTCGTAGACCGCGGATAGTTCGTCGAATCGCGGGAGTGGTCGGCTGTTGCCCTTCTTCCAGTCGGCGACGGTGGATTTCATCGCTTCGACGGCTTTCGAGTAGGCGCGAACACAGAGGTTCGCGGGCAGGTCTGTCTCGTCCCGAAGGTCGTGGTACACCTGATCGTGTATCTTCGACTTGTTGAGAATAAGATACCCGTCGTCGTTGCGACCGTGCTGCACGGTATAATTGGCGGCGTGGTTGAACTGGTCGATGGTCTGATGGAGGTCGTCACGCCGCTCTGGGGGCACATCCAGTTTGACGGGGATGGTACGCGTGACCTCCATCGGCATACCGGAGTGCTGCGCTCTCTGTTATAAATTTCAGGAGATGTTCGGGAGTCACGAGGCAAGTGGCGAGGAAGAATCGAGCCCCGTCGGCTTCCTCCCACGACTGAAGTCGTGGGCTTCCGCCTTGAGCCTCTGTGAGTCGTCTCGAACGTCGTAGTAGGTGAGGTCTAACCCCTCTCTGCAGGGAATTCTGATACAGTGATACATGAGTCTTGCCGATAGTATTTTGTACAGGATGATACTATTCTGTACTACGGAATGCCAATCCCCAAAGATCGGTTCGAGACCCTCGAAGAAACGGGGGTATCCCCACAGACGAACGCAGAACGAATCGTCGAGTTCCTTCTTTCGAACAGGGATCTCGCGTATCGGATGAGTGAGATCGCGGACGAACTCAACATCCCTCGTGGGAGCGTCGGACCGACCCTCAAACGGTTGGAAGATGACGGTCTCGTCGTCCATCGCGACCGCTATTGGGCGATCGATGAGACGTATGCTGCATCCCGGGAGGGGATGGCCCTTACGGGTGCTGCAGCGGCCGAGTATGATGACGGAAAGGGGTTCGATGTCGATGCGTGGGCCGAAGCCGCCGAAGACGCGACACCGAGAGACGGGGACGAATGAATCGGTTCGCTCGCCAATTGCTCCAGTACCCGTATTTCACCGCCCCTGACCTCGTTGAGTATCTCGATGTCTCCCGTCGAACTGCCTACAAGGTCGTCGCTGAACTCGAGTCGGACGGCCTCATCGAGGAGGTGACCGGCAAGGAACGCGGGAAGGAGTACAAGGCGATCGACGTGTTCGATATTCTCCAGTCATCGACCCGCGACTGAAGTCATGGCTTCCGCCTTGTGCCTCTCTGAGTTCCAGAGGAATGCATCGCTGAATCGGCATTAGTATGTGGTTAGCCCAATGAGAAATCCAAAATAGCCAATTTCAAATTAGCCTATTCTAGATTAGCCTAACCGGAATAATTACTTTGCACCCAGCAGACAGCTGGGTATGGACGGCTTTGTGAATCGTGACGCGGAACTCTCTCGATTGCGCGAGTGCTACGATTCGGATGAGGCGGAGCTGGCGGTCATCTACGGGCGGCGGCGGCTCGGCAAGACACAACTCGTCCAGCACTCGCTCACGGACTGTGACGACGCCATCGTCTATCAGGCCACGGAGACGACAGCACGACTCCAACTCGACCAGTTCGTCGATATCGCGGCAGAGACGTTCCCGGGAGTCACGAATATCAAGAAGGACTGGGAGTCCCTTCTCGGCTATCTCGGCGATCAGGATGCTGTGGTCGTGCTCGACGAGTTTCCGTACCTCATCGACGCCGATGAGAGCCTCCCATCAGTCATTCAGCGCCTCTGGGACCAGCGCTTCCAACACACGGCCGGAACGCTCGTCCTCGTCGGCTCGTCGATCAGTATGATGGAGGAAGCAACCCTCCTTGGCAATAGCCCGCTCTACGGCCGCGCCACGGAGAAACTTGACCTCCGGCCGCTGCGTTTCGCTGCTGCACAGGAGTTTCTCCCGGACGACTACACGCCGGAAGAGCGTGTGTTCGCGTGGGGCGTGTTCGGCGGTGTTCCCTACTACCTCGATGGAATTGACCTGGGGCGGGACCTCGCGACGGTTCTCACCGAGGAGGTACTCTCGCAGAAGGGCTACCTCCACGACGAGCCGGAATACGTCCTCCGAACAGAACTCAGGGAGCCGAACCGATACTTCGCGATACTCTCGGCTATCGCGGCGGGCAAGACAACATCGAACGAGATCGCCACGGCCATCGGTATCGATGGGAAGCAGATGTCGACATACACGCAGAAACTCGAACGGCTCCGACTCGTAGAGCGTGAGGTTCCCATCACCGAAGAGAAAGCGAAATCCCGCCGCGGCCGGTATCGACTTCGCGATTCACTGTTCAGGTTCTGGTTCCGCTTCGTCTACGGGAATGAGGACCGCTACGAGCGCCTTGGACGCGATGCCTACGAGGCAATCATCGAACCTGAACTCGCAGATTTCGTCAGCCCGGCATTCGAGACGCTCTGCCAGGAGGCGCTTCCGAACCTCTACCCGGACAAGCTATTCCTCGATATCGGTCGCTGGTGGTACAAGGAACACGAAGTGGATGTCGTGGGATTCACCGACGAGGGGACGATGGTCGTCGGGGAGTGCAAATTCACGAACGCGCCGCTCGACTACTCCGCACTCGCTTCGCTAGAGGACCACGCTGCGGAGATCCGTTGGACACCACCCGGTGGTGGAGACGCAGATATCCAGTACGCGCTATTCGCTCGAAACGGTGCAACCCAGTCCGTTCGGGAGGCCGTCAACGAACGTGACGACCTCCAGTTGTTCAGCCTCAAGAACGTGATAGAGAACTCCTGAGGCAGAAAACTGGGGACTGTATTCGGCCTCTTCCTTTCTAACTAGGCGAGATACATGACGGGGGATATTGAGGCCCAACACGATTCGGCAGGGGCAGGTGATTAACCCGTCACGACGCAAATCAGCGCAACGAGCAGACCTGGCAAGGGCTTATCACGCAACCCGAACTACAGAGGAGTATGACGACAGTGGTCAGCGACGAGGACATCCGGTCGGGTTCCCCACGTATCGAGGGGACTCGAATCACGGTCCTCGATATCAAGCGCCGCGTTGTGGACAACAACGAGGACCCTCATGTCGTCGCTGGCGAATACGCCGTCTCCGTGGGCGATGTCTTCCACGCACTCTCGTACTACTACGACCATCGCGAGGAGTTCTTGGCCCGCGAACGGGACGCTGAACGACGACGGCGGGACGGCGAGCGACGGACTCGGGAACGGCTTGGACTCGCTGACGAGGGAACCGAATCGGCTGAAGAGGCGGACTAGCAGTCATCGACCCACGACTGAAGTCGTGGGCTTGTCCGTGGACTCCCGGTCTACCTCCATAGTGGAGGAGGCGGTGTACTCGCCGTTCCCGTTCAGCGTCCCGGACTTTAGGGCGAGATGACCGTCGCCCAACCCATCGGGGCGTTCGCCCGATGGTAAAGTTAGCAACTTCATGCCGATGTTCTTCGCCGCGTTGTAATCGCCGTCGACCTCGTACCCGCAGTCGTTGCATTCGAACCAGCCATCCGAATCTCGGTTCGCACTGGACTGGTGGCCACACTTCGAGCAGGTCTGACTCGTGTATGCGGGAGCAATCTTCTCAACGCGGATCCCGTACTCTGCGGCCTTGTACTCCAGCATCTCCTGGAGTTCGTGGAACGCCCAGTTGTGCAGCTGGCGTTTCACCTGGTCGTTCGGGTTGTCCATCCGCTCGCGGATATGGGTCAGGTCTTCGACGGCGATGTACGCACAGTCGTGGGTAGCGGCTTCCTCCACGATGCGTCGAGAAATCGTGTGCAGGCGATTCAGCACGAAGCGGGTTTCTCGCCCCGACAGTCGCCGGAGTGCCTGCTTCGCGGAGCGAGTGTCTTTGTGCTGAAGGCTCCGACGCACGCGGAAGTAGTGGTTCTGCCCCACAACAGGTCGCCACCATCGTAGAACGAGCCCGTGCTCGTGACAGCGACGTTCTTGAGGTTCAAGTCCACGCCCAGTACCGTGTCACCGTCGCGTGCTTCAACGTCTTTCTTGATGACGATGTGAAGGTAGAACGCATCCTCGTCCTCGCGATAATGGAGCGTTCCCATCCGCTTTTCGTAGTCGTCATCATCGAGGTGCGAGCGCTGGTAGTCCCCGAGAACGTACTCCACGGCGACTCTGCCGTTGATTGTGGAGAGGGTGGCCGACCTATCCTTGATGGTCAGCGTCCGCTTGTCGTAGACGGCAGACGGCTTGTTGAATCGTGGGAGCGGTCGGCTGTTACCCTTCTTCCAGTCTGCGACGGTAGCTTTCATCGCTTCGACGGCGTCGAGTAGGCCCGAATGCAGAGGTTCGCCGGGAGGTCTGTCTGGTCCCGAAGGTCGTGGTACACTCGGTCGTGTATCTGAGACTTGGTGAGGATGAGATAGCCGTCGTCGTTGCGACCGTGTTGGACAGAGTAGTTGCAGGCGTGGTTGAACTGCTCGATTGTCCGATGGAGGTCGTCGCACCGCTCAGCAGGTACCTCTAGCTTGACCCGGATGGTGCGTGTCACCTCCATCGGCACACCGGGGTGCCGCGTTATCAGTGATAAACCTCAGGAGACGTTCGGGAGTCGGGGGCTGGTACAGGAGCGGGATGAACCTCGGTCGGCTTCCTCCCACGACTTCAGTCGTGGGCTTCCGCCTTGAAGCTCTGTGCGAATCCTAGCCGACGAGAACGTCCCTGGGCCGTATGTTTCTGCACTTCGCGGGGACGGTCACGACGTTTCGTACAGTAGGGATATCGAGGCGCTCGGTCCGTCCGCTCCTGATGCGGCGGTTCTCGAATACGCAGCGGAGAACGGATTCGCAGTCCTCTCGACCGACGTCAAGGACTTCGGTCATCGGGACGTGTCGGTCCCGGTGTTCGTCGCTCCTCAGGATATCACGTGGAAGGCTTGAATCCAAAGCCAACGGACCCGTCTCCTGTATCTCCCGAGTTTTCGATAGAGGCCCTGGGCGGTGCGTGTCGTCGGATGCCACCAGGTCAAAGGAGCGGCGTGATGCCTAAGTATGTGTAGATTCTACACATGGCGTGATGGCCGAGGAGAAGACCCGAATCGATTTCAACGCCCCAAAATCCCTCGTCGAGCGTGCCGACAGCGTCGTCGATATTCTCGACATCTCTCGGACTCGACTCCTCATCGATGCACTTGAGGATGAGTTGGAAGCCCTCGCCGACGATGAGGCATTCCGTCGGCGTCTTGGCGACGCCTACTACGATGGGCGCGTCGACTACAAGACTGTCGAGGCGATTCTCGGTCGCGAGGAGGCCATGCGGATGAAGCTCCTCGAGGCGTCGATTGACCGCACCCCCGCTGAACCCCAGCTTGCGGACGGACTTCCGAGCGACGAGAGCTTCTACGACGGCGATATTCCGGAATGGAGGGACGATTCGTCGTCTGAATCCGAGGACGAGTCGCGCGCCTGACAATGTCGGGGCAAGCCGTTGCCGTCGTCGACACCAACGTCCTGCTGAATCTCGCTACACCGGTCGTCGATCGGCGCGCCCGGGCCCCTTCTGGTGCGGACCCATTCAAAGCCCTCCTCGCGGCGTACGATGTCCATGTTCCTGCGAGTGTCCTCGGAGAGGTCACTGAGGCAACGGGTGGAGAGGACCTCCTGGCTACGGCTGCCGATCTCGTGCTCCGAGCAGCCCACCAAGTGACGACACACGATGTCGACGACCGAACCGACGAGCCGCTTGAGTACGGACTCGACCGCGGGGAAGCCGAGGCAATCTGGCTGGCCAACGAATTGGAGGCGGACCTCTTCATCACGGACGAGTTCAACACGACCAACTACCTGTTCGTCAGCCTCGCACTCGACGACAGGAATTCCCTCTTCACGAGTCCGCATATCCTCTGTACGTTTGCGGCCCACGGGGTCCTTCCGAGCGAATTCGTCGAGGCGGCTCTCAGCTACTACGTCGAGACAAAGGGCTGGGATTCCCAATACGTTGCTCAACTGCGCCAGCGATATCTTGTCGACGGTGAGAACGCGTAAACTACCTCACCCTACTCCCTCGGCGCTCCGCGCCTCGGTTCGTTGAGGGTGGGGCTTTGATGTGGACTCCCGGCAATCAGCCACCGGCGATAGGCCGGTGACTCTCGCCGCTCATCGTTCCACCAGTTATACGCAGGTCTACTTCTGCGTCTCCGCTCCCCGACTTAGGCGAGGAACGGAGTCTGTGTATCCGCTTTCGAGCGTACCGTAGCCCGATGTTCTTCGCGCCGTTGTAATCCGCGTTCACCTCATACCCACACTTCCGGCACTCAAACTGTTCTCCGTGGCGGTTGTTCTCATGAGTGAACCCACAGTCCGTCCGAGAACAGCGTTGGGACGTGTGGTTCGGCTCAACTTGTTCGACGGTGACGCCCCGCTCGGGTGCTTTGTACGCGACGTACTCGACGAGGCGTCGGAACGCCCACACGTGGTGCCACTTCGCGTGCGGAAGTCGCTCTCGAATGTCGGTCAAGTCCTCGAACACGATAACGTCGCAGTCGTGTTCGACGGCTTCCGAGACAAGTTCGTTAGCGACGGTGTGGATGTACTGTTTCCGCCACGCTTCTTCGCGCTTGCCGAGTCGAAGTATGGCGTTGTGCGCGGATTGAGTCCCGCGCTGTTGCATCCCACCGCGTCGCTTCTCAAACTCACGGCACCAGTGGTCGTAATCATCTCCTTGCCAGAAGCGCCCGGTCGAGGAGACGGCGAGACTGTTGACGCCGAGGTCGATACCGAGGACCGTTTGGTCGGGGTGCCCGGTATCTTCCGAAACCTCTGCGTCGCCGTCTATCCGCCGAGTCGAGATGTGGAGGTAGAACTCGTTGTCTACTGCGTCGTATCGAACCGTACTCTCGCGGAACTCGTGGTCCTCGGAGAGGACGTACCGCTCGTAGGGCGTGGGGCTGTCCGCCGGGAGGACGAACGAGGGTTCGACCCGGCCCTCGATGGTTGCCAGCGACACCTTGTTGCGGTAGAAGGTCGCGCTCCGTGCGTCGTAGTCCATCGTTTCGGCGGTGAACGTCGGTTGGGAGACGCGCTGTCCCTTCTTCCAGCGTTCGACACCGCTTTTGACGGCTTCGACGGCTCGCCGGATGGCGGCTTGGACGAGTTGTGCCTGTAGGTCCGTCTCCTCTCGAAGTTCGGAGTAGAGCGCGTCACGAACCTGCCGTTTGGACCTCGAGGACTATCAGGCGCTGTACGACGTCTTGCGCAACACCCCGACGCGGGCGTTCGATGCCTCGATGTTCCTGACGGTCCGTGGCGAAGACCGCGAGACCGTCGAACACGACGTGGACTCGGTTCGGAAGGCTGCCCGCCGCGCCCCAGCGAACCTGACGCCCGTGACGCCGCGCTGGGCTCAGCCCGCGACGCTCACCTCCTGCAGTCCTGTCGCGGTCGACCAGCTTGCGGAGTCGATGGAGACGACCACGCCGATGCTCGCGGGCGCAGCGGGTGCGCTGTTCCCGTTCGTCGCAGGTGCGCTTGCCGAGCCGGGTATCGAGTACGGGACGTACGCGCTCAACGAGAGCCCACTCATCCTCGACCGGTTCAACCGCTCGACTGGCTACTGCATGATTACCATCGGGAAACTCGGCGCGGGCAAGTCGTTCGGAACCAAGTTGCAACTCGTCCGCCGTGCGATGTACGACGAGGACACGGTCATCGTGATGCTCGATCCGATGGGTGGATTTGCTGGGGTGAGTCAGGCGCTCGGTGGCGAGCGAATCACCGTGGGCGGGCGTCGCGGGCTGAACCCGCTCGAGTTGAAGCCGACACCCGAGTCGGTCCTACGGAGCGTTCCCGACCTCGACCCGTGGGCCCAGCAGATCGCCTGGGTGATGACCTTCTTCGGGACGTTCTTCGAGCACGTCGCGAACAACCCGCTCGGCGAGCGCAAGCAGACGCTTCGCCGGGCGGTGCAAGAGGCCTACGAGCGCCAGGGCATCACGCGCGAACCGGGCACGCACGTCCGCGAATCGCCCACCGTCACGGATGTCATTTCCGTGCTGGAGACACTGCTTGATGACCCACGGGCGTTCGGCTACGAGACCGCAGGCGAGCAGGACAGCGTCCGCGCGGACGCGCAGTCGCTGCTGAAGGACCTCCGACCCTCGTTCTGGGCCGATGGCGACCTCGAACATCTCGCGCAGCCGACGGCGTTCGACCTCGATTCGAAGGTCGTCTACCTCGATCTGCGACAGGAGGAGGGCAGCCGCGGCCGGTCGGAGACGGGGCTGATGATGCAGGTGTTGTTCAACGCAGTCTACGAACGGGCGAAGGCGACCGAGAAGCGCGTGCTGTTCGTCATCGACGAGGCGCACTACCTCATGTCGGATGCGACCTCGCTCGGGTTTCTGGAGACGGCCGTACGCCACAGCCGTCACTACGATCTCTCGCTTCACTTCGTCACGCAGACGGGCGGCGAGTTCACGCTCACGCCGGAAGCCCGGACCATCGCGAACCTCTGCTCGATGACAGTCATCCACCGGGTAAACGAGGAGGCCGAGCAACTCGCTGAATGGTTCGGTCTCTCAGAGCGCGAGGTCAACTGGGTCCGGACCGCGAAGGCGGGTAACGACGAGGACGGGTATTCTGAAGCGTTGCTCGGGATAGATGAGGAGGGCTGGTTCCCCATTCGTGTCCGGGCGAGTCCGTACGAGGCACAGGTCATCGACGGGTACGTCGCGGAATCACCTACCGAGGGTGATGCAGGATCTGAGGTTATCGCCGACAACGGTCTGTCCATCGGCGAGGAGGTGGCCGATGACTGATACTGCGTATCCCCAGCCGACGGCAGACGAGATACCGGATGCTATGACCGCACGTGAGCAGTGGCTCTGCTGGCGGGAAGAAGAGCGGGACGGCAAGCCGACGAAGGTGCCGATCAATCCCGCGACCGGAAAGTGGGCATCGACGACGGATCCGGAGACGTGGAGTTCGTTCGACATCGCGTACGAGTTCGCGACCGAGTGGGACTACGGGCTCGGGTTCGTCTTCACCGAGATCGACCCGCTCGTCGGTATCGACCTGGACGACTGCCGTGATGTCGAGAACGGGCGGCCGACCCCGGTCGCGAAAGAGATCGTCGGTGTACTTGATTCGTACACCGAGGTTTCACCCAGCGGAACAGGGTATCACGTCATCCTGAAGGGGCGGCTGCCGAACAAGCGAAACCGTCGTGGGAAGGTCGAGATGTACGAGAAGAAGCGCTTCTTCACCGTCACCGGCAACCACGTCGAAGGGACGCCCACGACGGCGAAGGAGCGGTACGAGGAGCTCGACGGGGTATACTACGAACACATCGGCGCAGAGACGAGGGTGGGCGGGGAGGAGCCGGCCTCTGGCCAGGCGTCGGAGCCCGAACCCTCGGATTCGGAGCTGATCCGTCGGGCGGGTGTCGCGAAGAACGGGGAGAAGTTCCGGCGCCTCTGGAAGGGGCAGACGACCGGCTACACGAGTCAGTCGGAGGCCGACATGGCGCTCTGCTGTCTGCTCGCCTTCTGGACCGGTGGCGATGCGAAGCGGATGGACGCGTTGTTCCGTGACTCGGGGCTGATGCGTGAGAAGTGGGACGAACCCCACTACAGCGATGGCTCGACGTACGGTGAGGTGACCGTCGAGCGGGCTGTGGGTGTGACCGACGAGTTCTACGAATCGGCGACTGGTTCGCAGGATGGTAGTCCATCTCGTAGCTCACACGATTCACAACTGCGTGGACAGCAAGCCTACGATGCAGAGCGGATACGGCTGCTGGAGCAGCGTGTGCAGGAGCTGGAGGCGCTGCTCGGTCTGAAAGAAGACCGAATCCAGACGCTGGAAATACAGATTGAAGATAACGATTCTCCATCCTCGGAGCCTATCGGCGGGAGGGATGCGGAAGGAGCTACGGAAGACGACGGTACCTTGAGTTCATTCTTCCGGAAATTTCTCAGCTAACCGAGATTCACTCGCGCCGCCGATATGGCTAGTTGGAAGGGCAGGTGGTTTCCGGTATTTCGACTCACGATGGAGTTCCCCCGTGTACTTCTGGTGGGCTGCTGACTCGGATTACGGAAAGTCAAGGAGAAAGCCCCGTGCTTCAGCGCGGGGAGGATGTTAGCGGCGTGAGGATTCTCTGGTGGACACCTCGTGCCGACTGATTCACCGGGAGCGAGTGTTGTTGCGAAGCAGTTCAATGGTCGACAGACACACCACAAGCCGAGTGACAGATGCCTGGAAGGCTCTCTAAAAGACGGCTCTAGTGTCGATCTATCGCTTGACGCCCCCACCCGATACCGAGTGAACCACATCTTCCCGTTCAATGTCCTCCCTGCTCCTCTCCGTGAAATCGTAATTCGAGCTGAGGAGTCTGTGAAACCTCCACAGCCGTTTTCTCCTCCACAGCAAGACCTCTACGATTCGATTGTGTATTCTCTGGGGGAATTCGCCTGCCCGATGGGCCGACGGTGGACCGGTGCCCACTGGCCACACGGATCGACAATTCGCCGTTTCAGTGCCGATGTACCGATTTGAGGGCCGCCTGCCGTTCGCTACGGTCGCAATCATGAACACCACTGATTGCAGCTACATAGAAGATACCGATACACGGCGCTCTCCATGGAGAAATCGACCCGTACGCGGCACAGGGGAAAATCGGGTCTCGACCCGACTCAAATGACGGTACACGTAGCGTAGTGGCTACGTATCGGTAGAATCGCCATCCCAGATTCCGGTGACAATCGAACTGTTCAGGGTGGTCTCCGGAGGGAGATACGACTCGATCTACCGATACACTGTCTCTCCGAAGACATTTCACGACCACCGGCTTCTGAACCGCCCGAGAATCTGAATTCCGGGAGTGACCGTAGCAAGCCGCTACCGCCGATTCTTCGCATCTGGATATTCGACTGGGGGTCATCGATCCCGCAGATAGCACACACCCGTTCTCCACAGGTTCTGTTGTGGATACAGCGGCGATTGTGAACACCCCCGGTTCGGGTCGGCTCAGAGGCCGGTGTCCGTTCTCCGGCGGGATTTCGCCATGGAAACGCTCGCTATCGGCGGCTGTGTATCTCCGAGGTCGGGTACTCCCGTATCCATATTCGATATCAGACGAAAGCAGCGCTGAACGGGCTGATTCGTGAATGGTGGGGGGTCTGGGAGGCGAACGACGGAATCATGAGGCGTCCGTATTGGGTGAATTCGCCATGGAAACGCTATGTATCGCCGGATCTGATTCGGCTCCCTCCCCCGTTCGACAGGGCTCTCGTTCGAGGTGCTGCGCCTTGGTTGACTCGCGCTTGGCCGTAAGCACAGGTATCACAGTCACCATCGTTCGTGTGAACCGGCGAAGCCACGGTTGTTACTGTACGGACCGCAAGATACTACGGTGGTCCAGCCAGTCCCACTTCGGGTCCGGACGCTGCGACCATTTCGTGCCCACGCTCATGGACTGTGTCGACGACACGTCCCGTGTGGACGAGTTCTATGAACATCGCGAACTGGTTGTGGCACCCGTAGTGCATCCGGTGGTTCTAGCATCGAATGTACTCAATCGGCGTTCCCAGTCGGACGCTCTCAGTAACCGGGGGACACGTCGTGCCGAGTGACCCCAGCGTCTGGGGACGGGCATCTCGTTCCTCTATCCCGACCCTCACGGACACACCTCGTACCGACTGAGCTTCCGACTGGACGGGCGCCTCTTGGATTGGAAGTCATGGGTGGTCCCCCACACCTCGTACCAACTGACGGTCGACGCTCCTGGCGGATGAGGTCCCTCGGGGGCCTCAGTCGGTATCGGGTGTCTCCAAGGGGGCGTAATTCCCGAACTCACTCTGTCTGCTTGACTCGGTATCGGGTGTAGGTGAGCTGCGGATTATCTTATATAAATGAGTATAGAACGTATTTTCAGAGCGATATTAGCCATAATATATCGCGGTCACTCGGTATGGGGTCGGTGGGTTTTTGCCTGTGGAACGAGGTGTACCCGGTAATGCCGGATGCTGACAGCATCTTCGAGACTGGCGACATCTTCGCAGATCGGGAACTCGTGCGGGTCGGGCACGTTCCCGAACTCGACCGGGTCGTCGGTCGAGACGACGAGGTCAAAGCGGTGGGCGGAGCCCTCGGCCCAGCTACCGAGGGCGGTCCCCCAGAGACGACGATCATCTATGGGAAGACGGGAACCGGGAAGTCACTCGTTGCGAGGTGTGTGACTCGAGAAGCTCATCGGACGGCTACGGAGAACGGCTACTCGCTCCAGTATGCCTACGTCGACTGCTCAGATTACCAGACCGAGACCCAGGCGAGTCGCGAGATGGCGCGAGGCTTACAGACGAATCTCCACGAGGACGCAGTTACGGAGAACATCCCGCGCAAGGGCATCGGCGCCCCGGACTACCGCGACATCACCTGGGAGCTGCTCGACCAGAACGATGTCCAATCATTCGTCGTGATACTCGACGAGATCGACAAGCTCGACGGAGAAGACCTCCTGCGGAGTCTCTCCCGGGCGCGGGAGAGCGGCAAGTCGGAGGCGTTCATCGGCGTCATCTGCATCAGCAACAAGATCGCGTACCGCGACCGGCTCAACGAGCGCGTCGACTCGTCGCTTCAGGACAACGAACTCGTCTTCGACCCGTACGATGCCGACCAGCTCCGGAACATCCTCGACCACCGGCGTGACGCGTTCGAGGACGGCGTGCTGGAGGACGGCGTCATTCCGAAGACGGCAGCCCTGGCCGCCCGTGAACACGGTGATGCGCGGAAGGCGGTCGATACGCTGTACGAAGCCGGACGACTCGCCGAGAAGGAAGGGGCCGCGACGGTCACCGAGGCTCATGTCGACGACGCGCTCCGGCAGGCCGAAATCAATCGGTTCCAGAAGCTCGTCAGCGGGCAGCCGCCGCACGTGAAGTACATCCTCCGCGCACTTGCGCTGCTGACGGAGTCGAACGACCAGACCGCGTTCCGAACGGCGGAGGTGTACGAGGCGTACCAGCGCGTGGCCGAGCGCCTCGACGCGGACCCACTCTCGTACGACCGGGTGCAGCGGCTGCTGAACGAGCAGGCCTTCCTCGGCATCACGGAGAGCGAGTACACGGGCGGTGGACCTGGCGAGGGGAGTTACCGGATCCACCGGCTGCTGCGCGACGCGGATGTCGTGGTCGAGGCGATCGACGGGCAGTGAGTCGGGCTAGAACGCAGTCGATCGCCGCCGATGCAGTAGGGGCATTCTCGGTCCTCGTGGAGGGCTTCTGGAGGCCCTCTCTCCTGTCTCACTCCTGAACCATCGATTCGATGCCCGCTTGCAGTGACACTCGGGGCTCGTAGTCCAGCAGCTCGCGGGCCTTCGAGATGTCCGCGACGCTGTGGTCGATGTCGGCTGGCCGTGGTTCGGTGTGGACGATCTCCGAGTCCGTGTCCGTCGCTTGCTGGATCGTCTCGGCGAGGTCGAGGACGGAGGTTTCGGTGCCCGTGCCGATGTTGAACGCCTCGCCGACGGCATCGGTGGTGGCGGCACGCAGGTTGGCCTGGACGATGTCGTCGATGTGGACGAAGTCACGCGTCTGTGAGCCGTCGCCGTCGACGGTGATTGGCTCGCCGTTCCGGGCCTGTTCGAGGAAGATGGGGATGACGCCCGCGTACGCGCTGTCGGTCTGGCGGGGGCCGAAGATGTTAAAATAGCGTAGCGCGACCCCTCTCGAGGCCATAGAGGTCGTGGTAGCACCGGGTGTAGTGGTCGGAAAATGGAGAGTGTAACGGTCGATGGTCAGCTTGTCGATGCCGTAGTTTTCGTTGGGAATACGATTGCTTTATTCTGGGTTGTCGCAGAGCGATTGCCGCTCGATACGACTCCGTAGGCCATCACGAACCTGCCTCCGACTCGGTCAGTGGAATGACCCGCAGTTCACCGAAGCCTAATCGAGAATGCGATCCGACTCGTGTAAGCCCGTTCCGTGCTGTCTCGACCGGACAGTCACCCGCGTATTCCACGACCTGCCCATGGTCGACAGTCTCCAGTCGGTGGACCGTTCCCGAATCCACGATTTTCTCCTCTCGGAAACGGAGGCCGTCTCTCGATTCGTCCCACCACCAGGGGACCGGGACATCGTTCGCCCCTGGGTATCCACTGCTGGTAACGAACGGTGTCACCAACCGTATCAGGTGTGTCTCAGCCTCATCCAGTCTGGTGAAGTCTAGTGCATCGAGATCGACTGTCTGGGTCGCTTTCAGGGTTGCTTCCCCATAGCCGTAGTTTCGCTTCGCACCGAACTGGACCATCCCGAGCGACTCCTCGGACACCGGAAGTGTCGAGGGGTTGTCGGCGTGCAGATACGCGTGAATGTACCAGCGCGTGGTTAGCTTCTGCCGTTGATGTTCGGGTGGGCGGCCTATTATCGTCTGATGAGCCAGTGTCGGGTGGCCACCGTCGACCCGGAGACCGTGGATGTTCAGCGCATCCCTCGCCCGGGAGTCAAGCAGCCACCCCTGGTCCGGTTCGCGGTGGAGGAACAGGTCATCGTACGTCTCCACCGCTGGTAGCCCCGCACCGAGGTACGGTTGACTCCCGGACTGGCTGTGGTTTTCGGGGAACGTCCCGAACTGCCCGGGGACGAACATCCCGTGTGATGCCTTGAGCGATCGGGCTGTATCCGTGTCGAGGTTCTGGACGAGGGCGTTGAGGATGGCGTTTCCGGACACGTAGTAGGGATGTCCGATGTAATCCATCTCGAGCTCCCAGAGTACCTGCTGAAGTACCGTCATCGGTCCGGACACCCCCCCTGGAAGTCCTCGATGTACTGGAGCGCCGTGCTCCACGCGCGGATGCGCCGGAGGTTGGCATCCAGCGTCATGTCCCACTTCTTCTCATCTGTCCGGAGCGGGTGGTCGGTCAGTCGGTTCCACGTCGACGCCCACGATCGACAGAGGCGGCTCCCGAAGCGGGCAGATGGACGACCGTCGTCTGTAGCGATACGGAGCGAGAACTGCTCACCGGCGTACACCGTTCGATGCGGAACGATTGTCTCTGCTTCGTCGACGACCAGTCGGAGGTCGCCGAATCCCTGCCCGTCTCGGTAGTGGTGTAGCAGCGCCGCAACGAGCAATGTATGATACTTCAGGGACGTGTACGGAAAGGCAACCGCTTCGTTGTACATCGCCGCGACATCGCTCTGTAGCCACTGCTCGTGGGCTACATCGGCTTCGGAGAACGTGATGAGGTCCTCGACTTCGGCAGCGACGTTCAGTCCAGCGGTCTCGCCTGTCTCGTGAACCGGATTTCCAGTCAGGAGCGACAGTCGATAGGGGGACCGGTGGGTCGGAACGACTGGCTCCCGTTGTTCCAGGGGACGCGAGAGTGCTGCTGCATCGCCGTCAGCACCGCAGGGGACCTGTTGATTGACCTCAACGCCCGCGAACTCTTCCAGCGCGTTGTCGTGCGTGCGGCCGTTGAATTTGTGCGTGTCATGGCGGTACACCGCCAGCATTGTGGCCGTCATGAGTCCGCCGCGATTCGCTCCTCGAGTGCTGCCACGAATGCGGGTCGGAGGTCGTTCTCCCATTCGTCGTGCTTCTCTAGCATCGACTCTGTGGGGCGTTTCGTCCGGTCGAAGACACGCTTGAGTTCACGCTCGGTGTAGAGCGGATTCACCAGCGAGCAGTCGACGATGCCACCGCCGAAGTTCCGGGCTCCACCGAGCTGGTGGAGCATGTCGGTCTGGTGAGCGCCGAGGAAGTCGATCGCCTCGGCGAGGAGCCCGACGAATTCGGGCTTTCGCTCCCGGAAGGAGAGGTGCCACGACCCATCCAGATTGGCCACCGCATCCAACTCGGTGTTCCGGAGGGGTTCGCGCCCGTCATCCGGGTTTCGGGAGACGATGTTCCGATTCAGGCGGCGATAGTGACCTTCGGCCTGCCCGCGGGTGTAGTCGACGCTGGATCGGACGGGGGTGAACGAGATCGGTCGGCGCATGAACTTCCCCGGCCGGTTACTGAACCCACCAAAGAGGTCCAGAACGATGCAGCCGTTTCCATCGTCGTCTAGACACGCGCCTTTCTCGTGGTATCCCGATTCAAGATCACGTGAATAGACGCCCTCTTTCAGGAAATTGGCGTTCGACTCACCGGGATGGCATGGGGTGGTGCCCCGTTTCTGTACGACTTTCTCCATTCCATGTCGGAGCCAGCCGGAGAGACTGAACGAGGGGATGATGCCGCCGATCTGGTTCTGCGGGTCATCGGCATCGTAGTTGCCGTTCGACGCGTGATGGCGATCGGTCATCAGGCTATCTCCGATCACCAGCAACTCGGTCTGGAGTCGGACGTACACATCGTCCGGGTACGTCTTCTCGGCGAAGGACTCCGAAATCATACGGACTCCCCCGCTGGTTTCCTGGCGGTGACTTCTTGCCGCTGACTGCCGTTGGTTCGCATGCTGGGTTCTCCAGCACAGTCGAAGGGTGTTCCAGCACCCTCGACGCTTCTGCGCCGTCCTGTGCCTACTACCTAGTGTGACGGGCTGGTACTTAATGGTTGGCTCTGGTGCTAATGTTAGTATTGGTGCTAACTGCCGGTGTGAGTGCTAACTGGGAAGTGGCAGGCGTGCAGGGAACGACTCATGAGCAAATATCGGGCGATACTGACGACAACCGACCGAGAGCGAATCAGCGGCGAAGCCGACGTGTCCGAAGCGAAGCGGTATCAGGCAGTTTCTCGAGTCAGAAGCCGTATTGAGGAGCTTGGGACTGATGTTGAGTTGCTTGAAGCACACCATCCAGAGTTGCTTGCGGAGCTGCGGGAAGTCGTCTGTGAACCGAGGGAAGAAGAGGAATGAAGGGGTGAAGGGATACTCTGCGGGGCGCTGCTCCGGTGGCGCTCGCGGAAGCTGTTTGGTTCACTCCTCACTTTCGTCTTCGTCGCTGTCCTCGTCGTCGGGAGAGCCGTATGTCTTCTTCGGCTCGTCGAGGTCGAGGACGACGAGGGACTCCTCGTCGTTCCACTCTGGGTCGTACTGCGTGGTGACCTCCGGGATGAGGTCGTAGCGCTCGAGGAACGCCTTTGGGGCGATGGTGCCGCCGGAGTCGGACTTGCTGACGGTGTAGGCCGCCTCGTCGGCGTCCTTGTCCGCGACCGGCTCGATGCCGACCTGGTTGGCGTCCTCGTCGTAGTACATGACGGCGCCGTCGTCGTCTTCGAAGAACGCCTCGATGGCGGCCTGGTTGACGCCAATGCTCCCCGACTTGCGGATGGAGATCATCGGCTCGGTGCCTGCCGGGCGGCCGCGGCCACTGCCTGCTTCATCGAATTTCTCGAAGCCCATATCAGTTATTGATTTACATTGCGTATTGTTCTTTGGGT